>JAAYCP010000255.1 GCA_012729695.1 Actinomycetales bacterium | reverse complement strand
TTCCGCCGCGCCTACCGCAAGGAGATGGCGACGCCCGCGGCCCGCCATCTCATCGAGCTACTGGTCGCTGTGAGCGCGCGTACGGCGATCGCCGTCGGCTGCTACTGCGAGGATGAGCAACGCTGTCACCGAACGGAACTCGCTGCGCTGCTGGCGGAGGCAGGGGCCGAGGTCGAGCGCTCAGGCTGAGTGCTCCCGCACACTCGGCGCTGACCGCTCTCAGCAGGTGTCCGTGGCAGGTTTGCCGGTGAAGCGGTCCTCGGTCCAGGAGATGAGCTCGGGGATGAGCGGCGAGTCCGGCTCGACGAGCGGGACGTGGCCGCGCCCGGGATAGGTGCGGTAGTCGACGGCCTGGCCCGCAGCGCACAGTCCCTCGACGTAGGCCTCCTGCGCCGCGGGCAGGATGAGCGTGTCGTCCGCCCCCTGGCCGAGCAGCAGCGGCGCGGGGATCAGGCCCGTGGGCACGTTCTGCGCGAGTCGGGTGGCGAAGGCACCCCGGTTGGGGTCCCCGGTCCAGATGGAGCGGTCGAAGAGGACGGTCTGCAAGGCGGAGACGATCGTGCTCCGCTCCGCCAGGCACCGCTGGGCGAGCTCCGGCACGATGATGCGCGCAGCAGGTCGCAGGTACTCGGCGGCCTCGAGCTCGGGGTAGGTCGCCGTGTAGGACGCCACGACGAAGCTGCCGAAGATCTCGCCGCCGGTGATCGCGCCAAGACCCTCGATGAGGCCGGGCAGGTTGCTGGCCGGCGCGAGCGCGGCGACACCCTTGATGTCCAGATCCGGTGCATACGAGGGTGCCAGCTGGCCGGTCCACAGCGCGGCGTGGCCCCCCTGGGAGTGCCCCCACACGACGGTCTCATCCGCGAGCTCGACGTCCGTCAGCTGACCGGCAGCCCGGATGGCGTCCAGCACCGAGCGGCCCTCCCCCTCGCCGATGAGGTAGGGGTGAGGGCCCGCGGTACCAAGGCCGGTGTAGTCGGTCGCCACCATGGCCCAGCCCTGGCCGATGACCCGGTCCTGGACCATCATCGCGCCGGCGGCCAGACCGTCCTCGAGGATTGACGGGGCGCAGCCCTCCGCGAACCCGGTCGTGCCGTGGGCCCACGCGACGACGGGCGCCGGCCCCTCACGCTCCGGCACGATGACGAGCCCGGAGGCCACAGCGGGCTGGGCCTCGTCGCGCGTCGTCGTGTAGAGGATCCGCCAGGCACGCGCGCCCGCCGGGACCTCGGGGCTGGTGAACGGCTCGCTGCGCACCAGCTGCCCTGGCTGCGAGGGCACCGTCGCTTGGGCAGCGTAGAAGTCGTCCGGGGCCGGCCGACCCCTGCTCAGCGCGAGGCTCACGATGACCAGGGTGATGGCGAGGAGCGCACCCACGGTGGTGCCCGTGAGCCGCAGCCAGCCCCCTCTCGGGGCCCTGTCGGCGCCACGCCTCCGCAGCAGCGGGACGTCCTCGTCACCGCGGAGGAACGCCGCGACCTGGCGTCCCCCGGCCATGAGGACCCGGGCACCGAAGAAGACGCCCACGACGAGGACGGTGACATCCGGCCAGGCCAGCAGCACCAGGCCGAAGGCGATCGACGCCACCCCACCGACCAGGGCGTTGTAGCGCGCCGCGCCTCGCACGGCGGAGAGCGCGGCGATGTCGGAGACACCGTCCACGACGAGGAGGACCGCCAGGATGACGGAGAGCAGCCGGATCGATCCGCTCGGCCAGACGAGGATGAGGACGGCGGCGAGGAGGTATGCGGCGCACCGCACCCATGGCCACGCGCCTCGGTCCCGGTCCCTCCGGAGCAGCTCGCCCAGTCCGCCGACGACCAAGGCAGTGACGACCAGGGCGATGAGGAAGGCGAGCGACGTGAAGGGACGGAGCACGAGCACGGCCCCGAGGACGAGCAGGACGATCCCGACGAGGAGCCGCACCCACCTGGCACCCGGGCGGGACGTGAGGTCCGTGGTCTCGGCTCCCGCGTCAGCATCCGACATGGGAGCAACGTAGCGGGCGAGCCGCGAGGGTGCACGCACCGGGCTACGGTGGGGAGTGACCCTTGGAAGGAGTCCCATATGCCCACCTCTGTCAGCGCCCACGTCCTGCGCGAGCCGCAGGGCACCTTCGAGCTCGTCGACGGCATCGAGCTCGGTGATCCGCAGCCGGGCGAGGTTCTCGTCCGCTTCACCTCCACGGGCTTGTGCCACACGGACCTCTTCGCCCGGGACGTCTTCCACCAACCGGACTTCCCGCCGGCCATCTATGGGCACGAGGGGACGGGTGTGGTCGAGGGTGTCGGCCCTGGCGTGACCGACTTCGCCGAGGGTGACCGGGTCATGGCGTCCTTCGCCTCCTGCGGCGGCTGCCGAACCTGCCTCACCGGCCGACCCTTCAACTGCGAGCAGTTCAATGACATCAACTTCGCGCTCGCCCGTGACGACGGCTCCTTCAAGGCCACGCTCGAGGGCGATCCGGTCGGCTCCAGCTTCTTCGGGCAGTCCTCGTTCGGCTCGCACGGCCTCGTCGCCGCACGGGATCTGACCAAGGTGCCCGACTGGGTGACCCCGGAGGACGAGCACCTGCTCGGCCCGCTGGGGTGCGGCGTCCAGACCGGAGCCGGCGCCGTCCTCAACGTTCTCCGGCCCGGTCCGCTCGACAGCATCGTGGTCTCGGGCACCGGGGCGGTCGGTCTGAGTGCACTCATGGCCGCCGCGGCGTCCAACGTCAGCACGATCATCGCCGTCGACATCGTCGAGGAGCGACTCGCCCTGGCGAGGGAGCTCGGTGCGACGCACACGGTCAACGGCAACGACGAGGACCAGGTGGAGCAGATCCAGGAGGCCACCGGTGGTGGCGCCTCACACGCCTTCGACACAACCGGCGTCGCTCCGGTGCTCGCCCGGCTCGTCGACGCCCTGGCCTGGGGCGGGCGGCTCGGCATCGTCGGCGCTGCCCCCGGCATGACTCTTGACCTGCTCCCGGTGATGCAGCTCGGCCGTCAGGTGCAGGGCATCGTCGAGGGCAACTCCGTCCCGCGCGTCTTCATCCCACAGCTCCTCGAGCTGCGCCGCAGCGGGCGCTTCCCTCTGGAGAAGCTCGTTCGCACCTATCCGTTCGCCGAGCTGGAGACCGCGATCTCCGACACCACCTCGGGCAAGACCGTCAAGGCAGTCCTCGTGCACTGACTCCGACCTGCGGGACCGCCTGGCGCACTGTTCCGAGCATCCACGCGCCCACGAGGGTCCAGGCCAGCCCGAAGGGAATCGCGAGCAGAACGAGTGATGTCTGCTCGTTGGCGACGGGCAGGAGGAGCAGGGTGACGAGCACCGTCGCGGCGAGGGAGCCTGGGAGGACCCTCGCCCTCCACACGGACCAGGCCACCAGGGCGAGGCCGATGCTGAGGAAGATCACGCCGGGAGCGACGAGAAAGGGCATGTGCTCCCAGTTGCTGTCGATGAACGAGGACGTCACCCCGGCGGCCCCGAGAAGGATCAGTCCGACCAGGCAGGCCACACCGCCGGACACGCCTGCTCGACCGACGCCCGCTTCTCGTCGGGCGAGGAGCAGAAGGCCGGCGAGGCTGATGGCAAGGAACGCACCGGCAAGGACCAGGAGACCGACGCCGAGCGCAGACGCACCACGCATCGGACCTCCCAGGGTGCATGCGTCGCCCACGCAGCCCTGGGGGAGGGAGTTGTGCACGAGCGCGGCCGATGTCCACGACAGGCCGCCGACGACGGCACTGACACCGGTGATGGGTCGAAGAGTCTTCACAGCAGTGGTCCTACCTCTCGTGCGGGGGTGCCTCAACGAGGCGTGGGGTCGTCGGTCGAGGGGCTGATGCCTCACCGAGCCGTATCGCGCCGCACGCGGGCGTGGGTCGACAACTCGTGTTGGACGGCTCGACCACGCGAACGGTTCCCCCGGTCGCGAGATCGTCTTTTCACGAGCCGGGCGCTGCTGCGCAACCCGCGGGGGGTCACCCGCGGCAGCGGCAGCCGGGGCGATCAGTCGCGGACCGGCCAGGTGATGAGCGTCTGGTTGGC
>JAAYCP010000254.1 GCA_012729695.1 Actinomycetales bacterium | reverse complement strand
CTGCCCGGTGTCGTCGGTGACGTCATCCACGCCGTCTTCGCAGGCACCTTCGGCCGCCTCGCGGTCGCCGTGCCGGTCGTCTTCCTCCTCATCGGCATGCGTATGCTGCGCCGGCCGCGCACCGAAGAGGTCGCCGCAGCCGACAGTCGCATCCTCATCGGACTGAGCTGCTTCACGGCTGCCGCTGCCGGCCTGGTGCACATCTCCGAGGGGGTGCCGCAGCCGCCGGACGGTGCGATCGGGATGCGCGCAGCCGGCGGCATCGTCGGTTTCCTCGCGTCGGACCCGCTCGTCATGGGCTTCACGACGACCGGCGCGATCGCGCTGCTCGTCCTGCTCGCGGTCTTCGGCTTCCTCGTCCTCACCGCGACGCCGGTCCACAAGATCCCGTACCGCTTCCGGCAGCTGCGTATCTTCATCGAGCACGGTCGGGCAGGACTCGAGGCCGACGAGGCCGAGCGCGCCGGCCAGGCTCGCAAGACGGCGGCATCCGCCAAGGGCGGCGGCCGCCAGCCCAAGGACGTCCTGGCGGGACAGCGGGCCGGTGATGAGGCATACGAGCAGGCGGCCATCGTCGACAAGGCGAACGCCGCGGAGCGGATCCGTGCGGGTCTGCGCCGGGCCACCGGGAGGGCGGCTGCGCCGGAGAGCACTGACGCCACCGCTCTGGACGACACTGCGACGACCGAGCCGATCCCGCTCGGCGGCAAGGCCAAGGCCAACGGTGCGAAGAACGGCTCGGCCCCGGCCAAGAAGGCCGACCTCGTGCCGCCGCCCACCTCGCAGCTCCCGGCGCGGGTCGAGCAGCTCAGCCTGGCCGGCAACGTCACGTACAGCCTGCCCGACGGTGCCCTCCTCGCCCCGGGTGCGCCGCACAAGACCCGCTCGGAGGCCAACGACCGCGTCGTCGAGGCGCTCACCCAGGTGCTCGACTCGTTCGACATCGACTGCCAGGTCACGGGATTCACGCGCGGCCCGACGGTCACGCGTTACGAGCTCGAGGTGGGTGCGGGCACCAAGGTCGAGCGCGTCACCGCCCTCTCCAAGAACATCGCGTATGCGGTGGCGTCGGCCGATGTGCGTATCCTCAGCCCGATTCCGGGCAAGTCCGCCATCGGCATCGAGATCCCCAACGCGGACCGCGAGAACGTCTCGCTCGGTGACGTGCTGCGCAGCCAGGCGGCCCGGAACAACCACCACCCGATGGTGATGGGCGTCGGCAAGGACGTCGAGGGCGGCTACGTCATCGCCAACCTCGCGAAGATGCCGCACCTGCTCGTCGCGGGTGCGACGGGTAGCGGTAAGTCCAGCTTCGTGAACTCGATGATCACCTCGGTCCTCATGCGCGCGACGCCAGAGGAGGTGCGCATGGTGCTCGTCGACCCGAAGCGGGTCGAGCTCACCGCGTACGAGGGGATTCCGCACCTCATCACGCCGATCATCACCAACCCGAAGAAGGCTGCCGAGGCGCTGGACTGGGTCGTGCGCGAGATGGACGCTCGCTACGACGATCTGGCGCAGTTCGGCTTCAAGCACGTCGACGACTTCAACAAGGCGATCAAGGCCGGGAAGGTGCAGCCGCTGCCCGGCTCGGAGCGCACACTCACGCCGTACCCGTACCTGCTCGTCGTCGTCGACGAGCTCGCTGACCTGATGATGGTCGCGCCGCGCGACGTCGAGGCCTCGATCGTGCGGATCACCCAGCTCGCGCGCGCCGCCGGCATCCACCTCGTGCTCGCTACACAGCGGCCCTCGGTCGACGTCGTGACCGGCCTGATCAAGGCGAACGTGCCGTCGCGGATGGCCTTCGCGACCTCGTCGCTCGCCGACAGCCGCGTCGTCCTGGACCAGCCGGGGGCGGAGAAGCTCATCGGCCAGGGTGACGGCCTCTTCCTGCCCATGGGCGCGAGCAAGCCGATGCGCGTGCAGGGCGCCTGGGTCACCGAGTCGGAGATCCACAAGGTCGTCGAGCACGTCAAGAGCCAGCTCCAGCCGATCTACCGCGAGGATGTCGTCGTCACGGCTGCGAAGAAGCAGGTGGACGAGGACATCGGCGACGACCTGGACCTCCTGCTCCAGGCGACCGAGCTCGTCGTCACGACGCAGTTCGGCTCGACGTCGATGCTCCAGCGCAAGCTGCGTGTCGGGTTCGCCAAGGCGGGTCGCCTCATGGACCTGCTCGAGTCGCGCGGGGTCGTCGGGCCCTCCGAGGGCTCGAAGGCCCGCGACGTCCTGGTCCGCCCGGACGACCTGCCCGCGACGCTCGCGATGATCCGCGGGGAGGACCCGCCTGCAGCGGAGATCGCGGACGAGTTCGAGGACTACGGCGATGATGGCGGCTCGCAGGGCGGTGCCACTGGCTATGCCGACCTGGGGGGTGACGTCATCGAGCAGTCCTACGACGGGCTCGAAGAGGTCGAGGCCGACTCGGACGAGGACGCCTGGGAGCTCACCCAGCGCTGAGCGCTGGGTGCTTCGGCCCGGCAACTGTCGTTGCAGGATGACAGACTGACTCCCATGTCCCACGACACCATTCGGCGTCTCGCCGTGACCCTCGCCGCCCTCGTGTGCGCGTTCGGAACGGCGGTCGGCACGGGTCTCATCGGCACCCGTGTCGAGGAGAGCGCGGGCGGCTCGTTGTCCGACGAGGCGACCCTCATCGCGCCGGCGGGACCGGCCTTCTCGATCTGGTCGGTCATCTACCTCGGACTGGCTGGATACGTCGTCTGGCAGTGGCTCCCGGCCAACGCGACCGACACCCGCGCCCGTGCGACCGGCTGGCTCGCGGCGGCATCGATGGTCCTCAACGCAGCGTGGCTGCTCGTCACCCAGCAGGGCTGGCTGTGGGCGAGTGTCGCAGTCATTCTCGTGCTGGCTCTGGTCCTCAAGGTCATCGCCGAGCAGCTGAGCACGCGCACCGCCCGCGGATGGGGTGAGCGGATCGTCGTCGACGGGACGTTCGGGCTCTACCTCGGCTGGGT
>JAAYCP010000044.1 GCA_012729695.1 Actinomycetales bacterium | reverse complement strand
GGGAGCAAGGGTCGAAGTCGGGAGTAAAGGTCGAGCGACCCAGCTCCGGAGGGCCCGCCACTCAGGCACGCACTGCGCGGATCTCGTGGATCGCGCGCCCGGCCCGCATCCCCTTCGCCTCGAACCCGGCGGTGGGCCGCCAGGAGGGCCGCTCCCCCACGACGACGTCCCAGCCGCCGTGCTCACGCAGCGCCTCGAGGGTATGCGCGAAGTAGTGCTCCTGATCGGTCGCCACGAGGAAGGCTCCCCCGGGCTCGAGCCGCGAGGCGATGAGCTCCAGCGTGAACGGGGAGACGAACCGGCGCTTCGCGTGCCGCTCCTTCGGCCAGGGGTCGGGGAAGAAGAGGTGAACCGCGTGCACGGATCCCGGGGCGATCCGGTCCCGCAGGAGGAACACGGCATCCCCCATGGTGACCCTGAGATTCGGGACGCCGGCCTCGTCCGCGGCCGCGAGCATCCGCGCCACTCCAGGGGTGTGCACGTCGACGGCCAGCAGGTCGTGGTCAGGATGGGTGCGGCAATAGGCGATCGCCGCAGCCCCGTGCCCGCAGCCGATCTCGATCACCAGCGGTGCCGAGCGGCCGAACGCCTGCACGGGATCGAGCGGTCCCTCCGGAATGGCCCGCTCGGGCAGGAAGCGCTCCATCCGCTCCAGCGTCAGGGCCGATCGACGACCCCGGCGGGCCGCATACGACCTGATCCACTCCCGTGCCGGCCCGGCTGTGCCGTGGACGGTCATCTCCCCGTGCGCCATCGTCAGGGTCGGCGCTTACTCTCGCCAGATGACGACGGCTGCGCGGTCGTCGGAGGTCCCGGCACGCGCGACGCAGCACGCATGGTCAGCAAGGCCGGCGAAGCCCACCGTGCGGCCCCGGTCGGCGAAGCCGAGGAGCCGGTCGATGCCGTCGTCGAGGCTGGTCTCCCTGGCCTCGATGATGCCGTCGGTGTAGAGCATGAGGGCGTCCCCACGCTCGAGCACTCCCTCCGTCCGGCGATAGCTGAAGTCGTCGAGCACCCCCAGCGGTGGTCCCCCGGTCGCGATCATCTGCCAGGAACCGTTCGAGTGCCGCAGGTGCAGCGCCGGCGGGTGGCCGGCCGAGCCGACGGAGTATGCGCCGGTCTCCAGCTCGATCGCCACATGGACCGCGGTGGCGAACCCTTCCCGCCAGCCCTGCCGGCCGAGGAACGCGTTGGCGGAGGTGAGGAACTCCTCGGGCGGGACGGCTGAGAGCAGACCGCCGAAGGCTCCGGAGAGCAGGAGCGCGCGGGTGCCGGCCTTGGTTCCCTTGCCGCTGACGTCGACGAGCGCGACCTCGAGACGCTGCGGCCCGGAATCGAGCGAGGCGACGAGGAAGTCACCCGAGAACGAGTCGCCGTTCGCGCTGTGGACTGCCGACTCCGCTGCCCAGCCGGCGGGGAGCTGGGGCAGCTCGCCCATCCGGCGCAGCCGGTCGCGCAGGTCGACGAGGATCTTGTCGCCACCGATGCCCTGGGTGCCGATCCGGGCCCGGGAGCGCGCCACCCAGAACATGAGTGCCATGACGAGGAGCAGCACGACGAAGGCGCCGGTGAACGCCGGCTTGGTGTTCTCGAAGACGAACCGCGCGGCGAGGATCGCCACGAGGAGGCCGGCGTCGGCGATGAGGAGGTTGCGCGGGGCGAGGAACAGTCCGGCGAAGACGGCGATGCCGATCAGGGAGGCCCAGGGCGTCAACGGCTCGTGGACGACGAGCCCGTAGAACGTGAGCACCGTCCACAGCACGGTGAGGGCGAGGACGAGTCGCTGGATCCCTGCAGGCCCGAGGGCACGTCGGGCCGAGCGAACGGCAGGAAGTCGACGCAGCCGACTCTCCACCGTCAGCTCGTGATCGACGATCATGCACTCAACCTCGGTCGCGACTGACAGGGCCGTGCCCCGATAACGGCGCTGATCAGCGCATATCCGGGAACGGTGATGGGGTCATGCTACGCGGGGTCGGCAGGCGGAGAGAAGCCATCGACAACAAATCGGTAACGACCGGCGTCACCGGGGCAGGTCAGGCAGGGTCCTCGTCCGCTCGTACTCACTGATGAGGTCGATGCGTCGCTGGTGCCGCGCCTCGTCGCTCTCGGGGGTCTCGAGAAACGTGCGCACCATCGAGTGAGCCTCCTCGACGGAGTTCATCCGTGCCCCGATCGAGATGATCTGGGCCTTGTTGTGCTCACGCGCCAGCTTGGCGAGCTCGTCGGAGTAGCACAGGGCCGCCCGGATCCCCTGGACCTTGTTCGCCGCCATCTGCTCGCCGTTGCCGGATCCACCGAGGACGATGCCGAACGAGCCCGGCTCGGCGGCGACCGCCTCAGCAGCCCGCAGCACGAAGACGGGATAGTCGTCCTCGGCGTCGTACTCGAAAGGTCCGTGGTTGACGACGTCATGCCCCTCCTGGGCCAGCCACTCGACCAGGTCGACGAGGAGGTCGTATGCGGCATGGTCACCGCCGATGTGGATGCGTGCCATGTCAGCCTGCCTCGTTCTCTGTGTTGCTGTCCTCTGTGTCGCTGCCCGCTGCGTCGTCCTCGATGTCGAACTGCGGTCCGACGGTCCGGGTCCGCTTGAGCTCGAAGAAGCCAGGGGTGCCGGCGACGAGGACGCAGCCGTCCCAGAGCCGGCCGGCGGCCTCGCCCTTGGGTGCCGGGCTCACGACCGGGCCGAAGAAGGCGATGTCGTTGACCGCGACGACCGGGGTGCCGACATCCGTGCCCACCAGATCCATCGCCCGGGCGTGGGAGGCGCGCAGCGCGTCGTCGACGGTGTCGGTCGTGGCGACCTCGGCCAGCTCGGCCGGCAGGCCGACCTCCGCGAGCGCCTCTGCGATCACCCGCTGGTAGTGGACGTCGTCCTCGTAGCGGGCCCGCTGGTGGTGGACCCGCTCACCCATGGCGTCGTAGAGCGCCTTGATGACCTCGGGGCCGTGCTGCTGCGCCGCGGCGATGATGACGCGGACCGGACCCCAGGCGTTGTCCAGGAAGGCGCGGTAGCCCTGGTCGAGGTCGCGGCCCTCGTTGAGGACCGCCAACGACATCACCGACCAGGTGACGTCGACGTCGCGGACCTTCTCGACCTCCATCATCCAGCGGGAGGTCATCCACGCCCAGGGGCACAGCGGGTCGAACCAGAACTCAGCGGAATCACGAGACATGAGCACATCCAATCACGCGTGCCGACTCCTCCCGGGAGTCCCCCGGAGCGGCCCGTATTGGCAGAAATGAGCCCTGTCGTCGCAGCATGGGAGGATATCCAGCGGCCGTTCCCGACCTAGGAGACCCCTCACAGTGCCAGGCACCAACCTCACCCGCGACGAGGCGACCACCCGTTCCAGCCTCGTCTCCACCGAGTCGTACACCGTCGAGCTCGACCTCACCAGGGACGAGAAGACGTTCGACACCACGAGCACCATCGTCTTCGACGCGACCGAGGGGGCCGAGACCTTCGTCGACTTCGTCGGCGAGAACGTCGAGGAGATCATCCTCAACGGCGAGTCCCTCGACCCGTGGACCCACTTCAAGGACAGCCGGGTGCACCTTCCCGGGCTACGCGACCACAACACGGTGACGATCCGCGCCGTCGGTCGCTACACGAACACCGGCGAGGGCCTGCACCGGTTCGTCGACCCCGTCGACGGCGAGGTCTACCTCTACAGCCAGTTCGAGGTGCCGGACAGCCGGCGGATGTACCCCGTCTTCGAGCAGCCGGACCTCAAGGCCACCTTCCAGTTCACGGTCACGGCCCCGGAGCACTGGCAGGTCATCTCCAACTCCCCCGACCCCGCACCCGAACCGCTCGGTGACGGTCGCGCTGTCTGGCGGTTCGCGCCCACGCAGCGCATCTCGAGCTACATCACCGCGCTCGTCGCCGGGCCCTACGACGTCGTCCGGGACACCCTCACGAGCCGTCGCGGCGAGGTGCCCCTCGGCATCTTCTGCCGCAAGTCGCTCACGCCGTACCTCGACGCGGACAACCTCTTCGACATCACCAAGCGCGGCTTCGCGTTCTTCGAGGAGGAGTTCGACTGCGAGTACCCGTTCGAGAAGTACGACCAGCTCTTCACGCCCGAGTACAACATGGGGGCGATGGAGAACGCCGGGTGCGTGACCTTCAACGAGGTCTACGTCTTCCGCAGCAAGGTCCCCGACGCCCTCATCGAACGACGCGCCCTCACCGTCCTGCACGAGCTCGCCCACATGTGGTTCGGCAACCTCGTGACGATGAAGTGGTGGAACGACCTGTGGCTCAACGAGTCCTTCGCCGAGTGGGCGTCGACGACGTGCCAGGCCGAGGCGACCCAGTGGGTCGACGCCTGGACGACCTTCGGCACGATGGAGAAGGACTGGGCCTACCGCGAGGACCAGCTCTCCACGACCCACCCGATCGTCGCCGAGATCCGCGACCTGCGTGACGTCGAGGTCAACTTCGACGGCATCACCTACGCCAAGGGCGCGAGCGTGCTCAAGCAGCTCGTCGCCTACGTCGGGCGGGACGCCTTCCGCGACGGCCTGCGCGCCTACTTCCGCAAGCACGCCTGGGGCAACACGACGCTCGGCGACCTCCTCGACGAGCTGGAGGCGACGAGCGGGCGTGACCTGCGCACCTGGTCGGCCGCCTGGCTGGAGACGGCCGGGGTCAACACCCTCCGCCCGGTCATCGAGACGGACGAGGCGGGCGTGATCACCAGCGCGGTGATCGAGCAGACGGCGAGCGAGACCCACCCGACGCTGCGCCCGCACCGGCTCGCCATCGGTCTGTATGCGCTGGACGGCGCAGACCTGCACCGCACCCACCGCGTCGAGGTCGACATCGACGGAGCGCGCACACCCATCCCGGAGCTCGTCGGTCTGACCCAGCCCGACTTCCTCCTCGTCAACGACGACGACCTCGCTTACTGCAAGATCCGACTCGACCAGCGCTCCCTGGAGACGGGGCTGGCCCACCCCCGCTGCTTCACCTCCTCACTCCCCCGCGCGCTCTTCCTCGCCTCGGCGTGGGACATGGTCCGCGATGCCGAGATGGCTGCGCGCCCGTTCATCGATCTCGTCCTCGGCACGATCCCCGGCGAGACCGACTCGACGCTGCTGCGGACCCTGCTGCTCCAGATGCAGACCGCCCTGTTCTCGTACGTCACTCCCGAGGAGCGCGAGGCCACCCGGGTCTCCGTGCGGGACACGCTCTGGCGGCTGGCCGAGAAGGCCATCCCCGGCAGCGACGCCCAGCTCCAGCTCGTCACCGCCGCGTGCCAGACGACCGCGCAGGGTGACGACACCTCGTACGCCGCCGGGCTCCTCGACGGCAGCGAGATCCTGCCGGGCCTCACCGTCGACTTCGAGATGCGCTGGACGCTGCTCACCGCGATGGCGGCCGCCGGGCACGCGAGCGCCGACGACATCCAGGCCGAGCGCAAGCGCGAGGACACGGCGACCGCTCGTGAGCGGGCGGCCCGTGCCCTCGCCTCACGTCCGACGCTGGAGGCCAAGGAGGAGGCCTGGGAGGCCGCCGTCGTCCGCAACGAGCTGCCCAACGCGACGGTCTCGGCCACCGGTCTCGGCTTCACCCGGCCCGGCGTCGAGGCGCGGATCATGCGGCCGTTCATCAGCCGCTACCACGACATGCTCGCGACGGTCGAGGACAAGGGCTCGCACGCCATCCTCGAGGCGATCGTCCAGGGCTTCTACCCGCGCGCACTCGCGTCGCAGGAGCTCCTCGACGCCACCGACGCCTGGCTCGCGAGCAACACCGACGCGGCGGACTCGCTGCGCCGGCTCGTCACCGAGAACCGTGACCCGATCGAGCGTGCGCTCGCGGCGCAGCGTAAGGACGCCGAGCCGCGATGACCCTCACGTGGGAGCAGGTCCAGGACTGGCTGCTGAGCGATGGCGTCTCCATCCTCGCGGTCATCGTCCTGGCCCTGCTCACCCGGTGGCTGCTGCACCGCGCCATCGGCAAGGTCGTCGCCTCGGTGACCGACCGCAACCGGCGGGCTGAGGAGGCCAGGCCGCAGCGCGCATACCGCCTGCGCAGTGTGCGGATCCTCCAGCAGGCCGCCGGACTGGGTGATGACCGGCAGAACCAGCGGGTCAGCACCATCGGCTCCCTCCTGCGCTCGGTCGTCACCTTCGTCATCGTCCTCGTCACGCTGCTGACGATCATGCAGATCATCGGGCTGCCGCTCGGCCCGGTCCTCGCCTCGGCCGGCGTCGGCGGTATCGCGCTCGGCTTCGGTGCCCAGACCCTCGTCAAGGACTTCATCTCCGGCATCTTCATGATCTTCGAGGACCAGTACGGCGTGGGCGACGTCATCGACACCGGCGAGGCGATCGGCACCGTCGAGGAGGTCGGCCTGCGGGTGACCAAGCTCCGGGACGGCAACGGCGTCATCTGGTACATCCGCAACGGCGAGATCACGCGCATCGGCAACCGGTCCCAGGGCTGGTCGGTGGCCGTCGTCGACACCCCGGTGTCCTACTCCGAGAACGCCGAACGGGTCATCGAGGTCCTGGACCGCGTCGCCCAGGAGCTGGACGAGGACCCGGCCTGGTCCGATCGACTGCTCGACAAGCCCAAGGTCGCCGGCGTCGAGTCGATCACCGGAACGGCGATGACGATCCGCACCGTCGCGACCTGTGCGCCCAACCAGAACCTCGCCGTCCAGCGGGAGCTGCGGGAGCGGATCAAGGCGGCCCTCGACGAGGCAGGCATCCAGCCACCACCTGCCCCGCCGGCGATCGGGGTGTCACGGTGAGCTTCTACGACGAGGTGGGCGGCGCCGAGACCTTCGAGCGGCTCGTCGCCCGCTTCTACGAAGGGGTCGCCCAGGACGCCCCGATGCGCGCGCTGTACCCCGAGGAGGACCTCAAGCCGGCGGAGCGGCGACTGAGGATGTTCCTCGAGCAGTACTTCGGTGGACCGAAGACCTACAGCGAGGAGCGTGGTCACCCCCGCCTGCGTATGCGCCACGTCCCCTTCCCCATCACCCTCGATATGCGCAACCGCTGGCTGCGGCACATGATGGACGCGCTCGACAGTCTCGACCTGCCCGAGGCCCATGCCATGGCGATGCGCGACTACTTCGTGCGGGCTGCCGACATGCTCGTGAACACTGCGGAGCAGCCAGAGAGCACTGCGGAGCAGCCAGAGAGCACTGC
>JAAYCP010000253.1 GCA_012729695.1 Actinomycetales bacterium | reverse complement strand
CTCTGTGCCGGCGAGCGCGGAGGGGATGGGCAAGGGCTTCGTCGCCAACGAGGGCGTCACTATCGTCGAGGGTGCCCCGACGCTGGAGATCTACGAGGACTTCCGCTGCCCGCACTGCCACAACGCGTACGCGATCTTCAACGACACCGTGACCGAGCTCGCCGAGGCCGGCAAGATCCAGCTCGTCTACCACTTCAAGACGGTCATCGACTCGAACTCCGGCGGGGATGCCTCGCTCAAGGCCGCGTCCTCGGCGATGTGCGCGGCGGACGCCGGCAAGTTCGACGAGTACCACAACGCGATCTTCAGCGGCATCGTCAACGCCGGCGGCCAGCAGCCGAGCTGGGGCAAGGACTTCTTCAGCGCCAAGGCCGAGGAGGTCGGGATCACCGGAGCCGAGCTCGAGACCTTCGAGACGTGTGTGAACGGCGGGACCTACGACGCGTACATCCGCAGCACGGAGCAGCAGTCCATCCGTGACGGGGTCAACGGCACCCCGGTCTACAAGCTCAACGGAACCACGCTCGACCTCGGCGCGGTGAACAGCCCGGCTGCCCTGCTCGCGGCTGTCGAGGCCGCCACGGGAGCGTAGTGCCCTACGCCCTCCCCAGTCCCAGCGTCGGTGCCTTCCAGCTGGGGCCTCTCACCCTCCATGCCTACGCGCTCTGCATCCTCGCGGGCATCTTCGTCGCGGTCTGGCTGACCCAGAAGCGACTGGAGGCCCGCGGGGGTGCAGCGGGTCAGGTCCTCGACGTCGCCACCTGGGCGGTGCCCGCAGGCATCATCGGCGGGCGCCTCTACCACGTCATCAGCTCTCCCCAGGCGTACTTCGGCGAGGGGGGCAACCTCGCCGACGTGGTGAAGATCTGGGAGGGCGGCCTCGGGATCTGGGGAGCCATCTCCCTCGGCGCCCTCGGAGCCTGGTGGGGGTGCCGCCAGGCGGGCGTGCGCTTCGTCACCTTCGCCGATGCCGCCGCGCCCGGCGTTGCCCTCGCGCAGGCGATCGGTCGATGGGGCAACTGGTTCAACAACGAGCTCTACGGTGGGCCGACCGACCTGCCGTGGGGACTCACGATCCACCAGTGGAACCATGCGGCCGGACGGGCGGCCGTCGACGCCGACGGCAACCCCATCGTTCTCGGCACCTTCCACCCGACGTTCCTCTACGAGTTCATCTGGCTCGTCGTCCTCGCTGCCGGGCTCATGCTCGTCGAGCGACGCGTACGCCTGCACCGGGGCCAGGTGTTCGGCCTCTACGTGGCCGGCTACCCGGTCGGGAGGCTCGTCATCGAGCTCATGCGCACCGATGAGGCCACGATCATCCTCGGGCAGCGCATCAACGTGTGGACCTCGATCCTCGTCTTCCTCCTCGGGGTGGCCATCGTCGTCTGGTCCGGCCGTCGCCAGCCGGTGGCCGGAAAGGACGACGCCCAGGTCGGGACGGTCTCGCGAGGCGAGACGACTGAGAACGAGCCGCGGGACGGCACCCCCCTCCGGTAATATCCCTGCCACGTGGTCAGCGCCGTCCACGTGGCTCCGGCGCTCGACGATGCCCGCTCAGCGTGGCCGTCGGCCCTGGTACGACCGCGTCCATCCGTGCAGGTCAGCACGGCGCGGCCCACTCCACATAGGGTGGATGGCGCACCTGGACGAACACCTGGATGAACGCGGCACCCGGGTCCCGACACCTGCCCCTGATGCGGGACCGCTGACGGCCCTTCCGACGGATGGGCCCGAGAACACCACACCGGCTGATCCGTACCGCGACGACCGCGACGACCGCGGCGACGGTATCGGGCTGGGGCCTTCCCACGACCCTCGGACTACGAAGAACGGACGGTGAGCAGCCGTGTCCATTGCTGACTTCTCCGCGCACCCGGCCTCCACCGGCCTCTACCGGCGCGACCTGGAGCATGACGCCTGCGGCGTGGCCATGGTCGCGACGATGCGTGGGTATGCAGGTCATGACATCGTCGTGCACGCGCTGACCGCGCTGCGCAATCTCGACCACCGCGGCGCCACCGGCGCTGACCCGCTCGTGGGCGACGGCGCCGGCATCCTCACCCAGATCCCGGACGACTTCTTCCGCCCCGTCCTGGCCGAGGCGGGCGTGACGCTCCCCCCGCGCGGCGCATACGTCGCGGGCATGGCGTACCTGCCGAGGGACCTCGGGGCCCGCGAGGACGCCCAGCGCCGGATCGCCGCCATCGCCTACGACGAGGGCCTGCAGGTCCTCGGCTGGCGCGACGTCCCGCACGCGGCGGAGATCGTCGGCAAGGAGGCGGCCGACTGTATGCCGCACTTCGCTCTGCTGTTCGCCGCACCCGCCCAGGGTGGACCGGCGACCGACCGCACCGGGATCGACCTGGACCGGGTCGCCTTCGCCGTCCGCAAGCGCGCCGAGCGCGAGGTCGACGTCTACTTCCCCTCGCTGTCGTGTCGGACCATCGTCTACAAGGGCATGCTCACGACCGGGCAGCTCGAGCCGTTCTTCCCCGACCTGGGCGACGAGCGCTGGACGACCGAGCTGGCCCTGGTCCACTCGCGGTTCTCGACCAACACCTTCCCCAGCTGGCCGCTGGCCCACCCCTACCGGCTCATCGCCCACAACGGTGAGATCAACACGGTGCGTGGCAACCGCAACTGGATGCGGGCCCGTGAGTCGCAGCTGCAGTCCGAGCTCATCCCCGGTGACCTCGAGCGGCTCTTCCCGATCTGCTCGCCCTACGGGTCGGACAGCGCCTCGTTCGACGAGGTCCTCGAGCTCCTCCACCTCGGCGGCCGTCCCCTCCCGCACGCGGTCCTGATGATGATCCCCGAGGCGTGGGAGAACCACACCTCGATGGAGCCCTCGCGCCGCGCGTTCTACGAGTTCCACTCCCACCTCATGGAGCCCTGGGACGGCCCGGCCTGCGTCACCTTCACCGACGGCACCGTCATCGGGGCCGTGCTCGACCGCAACGGCCTGCGCCCGGGGCGCTACTACGTCACCGACGACGGCCTCGTCGTGCTCGCCTCCGAGGCCGGGGTGCTCGACCTCGCACCGGAGAACGTCGTCCGCAAGGGGCGACTGCAGCCTGGCCGGATGTTCCTCGTCGACACCGCGGCGGGTCGCATCATCAACGACGACGAGATCAAGGCCGAGCTTGCTGCAGAGCACCCCTACGAGGAGTGGGTCGCTGCAGGCCAGGTGACCGTCGACGACCTGCCCGAGCGAGAGCACATCGTCCACACCGCCGCCTCGGTGGTGCGCCGGCAGCAGACCTTCGGCTACACCGAGGAGGAGCTGCGGATCATCCTCGCGCCGATGGCCCGCTCCGGCGGCGAGGCCCTCGGCTCGATGGGCACCGATAGCCCCATCGCGGTGCTCTCGAGCAAGCCGCGGCTGCTCTTCGACTACTTCACCCAGCTCTTCGCGCAGGTGACCAACCCGCCGCTCGATGCGATCCGCGAGGAGCTCGTGACCTCGCTATCGAGCACTGTCGGACCGGACGCGGACCTCCTCACGGCCAGCCCCGCGCACGCCCGCAAGCTCGTGCTGCCGTTCCCGGTCATCGACAACGACGACCTGGCCAAGATCCGCTACATCAACGAGGACGGCGACATGCCCGGGTTCGCCGCCCACGTCGTGCGCGGCCTCTACCGGGTCGCGGGTGGGGCGGAGGCACTGCAGGCGCGTCTCTACGAGATCTTCGACGAGGTGTCGGCCGCCATCGAGCGCGGGGCGCGGGTCGTCATCCTGTCCGACCGGGACAGCGACCGTGATCACGCACCGATCCCGTCACTCCTACTCACCTCGGCCGTCCACCACCACCTCATCCGGGAGAAGACGCGCACCCAGGTCGGGCTGCTCGTCGAGGCCGGTGACGTGCGCGAGGTCCACCACGTCGCGATGCTCGTCGGCTACGGCGCGGCCGCGGTCAACCCCTACCTCGCCATGGAGTCCGTCGAGAACCTCGTGCGGACCGGCGTGCTGACCGGCGTCAGCGCCGAGCAGGCGGTGAAGAACCTCATCAAGGCCCTCGGCAAGGGCGTGCTCAAGGTGATGTCCAAGATGGGCATCTCCACCGTCGCTTCCTACTGCGGGGCCCAGGTCTTCGAGGCCATCGGTCTGTCGCAGGAGCTCGTCGACGAGCACTTCACGGGGACCATCTCCCAGCTCGGCGGTGTCGGACTCGACGTCATCGCTGCCGAGGTCGCCGCCCGCCATGCCACCGCATACCCGAGCGACGGCCGGCGCCAGCCGCACCGCCGCCTCGAGGTCGGCGGGGAGTACCAGTGGCGTCGGGAGGGCGAGCCGCACCTGTTCGATCCCGAGACCGTCTTCCGGCTGCAGCACTCGACGCGCAACCGCCGCTACGACATCTTCAAGCAGTACACCTCCCGCATCGACGAGCAGGCCGAGCGGCTCATGACCCTGCGCGGACTCTTCGAGCTCCGCAAGGGCGTGCGCCCGCCCGTGCCGATCGAGGAGGTCGAGCCGGTCAGCGAGATCGTCAAGCGCTTCAACACCGGTGCGATGAGCTACGGCTCGATCAGCAAGGAGGCGCACGAGACCCTCGCCGTCGCGATGAACCGTCTCGGCGGCCGCTCCAACACCGGCGAGGGCGGTGAGGACGAGGACCGACTGCTCGACCCGCTGCGCCGGTCCCGCATCAAGCAGGTGGCCTCGGGCCGGTTCGGCGTGACGTCGCTCTACCTCACGAAGAGCGACGACATCCAGATCAAGATGGCCCAGGGTGCCAAGCCAGGGGAGGGCGGTCAGCTGCCCGGAGGCAAGGTGTACCCGTGGGTGGCGAAGACCCGCCACAGCACCCCAGGAGTCGGGCTCATCAGTCCGCCGCCGCACCACGACATCTACTCCATCGAGGACCTGGCCCAGCTGATCCACGACCTGAAGAACGCCAACCCCAGCGCCCGGATCCACGTCAAGCTCGTCGCTGAGGTCGGTGTCGGGACCGTTGCGGCGGGCGTGAGCAAGGCGCACGCCGATGTCGTCCTCATCTCGGGTCACGACGGTGGCACCGGCGCCTCGCCGCTCACCTCGCTCAAGCATGCGGGTGGTCCGTGGGAGCTCGGGCTGGCCGAGACCCAGCAGACCCTCGTGCTCAACGGCCTGCGCGACCGGATCGTCGTCCAGGTGGACGGGCAGATCAAGACCGGTCGGGACGTCGTCATCGCTGCGCTGCTCGGTGCCGAGGAGTTCGGGTTCGCCACGGCGCCCCTCGTGGTCTCCGGCTGTGTCCTCATGCGCGTCTGTCACCTCGACACGTGCCCCGTGGGCATCGCGACCCAGAACCCCGAGCTGCGGGCGCGCTTCACCGGGAAGCCCGAGTTCGTCGAGACCTTCTTCGAGTACATCGCCGAAGAGGTTCGCGAGCACCTGGCTGCCCTCGGCTTCCGCTCCATCGCCGAGGCTGTCGGCGAGGTCGCGAGCCTCGACGTCTCGCGCGCCGTGGAGCACTGGAAGGCAAGCGGTCTCGACCTGTCGCCGATCCTCGCCGAGGTGAGCAGCCCCGACGGCTCCGGGCGGATCTGCACCAAGGAGCAGGACCACGGCCTGGAGCGGGCTCTCGACCACGAGCTCATCGCCCTCGCGAAGCCCGCGCTGACCGGCGGCTCACCGGTCCGTGGCACGGTCACCGTGCGCAACGTCAACCGCACGGTCGGGACGATGCTCGGCCATGAGGTCACCAAGGCCTTCCCGCACGGTCTCCCGGACAACACCATCGACATCACGCTCACCGGCACGGCGGGACAGTCGTTCGGCGCCTTCATCCCGGGCGGAATCACGCTGCGTCTCGAGGGTGACGCCAACGACTACGTCGGCAAGGGCCTCTCCGGCGGCCGGATCACCGTGCGTCCGCACGCGAACTCGGCGCTGGTCGCGGAGCACAACGTCATCGCCGGCAACGTCATCGGCTACGGCGCGACGTCCGGGGAGATCTTCATCCGCGGCAAGGCGGGTGAGCGGTTCTGTGTCCGCAACTCAGGCGCCACGGCGGTCGTCGAGGGCGTCGGTGACCACGGCTGCGAGTACATGACCGGCGGCATGGCGCTCATCCTCGGACCGACGGGCCGCAACTTCGCGGCAGGTATGTCCGGGGGCGTCGCCTACGTCCTCGACCTGCGTCCCGAGAATGTCAACGGCGAGCTCGTCGACGTGGGACCGCTGCGCGAGGAGGACCTCCCGGTCGTCCGGGGCCTCCTGGAGGACCACGTGCGGTGGACCCAGTCCGCCGTCGCGCGCGATCTCCTGGCCGGCTGGGACGCGCAGGAGTCCTCCTCCTCGCGCTTCAGCCTGGTGCTGCCGCGTGACTACCAGCGCGTCCTCGACGTGCGTGCCGAAGCAATGGCGGAGGGCCTCGATCTCGACGGCACCGATGTCTGGAACCGAATCATGGAGGTGTCCCGTGGCTGACCCTCAGGGCTTCCTGAAGATCCGCGAGCGGGAGCTCCCCGCGCGTCGCCCCGTTCCCGTCCGGATCAGGGACTGGAAGGAGGTCTACGAGGAGCAGGAGCTCGCCCAGCTCCGTCGTCAGGCCGGCCGCTGCATGGACTGCGGTATCCCCTTCTGCCACTCCGGCTGCCCCCTCGGCAACCTCATCCCGGAGTGGAACGACCTGGCGTGGAAGGGTGACTGGGGTGAGGCGATCGAACGCCTCCACGCCACGAACAACTTCCCGGAGTTCACCGGCCGACTCTGCCCCGCGCCCTGCGAGACGGCGTGCGTCCTGGGCATCAACCAGCCTGCCGTCACCATCAAGCAGATCGAGGTGACGACCATCGAGCAGGCCTTCGGCTTCGGGGCCGTCAAGCCGCAGCCTCCCGAGCGGCTGTCCGGCAAGACCGTCGCCGTCATCGGGTCGGGCCCGGCCGGTCTCGCCGTCGCTCAGCAGCTCACCCGGGCCGGCCACACCGTCGCGGTGTACGAGCGGGCCGACAAGCCGGGCGGCCTGCTCCGCTACGGCATCCCCGAGTTCAAGATGGAGAAGTCGGTCCTGGACCGGCGGCTCAACCAGATGGAGGCCGAGGGCACCCGCTTCCGCTCGGGGATCGATGTCGGCACCGACATCACCGGGGACCAGCTGCGCAAGCGCTACAACGCCATCGTGTTGACGACCGGCTCCACGATCCCTCGTGATCTGCCGGTCCCTGGGCGCGAGCTCATCGGGGTCCACCAGGCCATGACCTACCTGCCCCAGGCCAACCGCGTGGCCCTCGGCGAGGAGGTCGAGGACCAGATCCTCGCGACCGGCAAGGACGTCATCGTCATCGGCGGTGGCGACACCGGTGCGGACTGCATCGGCACGGCGCACCGTCAGGGCGCCCGCTCCGTCACGAGCCTGGAGATCATGCCTCAGCCGGGGGAGGACCGCGCGCCGAACCAGCCCTGGCCGACGTACCCGATGATCTTCCGGGTCGCCTCCGCGCACGAGGAGGGTGGCGAGCGGCTGTATGCGGTGAGCACCTCCGAGATCGTCGGAGACGAGAACGGCAACGTGCGTGCCCTGCGCGTGCACGACGTGCGTCTCGAGAACGGCCGGTTCGTCCCTGTCGAGGGGAGCGAGCGGGAGCTTCCTGCCCAGCTGGTGCTTCTGGCCATGGGATTCGTCGGTCCGGAGCCGGACGGCGTGGTCAAGCAGCTCGGTGTCGAGCTCGACGAGCGGGGCAACATCCGTCGGGACGCGAGCTTCATGTCGACGGTCCCGGGCGTGTTCGTGGCCGGTGACGCCGGTCGTGGGCAGTCGCTCATCGTCTGGGCCATCGCGGAAGGTCGCGCGGCCGCGAACGGGGTCGACGCATACCTCACCGACGGCCACTCGGCACTGCCGCGACCGATCAACCCGACGGACCGTCCGCTGACTGTCTGAGCCCAGGACAGCCGCTCGCCGACTTCGGTTCTTCGCCTGCGCGATTGTGTGCGGTAACGTTTTCTCCGCTGTTGGCACACCCCGACGTGCGACCCGTGGCCACGGGTCGGCCTCGGGACGTGTCTTGTCATCAATATCTGGAGAGGCTCATGCGTCGCGCCAAGATCGTCTGCACGCTCGGTCCTGCGACCTCGTCCGAGGAGTCGATCCTCGCGCTGGTCGAGGCCGGGATGGACGTCGCCCGGCTCAACCTCTCGCACGGTAGCCACGAGGACCACCTCGCGAACATCCTGAAGGTACGCCGCGCGAGCGACCACACCGGCCGGGCGGTCGGCATCCTCGCCGATCTGCAGGGTCCGAAGATCCGGACGGGTCGCTTCTCCGAAGGGCCGGTCACCCTTGCCCGGGACGACACCTTCGTCATCACGACGAGGGAGGTGCCGGGTGACCAGCACTCGGTAGGGACCACCTATGAGGGGCTTCCGGAGGATGTCCGCCCCGGTGACCTGCTCCTCATCGATGATGGCAAGATCGCCTTCCGGGCGACCGAGGTGACCGAGACCGACATCGTGTGCTCGGTCATCGAGGGTGGGGTGCTCTCGAACAACAAGGGCATCAACCTTCCGGGTGTCGCGGTGAGCGTGCCGGCACTCTCCGAGAAGGACAAGGAGGACCTGCGCTTCGCACTGGAGGCGCACGTCGACATGGTCGCGCTGTCCTTCGTCCGCTCGGCGAAGGACGTCGATGCGGTGCACGAGATCATGGCCGAGGTCGGTGTGAAGGCTCCCGTCATCGCCAAGATCGAGAAGCCGCAGGCCGTCGACAACCTCGACGAGATCATCGAGGCCTTCGACGGTCTCATGATCGCCCGTGGTGACCTCGGCGTGGAGCTCCCGCTCGAGCAGGTCCCACTGGTGCAGAAGTCCGCGGTGGAGCGCTGCCGTCGGCAGGGCAAGCCGGTCATCGTGGCCACCCAGGTCCTGGAGTCGATGATCACGAACTCGCGACCGACCCGGGCGGAGGCCTCCGACGCGGCGAACGCCGTCCTCGACGGTGCCGATGCCATCATGCTCTCCGGCGAGACCTCGGTCGGGGCGTTCCCCATCGAGGCCGTCCGCACCATGGCCGAGATCATCAGGCACACCGAGGAGCACGGCCTCGAGCGCATGGCGACGCTGCGGCCCCCACCGGTCACCGTGGGCGGTGCGATCGCGGCCGCC
The DNA here is from genome assembly GCA_012729695.1 of Actinomycetales bacterium. Taxonomy (GTDB): domain Bacteria; phylum Actinomycetota; class Actinomycetes; order Actinomycetales; family Dermatophilaceae; genus F2B08. Next base: position 317 of record JAAYCP010000253.1, on the reverse strand, counting down.
GGCGCCTCCATCGGCGGTCTCATCGGGGTGAAGTACCTGTGCACGTTCACCCACACCGGGGAGTCAGCGCGCCGGATGGCGCAGGTGCGTCACCCCATCCCGATCCTCGCCTTCACCCCGCTGCAGTCGACCCGCTCCGAGCTCTCGCTCACCTGGGGCGTCGAGACGTTCCTCACGGAGGTTCCTCGCCACACGGACGACTACGCCAAGATCGTCGACCGGCTGCTGATCGGGAACGGGCGGCTCGTCGAGGGCGAACGGGTGGTCATCGTCGCCGGCTCACCTCCCGGAATCCCGGGCTCCACGAACGCGCTTCG
>JAAYCP010000252.1 GCA_012729695.1 Actinomycetales bacterium | reverse complement strand
GTCGACGCCGTGCGCGCGGCGATCCGCCCCGGCCAGACCAAGGTCGTGTGGGTCGAGACCCCGACCAACCCCCTGCTCGGCATCGCCGACATCTCGGCGCTCGCCGACGTCGCCCATGATGCCGGTGCTCTGCTCGTCGTCGACAACACCTTCGCCTCCTCCTATCTCCAGCAGCCGCTCGCCCTGGGTGCGGACGTCGTCACCCACTCCGCGACGAAGTATGCGGGCGGCCACTCGGACGTCGTCGGCGGCCTGGTCGTCACGCGCGCAGGCGTCGAGACCCCCCGCGGCGAGGACCTCACCGAGCGAGTCGGCTTCCACCAGAACGCAGTTGGCGGGGTCGCCGGACCGTTCGACTCGTGGCTCGTGCTGCGCGGACTCAAGACGCTCGCCGTCCGGATGGAGCGGCACTGCGACAACGCCGAGGCGATCGTCGAGTTCCTCCAGGGCCACCCGGGCGTCACGAAGGTCTATTACCCGGGCCTGGCCGAGCACCCCAACCACGACGTCGCCGCGCGGCAGATGAAGCGCTTCGGCGGGATGATCTCCTTCCAGGTCAGGGGCGGCGAGGACGTCGCGACGAAGGTGTGCGCCGAGACCGAGCTGTGGACCCTCGGCGAGTCGCTCGGCGGGGTCGAGGCGCTCATCGAGCACCCGGGCCGGATGACGCACGCCTCCGTCGCCGGCACCGAGCTCGAGGTCCCGTCCGACCTCATCAGGCTCTCCGTCGGGATCGAGGACGTCGACGATCTCATCGCGGACCTCAAGCAGGCTCTCGACCGGCTCACCTGAGCGTGACGACGTTCTGGTGCGTCGACGTCGGCAGCACGTTCACCAAGGCCGTGCTCGTCTCGGCCGAGGGCGAGGTCCTGCACAGCGGCTCCACCCCGACGACGATCGGGACCGACGTCCTCGACGGCGTCGACGCCCTGCGTGCCCGGCTGCCGAGCGAGCCCGAGCAGACCCTGGTCTGCTCCAGCGCCGGGGGAGGACTGCGCCTCGCCGTCGTCGGCTACGAGCGCGAGGTGACCGGCGAGGCCGGCTACCGGGTCGGTCTGTCGGCCGGTGCGCGGGTGGTTCACGTCGCCGCCGGCGAGCTCGACGGGGCCGACATCCGGGCCCTGCGTGAGCAACGTCCGGACATCGTGCTCCTCGTGGGCGGCACTGACGGCGGGAACTCCGCCGTCCTGCTCCACAACGCGACGCGCCTTGCCCGCGCCAGGATCACGGTTCCGATCGTCGTCGCCGGCAACGCGGACGCTGCGGAGCAGGTCGCCGGGATCCTCCGGTCGACCGGTCGCCGCTTCGTCCTCGCCGACAACGTCGTCCCCCGCATCGGCGCGATCAGTCCCCTCTCCGCCCGCACCGCGATCCGGGAGGTGTTCCTCCAGCACGTCATCGGCGGCAAGGGGCTCTCGCGCGGACCCCGGTTCGCGAGCCTCGTCCGCGCACCCACCCCGGACGCGGTCCTCTCCGGCGTCGCGGTCCTCGCCGACGTCGTCGGTGACGTCATGGTCATCGACATCGGGGGCGCCACGACGGATGTCTACTCCGCTCTCATCCCCCAGGGTGAGGACGCCGCGATCGAGCGCGACGTGGTCGGCACCCTCTGGCAGGCGCGCACGGTCGAGGCCGACCTCGGCATGCGCTGGAGCGCCGCCGGTGTGGCCGAGGCCGCCGCCCGCGAGCGCATACCTCTCCCGCCCGAGGTGACTGCGTATGCGGCGGCCGTCTCCGCGGACCCGGCCCACCTCCCGCAGGGGCCGGCCGAGGTTGGGCACGACCTGGCCCTCGCCCGCACGGCCGCCCTCGTCGCGGCGCGTCGCCATGGTCGACCGCACACCTCGGCGGAGTCACCGCGGCCGCTCACCGACGTCGGGCTCGTGGTCGGGTCCGGCGGCGTGCTGCGGCACAACCCCGCGGAGCAGGCCCTCGAGGTGGTGCGGGCGGTGACGACCGACCACTCCGGCGGGTGGCGGGTGCCCGAGCGGGCGAAGGTCGAGGTGGATACCGCATACCTGCTCTTTGCGGTCGGACTGCTTGCCCCCGAGCACCCGGAGACAGCCCGCGCGCTGGCCGGCCGGATCATCTCGGCCGACGCCTAGAGCGCCCGCCCGCGCGAGTCCTAGGGTGGACGCATGACCGATGACACCGCCGACATCCGTCCGCTGCTCGACATCGTCGTGATCGACTGCCCGGACCCGCAGCAGCTGGCGTCGTTCTACGGCTCGCTGCTCGGCTGGCAGGTGGAGAGCGGGTCGGACGAGGACTGGGTCGTGCTGAGCCACCCCGAGGGAGGGGTGAACCGGACCAACCCCAACGGACGAACCTCCTTGGGATTCCAGCGGATTGACGACTACGTCCCGCCGACGTGGCCTGGCGGCGCCCACCCGCAGCAGTTCCACCTCGACTTCGCGGTCGAGGACATCGAGCTGGCCGAGCCCGCGGCTCTGGCGCTCGGAGCAACGGTCGCCGCGGAGCAGCCGAGTGAGGACGGCGGCTTCAAGGTCTACCTCGACCCTGCCGGTCACCCCTTCTGCCTCTGCCGGCAGGGCTGACACCTTGCCCGTCACCCTCGAGGACGTCCTCGCAGCGCGGACCGGCCTCGACGAGGTCATGCGAGCGACCCCCCTGAAGTACAGCCGCGGACTCAGCGAGCGGGTAGGCGCAGAGGTGCTGCTCAAGTGCGAGAACCTCCAGCGAGCCGGATCGTTCAAGTTCCGCGGCGCATACACCCGCATCTCCCGGCTCAGCGACGAGGAGAAGTCACGCGGCGTCGTCACGGCGAGCGCAGGCAACCACGCCCAGGGGGTCGCGCTCGCCGCGCAGATGCTCGGCATCCGGGCCAAGGTGTACATGCCGGTCGGCGCGCCGATGCCGAAGGTCAACGCCACGAGAGGTTACGGAGCCGAGATCGAGCAGGTCGGCCAGACGCTCGACGAGGCCATGCCACACGCCCAGGAGTATGCGAGGGAGGCCGGCGCGATCTACATCCACCCCTTCGACCACCCCGACATCGTGGCCGGCCAGGGTACGTGCGGGCTCGAGATCCTCGAGCAGTGCCCGGACGTGAAGACCGTCGTCGTCGGGGTCGGCGGGGGCGGACTCATCGCCGGGATCTCGGTCGTGATGAAAGCGCTCAAGCCGGATGTCCGGATCGTGGGCGTGCAGGCCGAGGGGGCCGCCGCATACCCGGTGTCGCTGAAGGCGGGCCACCCGGTGCCGTGCACCGACATGCGGACCATGGCCGACGGGATCGCCGTCGGGCTTCCGGGCAAGGTGCCGTTCGAGATCGTGCAGCGCTACGTCGACCGGGTCGACACGGTCACCGAGGAGGGGATCTCGCGGGCGCTCCTCTTCCTGCTCGAGCGGTCCAAGCTCGTCGTCGAGCCGGCCGGTGGCGTCACGGCGGCTCGGTTGCTGCAGGCTCCGGAGGCAGGTTGGGAAGGCCCGGTGGTGGCTGTGTTGTCGGGCGGCAACATCGACCCGCTCCTCATGCTGCGCATCATCCGCCACGGCATGGCCGCTGCCGGTCGGTACCTCCATCTGAGCGTGCGGGTGCCGGACAAGCCGGGGAACCTCGCCAAGCTGCTGAGTGACTGCGCCGACCTCGATGCCAACGTCCTCGAGGTCGAGCACGTGCGCACCAACCCGGCGCTGCGGGTGGACGAGGTGGAGATCGCGCTCCAGCTCGAGACCAAGAGCCGGGAGCACTGCGATGCGGTGCTGCGGACGCTGCGGGACAACGGGTACCGGCTCGTGACGAGTGACGTCCTGCCCTGACCGAGTTGGGGACTGCCCTCAGGCAGCGAGCCCGCATCGCCGTCAGCGATGTGCGCCAGCAGCGTAATCGTCTGGCGTCTCGACCTGTTCGCGTTGTTGGATAGCGCCCATGGACATCCGCGGACACGACCGGCGGCGACCCCCTCAGGGTCTGTCGCCGTGCGTCGACCTGCCCGCGGACAGTGTCGTGCTCCTCGAGGGGGCGAGCGATGTCGCAGCCGTCCGGACCGCTGCAGCGTCGGCGGGGGTGGACCTCGACGGTGTCCGCCTGGTCGATATGGGTGGCATCACGAACGTGCGGGCGCACGTGACGGCGCTCCAGTCAGGGGAGGACGCGACGCCGACCGTGCTCGGGATGTGTGATGTGGGGGAGTCCCGCTTCGTCATCGCGGCGATGCAGGGCCGGGCCAGCTGGGTCCAGGACGTGAGCGACCTGCCGGCGGTGGGCTTCTTCGTGTGCCACCGCGACCTGGAGGACGAGCTGCTCCGGGCTCTTGGTGTTCCGCGGACGTTGGAGGTGCTCCGCGCGCTCGGCCTGCGGGACAAGCTCGAGGCGCTCCGGCAGCAGCCGGCCTGGCGCGACCGTCCGATCGAGGAGCAGCTGCACCGGTTCGCCGGGATCGCGTCGGGCCGCAAGGAGCTGCTCGCCGAGGCACTCACCGCCGAGCTCGCTCCCGACGAGCTGCCCGAGCCGCTCAGGCTGCTCCTCGACCGATTGCACTGACGCTGC
>JAAYCP010000251.1 GCA_012729695.1 Actinomycetales bacterium | reverse complement strand
GACGATCCGCGCTTCTTCACCTTGTCGGCCCTCGATCGCAGGTCCGTCCTCGAGGAGGCACTCGACGGAGTGAGGACTCTCGAGTCCGTCGGAGTGCCGGTCGCACAGGCGATCGCCGCCGAGTTCCTGCCCACCATTGCCGAGGAGCTGGCCAAGGTCTCCGCGTCGCTGGACGCCGACACGTCAGACGCCGACGAAGTGGCCAGCGCGAAGGCTTGACCACCGGCGCCCCGACCACCGGCGCCAGACCTGAGGCGCTCTCCCAAGGAGGCACCGAGGGCGGCACGTCGTGCAAGCATTGCGCTCGTGCCCACACCACCGACGGAGTCGCCGCGGGAGCCGAGCACAGGCCCGTCCCGCCATGGCGACACGCCCCAGAAGATCGGTGATCGAGACCTCGGTCAGTGGCGCACCTGGCTGGGTCGCCTCCTCGTCTGGCTCGCCTGGACGACGGCTGCGGCCGTTGCGCGGTTCATCCACTGGTCGATCGGGCGCATCGCACTCGTCCTCACCCTCGTCATCGGCGGCACTATCGCGGTGGTGCTCACCTATGCCGCCGGGGAGGTGTACGAAGCGGTGGTCGAGGAGGACGGCATAGCGCGACTGGACCAGCCGGTCCTCGACGCCATGGTGGGTATGCGCTCGCCGGGTCTCGATCAGGCCCTCACCTGGTTCACGGATCTGGGGAGCAAGGTCGGGATGTCGATCATCGCCGCGGTCTGCACCCTCGCGATCGCCCTGTGGTGGCGACGTCGCACCCCGGTGATCCTCATGCTCGCCGCGTCAGCCGGGTCGCTGCTCATGACGGTGACCGGCAAGCGGCTCAGTGGAACGGCCAGACCGCCGCACGAGCTCGCGGTGCCGCCCTTCGAGACCTCCCCGTCCTTCCCCTCGGGGCACACCCTCAACGCGACCGTCGTCGTCGGCGTCCTCGCCTATCTCCTCATGCTCCGACTCGCCAGCCGTGCGGCCCGCATCGCCGTCGGAGTCGGCGCCACCGCATTCGCCCTCGCGATGGGACTGTCCCGGGTCTTCCTCGGGCACCACTGGCTCAGCGACGTCGTCGCGGCGTGGCTGTTCGGCCTGGGGTGGCTCACGGTGGTCGTGACCGCCCACCGCCTGATGATCACTCTCGGCCGCGTGAACCCGGTGCTCCCGGTGAGCCGGATGGCCTCGGGAGCACCTGAGCCGAATGGCCCCGGGAGCACCTGACTCGGGGTCCGCGTGAATCCGGTGCTCCCGGCGACCAGACCGGCCACCGGGAGCACCTGGGTCGAGATCTATGCGGTGGCGTCCGAGCCGCCGACGACCGCCCGAGCGGCCTCGAGCCGGGCGACGGGCACCCGGAACGGCGAGCAGGACACATAGTCGAGCTTGCGCTCCTCGAAGAAGTGCACGGACTCCGGATCTCCACCGTGCTCGCCACAGACGCCGACCTTGAGATTGGGCTTGGTCTGGCGGCCCTCATCGGTGCCGATGCGAACCAGTCGGCCGACGCCCTCCTTGTCGATCGTCTCGAAGGGGGAGAACCCGAGGATGCCGGCGTCGAGGTAGCGCGAGAAGAAGCTCGCCTCGACGTCGTCCCGCGAGAAGCCCCACGTCGTCTGGGTGAGGTCGTTCGTGCCGAACGAGAAGAAGTCCGCCGCCTCCGCGATCTGGCCCGCCGTGAGGGCTGCGCGGGGCAGCTCGATCATCGTGCCGACGAGGTGGTCGAGGTGGACCGAGTGCCGCACGCGCACCTCGTGCGCGGCGTGCGCGATCTCCTCCTTGATGTTCCGCAGCTCCTCGACCGCACCGACGAGCGGGACCATGATCTCCGGGTAGGCCGCCTCGCCCTCCTCGGTGACGATCGCGGCGGCCTCGAGGATGGCCTGGGACTGCATCTCGAACAGACCCGGGATGGCGATGCCGAGCCGGACACCGCGCAGACCCAGCATCGGGTTCTCCTCGTGCAGCCGGTTGACCGCCGCGAGCATCCGGGCGTCCTCGTCGACCTCCTCGCCACGGGCCTCCGCGACGGCGACCTTGACGGACAGCTCGGTGATGTCCGGGAGGAACTCGTGCAGCGGCGGGTCGAGCAGGCGGACGGTGACCGGAAGGCCGTCCATCGCGCGGAAGATCTCGATGAAGTCGGCCCGCTGGAGCGGGAGCAGCGCGTCGAGCGCCTTCTGCCGCTCGTCGTCCGTCTTGGCCAGGACGAGCTCCTCGACGAGGTGTCGCCGGTCGCCGAGGAACATGTGCTCGGTCCGGCACAGGCCGATGCCCTCGGCGCCGAAGCGGCGGGCCCGGGCGGCGTCCTCGGCGTTGTCGGCGTTGGCGCGCACCCGCATACGACGGCGGGAGTCGGCGATCGTCATGATCCGGTGGACGGCCGCGACGAGCTCGCCGCCCTCCTCCGGGCTGATCTCGCCCTCGAAGTAGCGCACGACGGGGGAGTCGGTCACCGGGACCTCGCCGGCGAAGACCTCACCGCTGGTGCCGTCGATCGAGATGACGTCGCCCTCCTTGACGACGGTCCCGTCGGGGGCTGTGAACTTCCGTCCCTTGATGTCCACGTCGAGGGACTCCGCGCCGCTGACGCACGTGCGGCCCATGCCGCGGGCGACCACGGCCGCGTGCGAGGTCTTGCCGCCGCGACTCGTCAGGATGCCCTTCGCCGCGACCATGCCGTGCAGGTCGTCAGGGTTGGTCTCGCGCCGGACGAGGATGACGGACTTGCCCTCCTCGGCCCACGCCACGGCGGTGGGCGAGTCGAACACCACCTGGCCGACCGCGGCACCCGGTGACGCAGTCATCCCGGTGGCCAGCAGGGTCCGCTCACCGCCGGAGTCGAAGTGCGGGAACATCAGCTGGACGAGCTGTTCACCGGTGACGCGTTCGAGTGCCTCGTCCTCGGTGATCATGCCCTCGTCGAGGAAGTCGTTGGCGAGCCTGAACGCCGCGGCCGCTGTGCGCTTCCCGACCCGGGTCTGCAGCATCCACAGCTTGCCGTCCTCGGTGGTGAACTCGATGTCGCACATGTCGCGGTAGTGGTCCTCGAGCTGCTTCATGATGGCGAGCAGCTCGTCGTAGGACTTCTTGTCGATCTGCTCGAGCTCGGTCAGCGACATGGTGTTGCGGATGCCGGCCACGACGTCCTCGCCCTGGGCGTTCTGCAGGTAGTCGCCGTAGACGCCCTGCTCGCCGGTGGCCGGGTCACGGGTGAAGGCCACGCCGGAGCCGGAGTCCTCGCCCCGGTTGCCGAAGGCCATCGCCTGGACGTTGACGGCCGTCCCGAGGTCAGCGGGTATGCGCTCGCGCCGGCGGTAGAGAACGGCGCGGGGGGCGTTCCAGGACTCGAAGACGGCGACGACCGCGGCCCGCAGCTGCTCGCGCGGGTCCTGCGGGAACGGCGAACCGCTCTCCTGCTCGACGATCTCCTTGTAGCGCTCGGTGAGGGCCTTGAGGTCGTCGGCGTCCAGGCCGAGGTCGTCGGTCGTGCCCTTGGCAGCCTTGGCGGCGTCGATCGCGTCCTCGAAGTGCTCGTCGTCGAGACCGAGCACCGTGCTGCCGAACATGTGGACGAGGCGGCGGTAGGAGTCCCACGCGAAGCGCGGGTTGCCCGTCAGCTCAGCCAGACCCTGGACCGACTCGTCGTTGAGGCCGATGTTGAGGACGGTGTTCATCATGCCGGGCATGGAGAACTTCCCGCCGGAGCGCACGGAGACCAGCAGCGGGTCGTTCTTGTCACCCAGCGTGCGACCCATCGCCTTCTCCAGCGCGGCGACGTGCTCGTCGATCTCGGCGTCGAGGCCGTCGGGGACCCGACCGTCCGCGAGGTATGCGCGGCACGCCTCGGTCGTGATGGTGAACCCTGGCGGGACAGGGATGCCGAGCCTGGTCATCTCGGCCAGGTTCGCCCCCTTGCCGCCCAGCAGGTCCTTCTGGTCCTTGCTGCCTTCGCTGAAGTCGTAGACATAGCGGGTCATCGTCGAGCCCTCCCAGGTCGTGGATGCGATGGGTCATTACGACACAGTGTAGTACTAAGCCAGATCGAGCCGCCACGAGGTCCCGTCGCGCGTGAATCCCAGGCGCTCGTAGTACGGCGCGACCATCCCCGGCGGGGTCCGAACGGTCGAGAATCCTCGGTCCGTGAAGAGCCCGGACTGACGGAAGACGAACTCACCGGGTGTGAAGTCACGATACTTCGGTGTCACGTAGTCGAGCTCGATCTGCGCCACGCCGTCTCCGGCATCGCGCATGATCACGGCCCCGACCGTCTCGTCACCCTGGGCGATGAGGTATGCGGTGCGGTCCTCGCGCGCCGTGATCGTGCCGTCCGGGGTGGTCGCCTCAGGGAAGAAGCGCGGGAAGAACGTCCCGATCTCGTCGCGGTGGGTGCGCACGAAGTGGGCGAGGTAGTTGTCGTCCTCCTCGACCTCGATGACGGCGTACGCCGCCTCGTCGTGGCGCTCCCGGAGGAGCTTGGCGATGAAGTAGAAGTTGATGAGGGCCAGCACGACGTTCATCGCCACCATCGGCCAGACCTCGATGACCGCGTTGAAGAAGACGAGGACGATGCACGCGATGGTGTTGAGGACGCGCAGCCTCAGGACGCGGGCCTGGAGCAGAGAGAAGATCAGCAGGGCTGAGCCGGCCCAGCCGACCGCGTCGATCCAGCCCATCGCTCACACCACCGGGACGATGCGGGCGCCGTCGCCGGACCCGCCGTCGGCCCAGGCCCAGCGCACCGACAGCTTCGCGGTGACGGTGGACTCGCCTGGTGCGAGTGAGAGGCCCCCGGCCATGTCGGCCTCGGCGCGCATCGCATACATCCTCGGCTCCGGACCGCTCACGACGTCGCCGATCCACAGAACCTCCCCGAGGGTCCGCCCGGCGAACCGGGCGTACTCCTCGGCCCTCGCGCGCGCGTCGGCGAAGGCCCGTTCGCGGGCGGTCGTGAGCAGCGGCTCGGGATCCGCGATGGCGAGGTTGATCCCGTCGACGAGAACGGCGTTGCCGCCCCGCTCGACGACTGCGTCCACGAGCGAGCTCACCTGGTCGAGGTCGCGCACCCCGACCCGCAGGGTGTGGAAGCCCGTGAACCCCGTGACGGTCTGGCCCTGGTTGTCGTAGCGCTGGTGGATCCCGGTGGACGTCGTCTGCACGTCCCGGGCCTCGACACCGGCTCCGCGGATCGTCTCGATGACCGCCGCCGCGACCTCGTCCACCTGTCGCAGGGTGTCCGAGACGCTCGACCCCTCGCGGGTCACGCGCACATCGAGGTTGACCATGTCGGGAGTGGCGCTGGCCGTGCCGATGCCGGTCACATCGACGCCTGGGGGGAGGATGGTCGTCATGGATACGAACTATGCCGCACCGCGGGGTTCCCGTGAGGGGCATGCGGCGGCGGCTTCGTCGAGCGGCATGGTTCGGGTGCTGCGCGGGGGCTTCGTCGCCGCTGTCCTGCTCCAGCTGGCGATGCTGTACCTGCACGTCCCCACACCCTCCGGCGCGGCGTCGATTCCCCACGCGGACAAGATCGTTCACGCCGCGATCTTCGCGGCGCCAGCTCTGCTCGGTGTCCTGGCGGGGTTGAGGGCGTGGGTCGTGGCTCTTGTGCTCGGTCTGCACGCGCCGGTGAGCGAGCTCGTGCAGCACTACGTGCTCGCCGGACGCCAGGGTGACCCCATGGACATGCTCGCCGACTGGGTGGGCATCGCGCTGGGGACCGGCGTCGCCCTGTGGCTCACCCGCCGGGCGGGCTTTCCCGGCTGAACCGGTGGAGGCGGGCGAGGCTGTAGACTGGACCAACCGCTTTACCTTCTTGCCGTGGGATCACCCGCGCGATGTGTTTGCTGCGGAACCCCCACACCCATCGCGATTGGATCACCATGGCACGACCCCCGAAGAAGAGCGCTAGCGCCGCCGGCGGCAAGAAGGCTCGCTGGACCGCCTCCCAGAAGGCTGCGGCGAAGAACCTCAAGTCAGGCAAGAAGCCGCACCGCAAGGGCCTCGACTCGGCCCCCGCGTCCGACACCCGCACCGACGGTCGCCCCGACGCCCGATCAGGTATGCGTCGCGACCACCCCGCCCGTAGCCGCACCGACCGCGTCGGTGACCGGCGCATGGGTGACAACCGCGGTCGAGGTCAGGGCTGGGACGGTCCCCGCCGCGAGGACGCCCGAGGCCGGCCAGGCGGCCGCGCCACCGGATCCTGGGACTCCCGCGACGGCGACAACCGCGGCGAGCGGTACCGCGATCGCGGACCGCGTGACTCCGGTCCTCGTGGCTCCGGACCACGCAGCAGCGGTCCCCGCTTCGGGAACGAGCAGCGCACCGACCGCCGCGACTGGACCCCGCGCGACGAGCGTGGCTGGGACCGTGGTGGTCGCCCGCAGCGCTCCTGGGACCAGCGCGACGACCGGCGTGGCCGCGACTCTCGTGAGGGTGGCGACTTCTCGAAGCGCGGACCCCGTCGTGACGGTGCACCGCGGTACGAGCGCAATGACCGCTTCGACCGCAGTGACCGTTTCAACCGCGATGACCGCGGCGGGCGGTTCGATCGGCGCGAGCGCGGCGACCGCTTCGAGCGGAACGAGCGCGGCGACCGCTTCGAGCGGAACGAGCGCGGTGACCGCCCGGACCGTGGAGGTCGCTACGACCGTGACCAGCGGTCCACCGGGGGCGACCGTCGCCAGGGCGAGCGCTTCGACCGTGGTGACCGGTTCGCTGGCGGCGACCGTCGCGAGCGCGGTGACCGGTTCGACCGCGGTGACCGCCCCGAGAGGTCAGATCGCTTCAGCCGGGACAACCGTCCCGGCCGTGACAACCGCTCCGACCGTGGTGACCGATTCGACCGTGGTGACCGTCGCGAGCGCGGTGGCTTCGACCGCGACACCAGGGGCGAGCGACGCGACCGCGGTGACCGTGGCGGGTCTCGCGAGACCTGGGGCGGCCAGGGCCGTGACCGGCGTGACGCATACCGCGGCCGTGACGAGCGCGGAGGCGACTCCTACCTCGAGGCTGTGCCCACCTGGGAGGAGGCCGAGGCCGAGCGCGCCGAGGCGGACACCTGGGTGAAGTACTCCGGCGCCCGCGCAAGCGGGCCGGCCGAGGTGACCGAGGACAACGCCTTCGCGAAGATGGGGCTGCCCGAGGTGATCGTGCAGCGGCTCGCTGCGGACGGGATCACCGAGCCCTTCGCCATCCAGGCCGCAACCATCCCGGACGCGCTCGAAGGCAAGGACGTCCTCGGCCGCGCGCAGACGGGGTCGGGCAAGACCCTCGGCTTCGGGCTGCCCCTG
>JAAYCP010000043.1 GCA_012729695.1 Actinomycetales bacterium | reverse complement strand
TGCGGAGGACCACCTCCAGACCGTCGAGCACACCGTGAGTCTTCAACGTCGCAGTCCGGCCGATGAACTGCCGCTCGATGAACTCCAGGAGCTCGCTGAGACCACTCTGGCGGGTCATCTCGGTGGTCAGGTCCGACACATCCGCCAAGCCGGTCCGGATGAGTGAGGACGCGAGCCGGATCCCGAAGATCCCGAAGCGCGAGATCAGCCGTTTGCGGCCCGCCTCATCGAGCGCGCCGAGTCGGGCCAGTCGAACGAAGCGGTCTGCCGACACCAGCAGGCCTTCGCGCTCGGTGCGCTCCAGGCCGGCCAGCTCATGCAACGCCCGGAACTCAGGCTCGGTCATCGTCCGGGCACCCTCCGCGAGGAGCCCCGCCACGGGGAAGACACCTAGGGCGAGCGCATCGAGACTGTCCTCCTGCTCGTAGCGCTTGGCCACCCTTCTCGCGGAGAGGAGCGAGTCGATCCGCCCGGAGCCGATCTCGTCCGCCCGCGACAGCACCGCCACCGCGTTCACCGTCCCCGACCGGCCGGCGGCGGTGTCGCGGAAGGCCTCGAGGAAGCGCAGATCGGAGGGATGGGCCCGCCGGAGCAGGTAGATCATCGCGTCGGCTGCGGGCGGGGTCTCGTCCGGAACGAGGAATCCTGTGGTGCGTGCGGCTGAGGCCGGTGTGAGGGAGGCGATCCCCGGAGTGTCGATGACGACGAGGGACTTCAGGGCCGGGGCGGGCCAGCCGATCTCGATGCGTTCGACGCTCTCGGTCGGGACGTCGAGGTCGAAGGTGAGCTCGCCCTCTGAGGTCTTCAGGGGCAGGCGGCGGGCGGCGCCGTCGACGGAGTAGGCGGTCACGGACGGCGATGACGCATACCGGTACCACGTGATGAGCCGCGTGCACTCCCCCGCGTCCGTCGCAGCGACCCGGTCCCCCAGAATCGCGTTGAGGAGAGTGGACTTGCCCGCCTTGACGATGCCCGCGATGGCGAGCCGCAACGGTTCGGCCAGGCGTTCTTCGAGGATGTCGAGCTCCGGCGGCGCGGTGTCGCCGTAGAGGCTCCGCGCACTCGTGAGCAGCCGCTGCAGGTCACCTGTGCGGTGGTGGCCCATCGCATACCCTGCGCTCATCGCACCACGACGTCCTCGACGCGCGCCGGTGGGAGGGCGGGTAGCTCGCGCTTCAACACCTCGATCTGCCGCAGGTGCTCCTGAAGCTGAGCGGCACGTCGCTTCTGGTCCTCCTGGTAGTTGCCTGCCGTCTGCTTGGCCACGAGGACCGCTTCTGAGAGCGATCGGTGCATCTCGTCGGCGATCGCACCGAAGTGGTCGCGCCCGGTCCGCTGGACGACCCGCAGCCGGTCCCGGAGCACCTTGGAAACCTGGAAGATGACCTCGTCGATGTACTTGCGCACGATGTTCTTGGCCTCGAAGCGCCGCCGGTTGAGTCGGGTGGCGACATCCTCCCGATAGGCGCGCCTCCCGACGAGCACCCCGGCCAGCAGTGAGAGGGGGTTGATGAGGGACATTCCGATCAACCCGGTGGCGAGGCCGACCATGAGCACCCCGCCGTAGGAACCGCGCACACCGATATAGATCTTCTCGCCTGCTGAGAGATGCCCCGGCTCGAAGCCAGGGAGCTGCTCCACTGCGTCGAGGACTCCCTCGGTGCTACCGACCGCAATCATCGGGATGTCCACACCCTCGGCGAGGAACAGATCCGCGACGTCCTCGACGAGCCACTGCGACCGCTCCTCGGTCCAGACGAACGTCTCCGAGACCGCGCTGGCCACACGCTCGTCGATCCACTGGGCGATCTGGTCCCAGATCGGTCCCGGGTCCCCTTCGTCGATCGCCTGCTCGGCTTCCCGCTGAACCCGCCGAAGGCGGTCCCGCAGATCGTGCTCCATGTCGGCGATGAGGTCGGTGATGCCGTCCCCGAGCCGGACGTTCCACTTCGAGGAGCGACTCCGGAACTCTTCTGCACGGGCCTTGGCCTGCTCGAGCTCGGCCACGAGCCGTGCGGTGTCCTCGGGGTTGAGCAGAGCGTTCAGCTCGGTTCGCGCAGCGAGCTCCATCTGCGAGACGACGAATCCCAGGTCGTGGACCGCGCTGCGGGTGGTGAGTGCCTCGGCACGCCCGACGATCTCCCCGCGCAGGTGGGCGACGAGGGCCGGGAAGCCCGACTCGTCGTTCAGCACTCGGTCACGCTCATCCGCGGCCCGCAGTCGCAAGTCGCTGGAGACCGCGAAGAGGGGGAGCTTGCCGATCTGGCGAAGGTGGTCGCGGTCGATGCGCTCGATCTGACGCCACTCGGGGTACAGGTCGGTCTTGGCCAGGACCGTGGCGACGTTCGGGGACACCCGCATCGCGTACCGGAGCAGCTGGATCTCAGGCTCTGTGTACTCCTGCGAGGCGTCCGAGACAAGGATGACCGCGGTGGCCGTCGCCAGGCTCGACAAGGTGGCCAGTGCGTTGCGAGACTCGGTCCCCCCGACCCCCGGCGTGTCGACGAGCTGAAGACCTCCGCGCAGGATCTCCCGGGGGAGCTGCGCCTCGGCTCCGACGAGGTGGCGGGAGTTGCCCGGGTTCCCCAGCTCCGAGACGTAGTCGGCGAGGCTCTCGATCGGCACATCCTGACGCGTGATGTCGTCGCCCTCGCGTGCGAGGACCACCGCCGCCGGCTCACTGCCGAAGGACACGGTCGTCGGCACAGTCGTCGCGATGTCGTCGTCGATAGGGCAGACCGGAGCGTTGACGAGGGCATTGATGAGCTTGCTCTTGCCCTGCTTGAACTCACCGACGACGACCACTCGGATGTGCGGGCTGCGGAGTCGGTTCACCGTCTGCCCCAGCCGCTCGACCAGATCGTCGCGACCCGTGCTCCCGGCCATCGACCGGACCTTCTCGACGAGGTGGAGCAGCTCCTGGGACGTCTTCCCCTCCTTCAGCTCACGCAACTGCCGGCGCGTCAGGGAGCCGGGCTCGCCCTCGGACACTGCGGTTGGGATCGTCATCTCATCTCCGTCCATCGGACTTGCTCGTGCAACGCCTTGTGCCCGACCGCCCAGAAGGACGGTCGGGCACGCGGCCACAGCCAGGGGGAAAGGGTCAGAAGTCGAACTCTGTCTCACCGCCGGTGCTCGCGGCCCCTGGGCTGAAGATGTTCCCGCTGTTCTCCCACTCGTAGGAGTTCTCGAACGCGGCGTCCACCTCGCTGGTGAACGAGTCCTCGATCTCGACCTCGACGTCGGTGTGCGTGGAGTAGTCGTTGAAGGAGTCCTCGATCTCCAGCTCCCACTCCATGTCGAAGTTCTGCGACTGGTCGTTGAACGCGTCGTTGATCCTCGTCGAGATGTCGGTGTTGCCGATGGCGATGTCGCCGAGGTTGAGGCTCATGCTCGAGTTGTCGATGTTGATGTCGTGGCCGGCCGCCTGCGAGCCGTCGCCGAAGGCCACGGTCGCGTTCTGGCCGAACACCTGTCCGACGTTGCCGCTACCCATGCCGCCGCCGGTCTCGATGATCTGGTTCACCGACTGGTCGAGCTGGAGCGAGCGGTTGTCGAGGTTGATGTCACCCGAGGCGGCACCGTACTTGCCCGCGGCGGCGCCGTACTTCCCGCCGGCCAGCGCCGCGTCGACGTTGAAGTCGCCGAACCCGGCCTGGTACTGACGGATGCCCACCGTGGTCGAGTGGTCGTTCAGGGTCTGGGTGTTGAACGAGCTCGTGACGTTGAAGGAGTCCTGGTTGCGCACCGAGTTGTCGTGCCTGGAGTTGTCGTTGAACGAGTCCTCGAACTCCACCTCGAGCTCCAGGTTGGTGGAGCTGTCGTTGAAGGAGTTCTCGACCTCCACCTCGGTGTCGGTGTTGAAGGAGTCCTCGATCTCGACCTCGGTCTCCGTCGAGTTGTCGTTGAACGAGTCCTCGACCTCGAGGTCGACGTTCGTCGAGTTGTCGGAGTTGTCGTTCAGCGAGTCCTCGAGCTCGACCTCGACATCGGTGTTCGTCGAGTTGTCGGAGTTGTCGTTGAACGAGTCCTCCACCTCGACCTCCACCTCGGTGTCGGTGTTGAAGGAGTCCTCGATCTCGACGTCGGTGGAGTTGTCGGTGTTGCCGTTGTTGTTCAGCGTGTCATCGACGATGACCTGGGTGCCGCTGTTGTTCTCATTCTCGTTGGCCACGGGTCTTCCCTTCCCTTGGTGAGGAAGCCTGGGGGCTTCCGACTTGCCGCCGAACTGGCGCGTTGAGATGAGTCTGCCTACGGCGACACCCGTGCCGCGTCGGGGAGTGTCCCGATGAATCCCGGTTCCCCTATAGGGATAGCGATAGGGGTTCCTCGGGATTGCTCAGAGGGGGACCGGGGTTGGAGCGCGGAAGCCGACGACGCGGAAGGGGCTAGCCGAGCTTCTCCACGAGTAGGGCCAGGCCCCGGCGGGCGGACCGCTCGGCTGCGAGGACGCGCTCCTGCATCTCCCGGGCTTCCTCGAGCACGGTCTCGGCCATGGCGACAGCCGCGCGGGATGCCTCGAGGCCCTCTTCGCGCTCCCGCTGGTCGGCAGCCAGGTCGTCGCGGTATCGCTGGAGCTCGGCGCCGGCGAGCTCCACAGCGCGGTCGAGGAGGAAGCGGTATGAGGTGCGCAGCTTCTTCGCGGTCGTCTTGCGCTCCATCCCCTCGACCTCCTCGTCCACCGACGCCCGCATGAACACGAGGGGGTCGGAGGTGTAGCTCTCGTTGTCGATGGCGTCCTGGGCCTGCTCGAGCCGCTCGTGGGCTTCCTCGAGCGCTCGCTCCGCCTCCCTCACCGCGGCCGCCGCAGCCTCGAGGTGAGGGGCGAACCGGGTCTCCAGCGCATACGCGAGCTGCTCCTTCTCGCCCGCCGCCAGACCCTCGCCGGCGGCACGCCCGGCCCGCTCATCTCCCGTCCGGTTCTGCTCGCTCACGCTCGGGCCCTCCCTCGTCACGCGGATCAGACCACTCTCTCATCCGGTCCAGGCCTGCGTGCGCCCTCTGGCAAAGCCGAATGCAGCCATCCTCAGCTCACGTGAAGACCACGATGAACGCCAGGGTCGCGAGCGCAAACAGCCAGCTGACGAAGCTGCCGATGAGGAAGTACTCGGTGATCTCGTCGATCCCCGGCCCCTTGGTGGCGTTGCGTCGGCCGCGTGCCTGGGCCTGCAGCTCAGGGAACCGGATGAGGCCCTTGGCGGCGATGACGAGCCCCGCCGCAGTCGGCTGGCCGGCGAGGCCGAGACCGAGGATGAGCAGCCGCTCCATCGGGCCGAGGATCCGGCCGCCGCGGAGCCGGTCGGAGGCCTGTGGCTGGCCGGCGGGCTTCAAGGCCCCGACGCTCGCGAGGACGAGGCGAACGACGACATTCGCGGTGCTGAGCTGAGCAAGCATGGCGCCGGCGACGAGGAGCACGGTAGGCGCCGGAACAAGCCCGCCGGCGATCGGCACCCTCTCCACCCAGGTGCTGAGCAGTCCGCGTGGTCCGCTCGGCGACACCCAGCCCATCGCGATGACCTGGATGAGGAGCCCGACGCCGAGTACACCGAGAGGGAGCACGTAGTCGAGCCGCGAGCGCATCGGGCGATGCGTCGTCAGGACCCATCCCACGACGGCCGCGAGGCCGACGAGGACCAGGAGGAGCTCCTCGACCGAGTAGGCGCCGAGCAGCACTACCCCGACAAGGGCGGCCACGACACCGGTCGCGACAGCAGCGACCCAGCCGCGCGTCCGCTCCCCCGCCCGGGCCAGGTCAGCACAGGCGAGGGCGAACACGGCGATCGCGATGGCCGTCATCGCACCCTCTGCAGCTCGGCGGCCGCCGACAGGAGGATGCCGAGCCCGTCGCGGCGCACCCGCTGCGACACGGCGGACGGGCTGATGCCCTCTTCAGCCGCGATCTCCACCTGCGTGTCCCCCCTCATCAGCCCTCCCAGGATCCGTCTCGATCGATCATCCAGCGATCCAACCAGATGGTCCCGACACTGCACGGCGGCGTTGATGGCCGGCTCGCCTGGACCATCGCTCCCCTTCCCCAGACGGTATGCGGTGCGCACCTCTCCCAGCGCCGCCTGCGCCTGGGTCTTGGCGACCCATTCGATGGCATCGCGCGCGGCCCACCAGCCCGGCCCGTCCTGAGTACCGTCCTCGTCGAGGAGAGTCACCTCACCCCAGCCGAGCCCGTAGCGGGCGTCGACGTCGGGCGAGAGCATGAGGCGTAGCAGCATGCTCGCGTGGACTGCTGCACCCACTGAAGCGAACCGGCCCTGGAACTCATCGCCCACCGTGATCCGTAACGGGTCGAGGACCTCCTCGCCGAGCTCCTCGTTGACCTGCCTCAGCGCCCCGAGCAGCCTCCTGTGCAGGCCGCGCCGGTCCGTCACCTCACGCGAGCCGACGAGGTCACCCACCATCGTCGCCGAGGATCGTTCAGGCTTACGCTTCATGTCTGCCATATGAAGATATTACCTTCATATACACAGGATGAAGCAATAGCCTTTACACGGCCAGCCGGTCTCTACTCGTCATACGTCAGCTCCACCTCGTCGGTGACCGGGTGCGACTGGCACGCCAGGATCATGCCGGCGGCGATCTCGTCGGGCTCCAGCGCATACGAGCGCTCCATGCGGACCTCACCGGAGACGAGCCGGGCGCGGCACGTGCCGCAGACGCCGCCGGTGCACGAGAACGGCGCGTCCGGTCGGACCCGCAAGGTGGCGTCGAGGATCGTCTCGCGCTTGTCGTGCATCTCGATCCGTGACGTGCGCCCGTCCAAGGTGACCGTGACGACCGCGTCGGCAACCGCCGACTCCAGCGCCACCGGGTCCGCGACGTCCTCGGAGGTGGGGACGTGGAAGACCTCGTGGTGGACGTGAGCGTGGTCGACCCCGAGCTCGGCCAGGAGCTCCTGCGCCCCCTCGACCATGCCGAACGGCCCGCACAGATAGAACTCGTCCACCGTCTCGACCGGAGCGAACGCCTCGAGCAGCCGGCTCAGCCGGTCCTTGTCCATCCGCCCGGACAGCAGCTCGACCGCCTGGGGCTCACGGGAGAGCACGTGGACGAGCTGGAAGCGCTCGAGATGGGCGTTCTTCAGGTCCTCGAGCTCCTCGAGGAACATGATCTCCGCCGTCGTGCGGTTGCCGAAGAACAGCGTCACCCGCGACTTCGGCTCGCTGGTGAGGATGTTCTCGACGTGCGAGAGGACAGGCGTGATGCCGGAGCCGGCGGCGATCAGGAGATGGTGCCTCGCGGCGCGAGGGTCGACGGGGACGACGAACGAGCCGAGCGGTGGCATGACCGCGATCGTGTCCCCCACGTCGACGGCCGTGTTGAGATAGGTCGACAT
>JAAYCP010000250.1 GCA_012729695.1 Actinomycetales bacterium | reverse complement strand
GGCCGACCTCGGTGACGCGCCGGTCCGCATCACCCTGCAGCACTGCGAGCAGGCGGTGGCTCAGGCGGCCGTCCGCTACGACCGTGCGGGGGACCAGCACTACGACGTGGCCTCGGCGCTCATCAAGTCGATGCGGGGCTCCGATGCCGACGCCGCGCTCCACTACCTCGCCCGGATGCTCGAGGCGGGAGAGGACCCCCGGTTCATCGCCCGACGCATCGTCATCGCGGCCAGCGAGGACGTGGGAATGGCCGACCCCACCGCGCTGCAGACCGCCGTCGCCGCGATGCACGCGGTCGCCCAGATCGGCATGCCGGAGGCCCGGATCATCCTCGCCCAGGCGGTCGTGCACAACGCCCTCGCGCCGAAGTCGAACGCCGCCTATCTCGGGATCAACGAGGCGATCGCGGACGTGCGGGCGGGCAAGGGCGGGCCGGTGCCCGCCCACCTGCGGGGGAGTGGGTATGCCGGGGCCGCCCGGCTCGGGCACGGGAAGGGGTACGTCTATGCGCACGACGAGCCGGACGGCATCGCCCGGCAGACCTACCTCCCGGACGATCTCGCGGGGCGCACCGACTACTACCGGCCCACGGATCGCGGCTTCGAGTCCCGACTCCAGGAGCGCTGGCGGTGGCTCAAGGAGCGTCTCGGACGCTGAGGCCCTGCCGGACCCCGAGGCGGCGTCCACACCCGCGGGTATGCTGGATGGACACACAGGGGAGCGCCACAAGGGCGCTGAGAGTGCGGACCGCCGCAGACCCTCGAACCTGATCCGGTTAGCACCGGCGTAGGGAGTGGGAATCTCCTCGGCATACCTGCCGAGCCTCCGAAAGGAGATCCAGGATGCGAACCACGCTGAAAGTCTTGGCTGCCGGCGCGCTGGCCGTCTCGCTCGTTGCCTGCGGAAGTGGCACCGACGAGCCTGGGCCTGACGCCGGTGGCGGCGCGACCGACGGGGCCCTCACCGAGTCGGACACCCTGACCGTCCTCACGCACAGCTCCTTCGCCCTGCCGGACGAGCTGAAGAAGAAGTTCGAGGAGGAGACCGGGTACACCGTCACCTACACGGCGCCGGGAGATGCCGGCGCCCTCGTCAATCAGCTCGTGCTCACGAAGGACAGCCCGCTCGGCGACGTCGTCTACGGCGTCGACAACACCTTCGCCTCACGCGCCAACGACGCCGGTGTCCTCTCGCCGTACGAGTCCGAGGCAGGGAGCCCGGACGAGTCGCTCGCGGCCGCGAACCTCACGCCGATCAACCTCGGCGACGTCTGCATCAACGCCGACAAGGAGTGGTTCGCCGAGCACGACCTCGAGATCCCCGCAACGCTGGACGACCTCACGAAGCCCGAGTACAGGGATCTCCTCGTCGTCTCCTCGCCGGCATCCTCCTCGCCGGGCCTGTCCTTCCTCATCGCCACCATCGGCGCCAAGGGTGAGGGCTGGCTCGACTACTGGCGCGCGCTCGACGACAACGGTCTCCTCGTCGTCTCGGGGTGGACCGAGGCCTACTACACCGAGTTCTCGGGCGCGGACGGCGAAGGCCCGAGGCCGCTCGTCCTCTCCTACTCGACCTCTCCGGCCTTCACGGTCCAGGACGGTGGGTCGACGACGGAGGCGCTCCTCGACACCTGCTTCCGGCAGGTCGAGTACGCCGGCGTCATCACCGGAGCCCAGAACGAGGTGGGGGCCCGGGCCTTCATCGACTTCCTCCTCAGCCCTGAGGTGCAGGCCGCCATCCCCGAGAACATGTACATGTACCCGGTCGTCGCCGACACTCCGCTCCCGGAGGAGTGGGAGCGCTTCGCCCCCCTGTCCGATCACCCGATCTCGGTGTCCCAGGAGGAGATCGGCGCCAACCGTGACCAGTGGATCAAGGACTGGACGGCGGCGATCAGTTGAGCCGTCTCGGCTGGCGCGCCGGCTGGGCGCTCGCGGCCGCCATCCCCGCGGCGTTCCTCGTCGTCTTCTTCGCCTGGCCCGCGGCGACGCTCGTCGCCCGCGGCTTCCACGACGGGACGACCTGGACGCTTGAGGGGTTCACGGCGGTCTTCGAGTCGCGCCGCACCTGGCGTGCCGTCGGCTTCACCCTCTGGTCGGCGACCACCTCGACGCTGTTCTGCCTCGCGCTCGGCCTGCCCGGCGCATACCTGCTCTTCCGGACGAGGTTCCGCGGCCGGGACACCCTCCGCGCGCTCGTCACCATCCCGTTCGTCCTGCCGACCGTCGTCGTGGGGGTGGCGTTCGGATCGCTCCTGCGGACCGACGGGCTGCTCGGCTGGCTCGGACTCAGCGGTACCCCCGTTGCCATCCTCGCGGCGATGGTCTTCTTCAACTACTCCGTCGTCGTGCGCACGGTGGGGACGTTCTGGGCCCGGCTGGACCCGCGGCTGACCCAGGCGGCGGCCACGCTCGGCGCCTCACCCTGGCGCGTGTTCCGGAGCGTCACGCTGCCGGCGCTCGCCCCGGCGATCCTGTCGGCGGCAGCCCTGGTGTTCCTCTTCAGCGCCTCGAGCTACGGGATCGTCATGGTCCTCGGTCAGACGAGGTACAGCACCATCGAGACCGAGATCTGGTTCCTCACCACGCAACTGCTCGACCTGCCGTCGGCGGCCGCGCTCTCGATCACCCAGCTCGTCATCGTCACCCTGGCCCTCTGGCTCAGCGGGCGGGCCCAGCACCGCATGACTCGGGCGCTCAGGCTCCAGCCCGACGTCGCGGAGGTTACTCCGCTCCGGATGTCAATGGACTGGGGGAGCGTGCTCGTCACGCTCCTGGTCGCGGTGGTCCTGCTCGGTCTGCCGTTGGCGAACCTGCTGTGGCGCTCCCTCCACCTCAGCGGTCGCCTCACCCCCGACAACTTCGTCCGACTCGGCACCCAGGAGATCTTCGGTGCCACCGTGTGGGGAGCGCTGCGCACGTCGCTCCAGACGGCGCTCGCCGCGACAGCCATCGCTGTCACCCTCGGTGTCCTCGTCGCGCTGGTCGCCTCGCGCCGGCCGCGGCGAGGTGGCGCGCGCGCGGCGCTGTCCACCCTCGAGAGCCTCTTCCTGCTACCGCTGGGCGTCTCCGCTGTGACGGTGGGCTTCGGCTACCTCATCACCCTCAACCGACCACCACTCGACCTGCGTTCGAGCCTGATCCTCATCCCGATCGCGCAGGCGGTCGTCGCTCTCCCGCTCGTCGTCCGCACCCTGTTGCCGACCCTGCGGGCCATCGAGCCCCGACAGCTCGAGGCGGCGGCCACACTCGGGTCCGCGCCGCTGCAGGTCTTCCGACGGGTCGAGCTGCCCCACCTGCGGCGGGGTCTGGGGCTGGCCATCGGGTTCGCGTTCGCCACGAGCCTGGGGGAGTTCGGGGCGACCTCCTTCCTCGCCCGACCCGACAACCCCACGTTGCCGGTCCTCATCTTCCGGTTGTTCGGGCGCCCTGGCGCCGAGAGCTACGGTCTGGCCCTCGCGGCCTCCGTCGTGCTCGCCCTCCTCGCGGGTGTGACGATGGCCCTGGCCGAGCGGCTGCGGCCGAAGGAGGTGACGTCATGGTGACGGTGGGTGGGAAGGCCGGCCCCGCAGGTCTCGAGGTGGTTGACGCGACCGTGCACTACGGCTCCGACGTCGGCATCGAGGACGTCACCGTCGAGGTCCGTCCAGGTGAGGTGGTCGGGTTGCTCGGTCCGTCGGGGTGCGGCAAGTCGACGCTGCTCCGGGCCATTGCTGGACTGGAGCCGCTCACCTCCGGCCGGATCCTGTGGGACGGTTCCGACCTGTCCGCGGTGCCCGTCCACCGCCGCGGCTTCGGCATGGTCTTCCAGGACGGCCAGCTCTTCTCGACGATGACGGTCGGGCGCAACATCGCCTACGGACTGGCCGGTATGCCTCGGGCCGCTCAGGAGGAGCGGGTCGCCGAGATGCTCGAGCTGATCGGGCTGACCGGGTATGCGGGGCGCCGCACGACCGAGCTGTCCGGCGGCGAGGCGCAGCGCATCGCGCTGGCCCGTTCCCTGGCGCCTCGTCCCCGGGCGCTGCTCCTCGACGAGCCGCTCTCCGCGCTCGACACCACCCTGCGGCGCCGGCTGGCCCAGGACCTCGCGCGGATCCTGCGGGAGACGGGGACCACCGCCGCCTATGTCACCCATGATCACCAGGAGGCCTACACCGTGGCCGACCGCGTTGCGATCCTCGACGCAGGCCGGCTGCTGCAGGTCGCGGAGCCGGAGACCCTGCGGGCCCGCCCGGCGAGCCGCCGGGTAGCCGACTTCCTGGGCTTCTCCGCCTACGTGCCGGCGGACGAGGCCCGTGAGCTCGGGTGGGACGGAGACCTCGGCCCCGGTGAGATGCTCGGCCTGGGACCGGCATCGCTCCAGCTCGACTCGTCCGGCGTCGAGCTCCCGGTCGTGGAGCAGTCCCTCACCGTGGACGACATCGCGATCACCGTGGAGCTGCCGGATGGCCAACGGGTCCGGGTGTCCTCCCCGAGCAAGGTCGAGGAGTCCAGCGTCCGGGTCCGGCTGCGCGGCGGAGCGATCACCCCTGCCGGGCCCGGGGGAGATGACACGCGGGGGTGAGGGCAAACGGTTTCTCGACCGTCCACCGCACCGCGATACCCTGCAGTGTTGGCATGCGCCCGTCGCGAGCCATTCGCCCGCACCACTCGCACCAACCACCGATCGACCCCCTGTCCGACGACCCGACCAAGGAATGATCCACGCATGGAGACCGCAGAGATCCGCCGCCGCTGGCTGGCCTTCTTCGAGAAGAACGGCCACGCCGTGGTGCCCTCTGCCCCCCTCATCCACGACGATCCGAACCTGCTGTTCGTCAACGCGGGGATGGTGCCGTTCAAGCCGTACTTCCTCGGTCACGAGACACCGAAGTGGAAGCGGGCGACGAGTGTCCAGAAGTGCGTGCGTACCCAGGACATCGATGAGGTGGGCAAGACCTCCCGGCACGGCACCTTCTTCCAGATGAACGGCAACTTCTCCTTCGGGGACTACTTCAAGGAAGGCGCCATCCAGCTGGCCTGGGAGCTGAGCACCTCCAGCCAGGAGTCCGGCGGCTACGGTCTCGACGGTGACCGGCTGTGGGCGACCGTCTACGAGGACGACGACGAGGCGATCGAGCTCTGGCTCGAGCTGACCGACATCCCCATGGAACGCATCGTGCGCCGCGGGAAGGTCGACAACTACTGGAGCATGGGTGTGCCGGGCCCGGGTGGGCCGTGCAGCGAGATCTACTACGACCGCGGCCCCGAGTACGGCCCCGAGGGCGGACCTGCCGTCGACGAGGACCGCTTCCTCGAGTTCTGGAACCTCGTCTTCATGCAGCACGAGCTGTCTGCGGTCCGCTCCAAGTCGGACTTCGACATCGCCGGGGAGCTGCCGCAGAAGAACATCGACACCGGCATGGGCCTGGAGCGCATGGCGAGCCTGCTCCAGGGCGTCGACAACATGTACGAGATCGACGAGGTCTACCCCGTGCTCGCGCGGGCGGCCGAGATGACGGGACGCCGCTACGGCGCCCAGTCCGGCCACTCTGCTGCCCAGTCCCATCCGGACGACGTCAGGCTGCGCGTCGTCGCCGACCATGTCCGTTCCTGCCTCATGCTCATCGGTGACGGGGTCACCCCGGGCAACGAGGGCCGCGGCTACGTCCTGCGCCGCATGCTGCGCCGCTCGGTGCGCGCCATGCGACTGCTCGGCTACCAGGACCCCTGCCTGCCCGAGCTGCTGCCCATCTCGATGGAGTGGATGAGGAAGAGCTACCCCGAGCTGGAGCGGGACTTCGAGCGGATCAGCACCATCGCGTACGCGGAGGAGGAGGCGTTCCGCCGCACTCTCGCTGCGGGGACGACGATCCTCGACACCGCCGTCGCCGAGACGAAGCGCGCCGGCGCCACGGTCCTCTCCGGTGAGCGGGCGTTCCAGCTCCACGACACCTACGGGTTCCCGATCGACCTCACCCTCGAGATGGCGGAGGAGCAGGGCCTCGCGGTGGACCGCGAGGGCTTCACCCGCCTCATGCAGGAGCAGCGGGAGCGTGCCAAGGCCGACGCCAAGGCCAAGAAGGTCGGGCACGGCGGCACAGCGGCCTACCGCGAGGTGGCCGATGTCCTCGGGCGCCCGGTGGAGTTCACCGGCTACGACGAGATCGCGAGCGAGGGTCGGATAGCCGGACTCATCGTCGGCGGCCAGCCCGTGCAGGCGGCTCGGGCAGGTGACGAGATCGAGGTCGTGCTCGACCGGACGCCGTTCTACGCAGAGGGCGGCGGCCAGCTCGCGGACGGCGGTCTCATCCGGCTCACCGGCGGTGCGCTGGTGGAGGTGCGCGACGTGCAGAGCCCGATCACGGGTCTCATCGTGCACAAGGCCACGGTCGTGGCCGGCGAGGTCCACACCGGCGAGTCGGCGCACGCCCTCGTCGACGTCGAGCGGCGCCGCGCGATCTCGCGGGCGCACACCGCGACGCACATGGTCCACAAGGCGATCCGCGAGGCGCTGGGTGAGACGGCGACCCAGGCCGGCTCGGAGAACGCCCCTGGGCGGTTCCGCTTCGACTTCAACGCGATGGCCGCTGTCCCGGCGTCGGTCCTGCGCGATGTCGAGCAGCGCGTCAACGCCGTTCTGCTCGACGACCTCGCAGTCCACGCCGACGTCATGAGCCAGGCCGAGGCGCTCGCGACGGGGGCGATGGCCATGTTCGGAGAGAAGTACGGCGACGAGGTCCGCGTGATCTCAGTCGGTGACTGGGCTCGCGAGCTGTGCGGCGGCACGCACGCGGAGCACACGAGTCAGCTCGGCCTGGTGACCCTCCTCGGTGAGGCGTCGATCGGAGCGGGCGTGCGCCGCGTCGAGGCGCTCGTCGGCGCCGACGCATACTCCTTCCTCGCGCGTGAGCACGCCATCGTCGGTCAGGTGACCGAGATGCTCAAGGCCCGTCCCGAGGACCTCCCCGAGCGGATCGGGGGGATGCTCACCCGGCTCAAGGACGCCGAGCGCGAGCTCGAGCGACTCCGCAAGGAGCAGGTGCTGGCAGCGGCGTCCCGGCTCACGGACCAGGCCCGCGATGTGGGGGTGGTCCGCTTCCTCGGCCACGACGCAGGGACCGACGCCGGCGCTGACGACGTCCGCGCCATGGTGCTCGACGCGCGGGGCCGGCTCGGCTCGGACCGCCCCGTGGTCGTCGCCGTGACCGGAAGCAAGGGCGGGCGGCCGGTCGTCGTCGTCGCGACGAACGAGCAGGCCCGCGAGCGAGGCATCAAGGCAGGTGAGCTCGTCCGGATCGCGGCTCCGATCCTCGGCGGCGGCGGAGGCGGCAAGGACGACCTCGCCCAGGGCGGCGGCAGCCGACCCGAGGCCGTGCAGGAGGCGCTCGCGGCGATCGAGTGGCGGGTCGGCGAGCTTGCCGACTGACGGGCACGGACCCGACACGCACAGCACTCGGGAGGCGCAGTCGGGGCAGCGGGACCCCTCGCGTCCTCAGGGCGTGCGGATGGGGATCGACGTGGGCTCGGTCCGAGTCGGACTCGCCCTCTCCGATCCCAGGGGAGTGCTCGCGCACCCGCTCACGACCCTGGGTCCGGATGACCATGCCGGCGTGGTCGACCTGGTGGCCGAGCACGGGGTGACCTGTGTCTACGTCGGCCTGCCACGCACACTCGCCGGTGAGGAAGGCTCCGCAGCAGAGGTGGCACGCGGATATGCTCAGGTCCTCGCGTCGCGCGTGTCCCCTGTCCCCGTGCGCCTCGTCGACGAGCGGCTGACGACTGTCAGTGCGCACCGACAGCTGCAGGACAGTGGTCTGCGTGAACGCGGGCGGCGCTCCGTTGTCGATCAAGCGGCTGCGGTGCTGATCCTGCAAGGAGCGCTGGACCTCGAGAGCTCCTCCGGTCGCCCCGCCGGAGAGCTTGTCAGCCATGGACGCAAGGCGCGCCATGCTCGCCGTCGGAAGGAGCACGGGTGAGCTCGCACTTGGAGGACTCCATCTTCGGCGACGCCGACCACGACGCCGCGCACCACGATCCTCACCTGGACGGTCCTCACGACGCCGATCCTCACCACGCCGATGCCCACCACGCCGATAACCACCACGCAGATAACCACCACGCCGATGCCCACGTGGGGGATCGCCACCACGGGGAGTACCTGTTCGACCAGGACGGGCCTGCCGAGCACGGCGCTCACCGACCGCCGGCGGACCATCCGGCCCCCTCCGGTGCGGAGTCGCCACTGCCGCCGCCGCGGACCCGGGCAGAGGCCCGGGCGCACGCGCACACCACAGGCGGCGCCTCTCCGCGACCGGCGCGCCCGTCGCAGAGCGGGGGTCGCCCTCCGCACCGCCACGCCAGTAGCCGCCACCACGACAGCAGCAAGGCCTCCAAGCTGCTCGTGCCGCTCATCGCCCTCGCGGCCCTGTGTGGCCTGGGCTTCGGCGCATACCAGCTGGCCTCCCCGCTCCTGGAGAAGGTCCTCTCCAGCTCGGTCGAGGACTATCCCGGCCCGGGCTCCGGCGAGGCAGTCGTCGTCGTCAACCCCGGTGACTCGGGGTCCGTGATCGCCCGCTCGCTCGTCGACGCCGGCGTCATCGCGTCGACCGCCGCCTTCGTCGAGGCGAGCAACGCCGATCCGGCGGCTGCGGCGGCCATCCAGCCGGGGGAGTACACCCTCCTGCAGGAGATGCGCGCCGCGGACGCGCTCGCCGCGCTCAACGACCCGGCAAACCGCTATCTCGGCGAACGCGTCACCATCCGCGAGGGGCTGTGGAAGTCGGAGGTCTTCGCGGCGCTGTCCCAGGCGACCGGCATCCCCGTGGCCGACTACGAGGCGGCGGCCCAGAATGCCGACGCCATCGGCCTCCCGGAGCAGGCCGGGGGAGACGTCGAGGGGTGGCTGTTCCCGGCGACCTACACCCTGCGCACCGACGAGTCCGCCGAGAGCCACCTCGGCACGCTCGTCGCCGAGACCAAGAAGCAGCTCGCCGCCGCCGGCGTGCCGGAGGCGGAGTGGCAGCGCACGCTGATCGTCGCATCCATGGTCGAGGGCGAGGCCCGCGACCCGGAGGCCGCGGGGAAGGTCGCCCGGGTCATCGAGAACCGGCTGGCCGACCCAGCCGGGCCGACCGTCGGGTTCCTCCAGATGGACTCCACGGTGAACTACGCCCTCCAGAAGCGCGGCAACCTCACCAAGACGGAGTACGACGCGGCCAAGTCGAACCCGTACGACACCTACGCCTTCAAGGGTCTGCCGCCTGGCCCCATCGGGAGCCCGGGTCGGATGGCGATCGATGCGGCTGCCAACCCGCCGGAAGGGCCGTGGTTCTTCTTCGTCACCGTCAACCTCGACACCGGGGAGACCCTCTTCGCCGCGACCTGGGAGGAGCACCAGGCCAACGACCGCAAGCGGGTCCAGTGGTGCAACGAGAACCAGGGCAAGTGCACCGGTGGCGGCTGACCGACCCACCTTCCGCGCCGCGGTCCTCGGGTCCCCGGTGGCCCACTCGCTCTCCCCTCGGCTGCACAACGCGGGGTATGCCGCGCTCGGCCTCGACGACTGGCACTACACGTATGCGGAGGTCGCCGAGGGCGAGCTCGTCGACTTCGTGCAGGGCCTGGACGAGACGTGGCGGGGCCTCAGCCTCACGATGCCCCTGAAGGAAGTGGCTTTCGAGGTGGCGACGACCACCTCGGAGCTCGCGCGCCGAACCCGCTCCATCAACACCCTCGTGCGCCGGCCCGACGGCACCTGGTACGGGGACAACACCGACGTCCACGGCATCGTGGAGTCGGTGCGCCACGTGCCGCACGGGGGCGCGGCTGTCCTCATCGGCGCGGGCGCGACCGCACGATCCGCGGTGGCGGCCCTGGCGGAGCTCGAGGTGCGGCAGGTGAGGATCGCCGCCCGACGGAGCGAGCAGGCACTGGCCCTCGTCGAGGTCGGCGCGTCGATGGGCGTGGCAGGTCACGCGGTCCCGTTGGACGAGTGGGCGGGAAGCCCACTGCCGCCGCTCGTGGTCTCGACGGTGCCGGTCGGTGCCGGCGCGACCCTCGTCGCCGCCGCGGAGGCGGTCGCAGGGCGGCTCGACGCTGTCACCCTCTTCGATGTCGTCTACGCGAACTGGCCCAGCCCGCTCGCGGCGGCGGTCCAGGCCGCCGGCGGGCAGACGATCTCGGGCCTGGAGATGCTCATCCACCAGGCCCTGCGCCAGTTCGAGATGTTCACAGCCGGCCACACCAGCGAGCGCCTCGACATCGACGTCCTCCGAGCCGCTGTGCGCGATCTCTGATCCGAGATGGCCGTGACCCTCTCCGTCCTGCTCCTCCTGGTCCTCGCGGTCGCCGGGGGACTCGTGGGGCTGCGCACGAGGTCAGAGGTCGCGTCCTTCGGGTACCGCATTCCTGACGACGAGCCACGCGGCGACGGCTGGCCGGCCTGGGCCTCGTGGTGGCCCGTCCTGGGGCTGGTCATCCTCTGGCCCGCTGTGGGGGCGACGGTCGAGGCGAGGATCGGCTGGGAGGCGGTCCCCGCATACCTCCTCCTCGCCTGGCTCTCCGTCGTCCTCATGTGGATCGACGCGGACGTCCATCGGCTGCCGAACGGGCTGACCTACCCGGCCTACCCGGCCCTGGGCGTCCTGCTCCTGGCTGCGTCCCTCATCCTCGGCGACCGGCGGTGGGTCGGTGCGCTGGTGGGGATGATGGGTCTCGTCCTGCTCTTCGGGCTGATGTGGCTTCTCACCCGCGGCCAGGTCGGGCTGGGTGACGTGAAGTGGTCGGGTGTCATCGGGCTCGCCCTCGGCTGGCTCGGGCTCGACGCGCTGCTCATCGGGACGGCGGCGACCTTCCTCATCGGCGGTGTGTGGGCCGTCTTCCTCCTCCTGTTCCGTGGCGCCGGGCGCAGCACCCCGCTCGCCTACGGCCCGGCGATGTGTCTGGGCGCCTTCGTCGCGATCCTCAGCGACGCGAGGGTCGTCGACCTGCTCGGCTGAGAGCTGTCCGGCGCGAGTCGGACAGCTGTCCCGCGTCCGGACGCCTCCGCGTGCGGTGCGGCGAGCGTGACAAGATGCCTGCATGCTGCGTTGGTTGACCGCTGGTGAGTCACACGGCCCGGCCCTTGTCGCCACGATCGAGGGACTGCCGGCCGGCATCGAGGTGACCCGCGCCGACCTGCAGGCGGCGCTGGCACGTCGGCGCCTCGGCTATGGCCGCGGGGCACGGATGAGCTTCGAGAAGGACGAGGTCTCCTTCCTCGGCGGGGTCCGCCATGGTGTGACGCTCGGTTCTCCGGTCGCCATCCACATCGCCAACACCGAGTGGCCGAAGTGGGAGGTGGTGATGAGCCCCGAGCCGGTGTCGGCCGAGGCCTTCGCCGCGAGCAGCGACGTCAACGCCGAGAAGGAGATCGCCCGCAACCGTCCCCTCACCCGGCCGCGCCCGGGGCACGCCGATCTCGTGGGCATGCAGAAGTATGCGCAGGAGGACGCCCGTCCGATCCTCGAGCGCGCCTCGGCGCGGGAGACCGCCGCGCGCGTGGCGCTCGGCGAGGTGGCGGCCCAGTTCCTGCGGCAGGCGTACGGGATCAGGCTCGTGTCGCATACCGTCTCGATCGGGACCGCCGGCGTGGGGGAGGACTACCCGGTGCCGTCACCTGATGATGTCGACGCGATCGACGCGGACCCGGTGCGCACGCTCGACTCCGAGGCGAGCGCTGCGATGGTCGCCGAGGTCGATGCGGCCCGCAAGGCCGGGGACACCCTCGGCGGCGTGGTCGAGGTCATCGCGACCGGGCTACCGTCGGGCCTCGGCTCGCACGTGCACTGGGACCGCCGGCTCGATGCCCGGCTCGCCGCCGCGCTCATGGGGATCCAGGCCATCAAGGGCGTCGAGGTCGGCGACGGGTTCGCCACCGCGCGGCGCCGCGGGTCGCAAGCACACGACGAGATGGTGCGCGACACCGACGGGGTCATCCGACGGCAGACCGGCCGCGCCGGAGGGACCGAGGGCGGCATGTCGACCGGTGAGGTGCTCCGGGTGCGTGCCGCCATGAAGCCGATCAGCACCGTCCCGCGCGCCCTGCAGACCGTGGACGTCGCCACCGGTGAGCCCGCGACCGCGATCCACCAGCGCTCCGACGTCTGCGCGGTGCCGGCGGCCGGGGTCGTCGCCGAGGCGATGGTCGCCCTCGTTCTGGCAGAGGCATGTCTGGAGAAGTTCGGCGGGGACAGCGTGGCCGAGACGGCTCGCAACCATCAGAGCTACCTCGCGGCCATTCCGGAGAACCTGAGGTCGGGCGCGTGAGGTGGTCGGCGTGAGCGTGGCTGACCACTCGCCACTCGTCGTGCTCATCGGGCCCATGGGGGTAGGCAAGAGCACGGTCGGCCGGCTCCTCGCGGAACGGCTTGCGGTGGAGTTCTGTGATGTCGACGAGGTCGTCGTCGCTCGCGAGGGCCGGGAGATCAGCGACATCTTCGTCGACGAGGGTGAGCCGTACTTCCGGGGCGTGGAGCGGGAGCTGACTCTGGAGCTGCTGGCCGCCCATCGCGGGGTCCTCGCCCTCGGCGGCGGGGCCCCGATGCAGGAGGTGATCAGCGCCGCGCTGGAGGGACGTGCTGTCGTCTTCCTCGACGTGGGGATCGCGGACGCCGCTCACCGGATCGGGTTCGACACCTCACGGCCTCTGCTCGCGGTCAACCCCCGGGCCACGTGGGTGCGGATGATGAACGAGCGGCGGCCGGTGTACGAGCGGGTTGCGCGCTGGCGGGTGGACACGGCCGGTCGGACCCCGGAGGACGTCGTCGACGAGATCGTCGGGCTGCTCTCGTCGGACGCCGAGGAGGGTATGCGGTGAGCGGGTCCAGCGGAGTCACCACGATCCCCGTGGGCCAGGACTACGACGTCGTCGTCGGTCACGGCCTGATCGACGAGCTGCCCCGACGGGTGCCCGACGGTGCTGCGCAGGCCCTCATCGTCCATCCGCCGACGCTGAGCGAGCTGGCCGGGAGGTATGCCTCGGCCGTGCGGGCCAAGGGGCTCACCGTCCACCTGGCCACGGTGCCGGAGGGTGAGACCGCGAAGACGTCGGCCACTCTCGTGGCGCTGTGGGACCGCCTCGGGGAGGCGGCGTTCACCAGGAGCGACGTCGTCATCGCCGTGGGTGGGGGGACGGTCACCGACCTCGGGGGCTTCGTCGCAGCGACCTGGCTGCGCGGTGTGGACGTCATCCAGGTGCCGACCACGGTGCTGGCCATGGTCGACGCGGCTGTGGGAGGGAAGACGGGGATCAATACCGCCGCGGGCAAGAACCTCGTCGGGGCGTTCCATCCGCCGCGGGCCGTACTCTGCGACCTGGAGTCCCTGACTTCGTTGCCCGTCGACGACCTGCGCGCCGGACTGGGCGAGGTCGTCAAGGGTGGCTTCATCGCCGACCCGGTCATCCTCGACCTCGTCGAGGCCGATCCGGCGGACTGCCTCGACCCTCACGGTGCTCGGTTGCGCGAGCTCATCGAGCGCAAGATCGCCGTCAAGGCACGGGTCGTCGCCGAGGACCTCAAGGAGTCCTGGCTTCGGGAGATCCTCAACTACGGGCACACCCTCGGACACGCCATCGAGCAGGTCGAGGACTACCGGATCCGCCATGGTGAGGCGATCAGCGTCGGCATGGTCTTCGCGGCCGAGCTGGCCCGCGGGGCGGGGCTCATCGACGAGGCGCTCGTCCAGCGCCACCGCGCGGTGCTGGGTGCGCTCGGGCTGCCGACGACCGACCACTGGGCCGACGGCGATGCCGGCGCACGCTTCGCCCGGCTGCTCGACGCCATGCGTCGGGACAAGAAGTCCCGAGGGTCGCTGCTGCGCTTCGTCGTGCTCGACGGACTGGGGTCGGTGACCCGTCTCGAAGGTCCCGGTGAGGACCAGCTGCGGGCCGCATACCAGGCGGTCGTGGAGTCCTGACCCGACGTCGCGGGGAGTGACCGGAGGCCGGCGCAGCACGTCCGGGCCAACCCGCTCGGAGGTGTCGTTCGCGGCAAATGGGCCGCGAGTGGCACACCACGTCCGGGCCAACCCGCTCGGATGTGTCGTTCGCGGTAAATAGGCCGCGAGTGGCACACCACTGGCTGGGATCCGCGCTGTGGTGTGTCGATCGCGAAGCATATGGCGCGTCTGACACACCGCTCCTCGACAACTGCGTGAGGTGTGCCGTGCGCGGGGTAGGGGTCGCGGATGGCACACCGCTGGCTGGGACACCGTCGCGGGGTGTGCCGTGCGCGGGCTGTCTCTCCGGCTCAGGCGGCGCGCTGGGTCGCAGCTTCGTGGGCCCGAACGACTTGGTCCATGAACCGGGCCTCCTGCAGTCGCAGTCCGAGTACCGGGATCCGCAGCACAGCGCCCCGGGTCAGCACGAGTTCGTTCTGGCGCAGGGCGTCGAGCATGGGACTGAGTGCTTCGAAGTGGTGTCCGCCGTCTATCTCGATGATGAGGTCCAGATCGTCCCAGCACACGTCGAGGTAGGCGCGACCACTCGGCAGAACTCGGAGCGTTTGGCGGCTCGGAGGCGGGAGTCCATGTCGGCGGCAGAGCCGGGCGAAGTCCAGCTCACCGAGCGATCGGACGCCGTCGCAGATGTCCTGCAAGACACCGGCGATGATGCGCCGACGGGTGCACCGGCGGAGGGTGCGAAAGGTCGCAAGCAGTTGCTCGGGTCGGACTATTCGCTGGCCCACCACGAGAACGAGGATCAGTGCAGCCATGCGATCGGTCGACGCCCACTGGGCGGCATGCAAGGACGCGTGGTCGGGACGGACTCGTGGGACTCCACCCTGAACGACGGGAGGCATGGTCTTGTAGTAGTGCGCACGCACCCTCTTGACCCTGTGGCGACGGTTGTTCGCGGGCTGGGCGACGTCGATCACGTCGTACTGGAAACCGTCGAGTCCGCTCGCCTGAAGAGCTGCGATTCCATCCAGGACCGCTCCGGAGCCCGACTCCCACATCGCATGGAACCAAGCAGCCCGTCGCGACCATGACTGCCTGAGGACCACGACCGTGTGCTTGCCGAGCTTCAGCCATCGTCCTGCGTCGACCTCGCCCTGGATGTCTTCTCTGCTGATGCCGACGATCGCCAGCTGACGCCGATGCGCGACTCCGTCGTGAAGGTCTGCGACAGGTTGGGCCAGACGCTGGCGTTCGGAGCGCTGGAGTCGTCGGCGAGGAGCTTCCACCCGGACATCGTCGACCTCTCCCGGGGCTGTGCGAACGGTAAAGGGTGGGACTGGGGATGACATGCCCGATGACTTCTCCGAATGTGCGTGACTC
>JAAYCP010000249.1 GCA_012729695.1 Actinomycetales bacterium | reverse complement strand
TGGCGTCGCCTCGAGGTGCTCGTCGCCCAGCGGCGGCACACGGGCGAGGAGGCCGACGAGCTCCTCCGTCTCTACACCGAGGTCTCGACTGACCTCTCCATGGTGCGCTCGGTCAACCCCGATCCGGCTCTGGTCCGTTACCTCTCCGCCCTGCTCAGCCGGGCCCGCATCCACACCGCCGGTGCCCGCACCGGCTCGTGGAACGCTCTCGGGCGGTTCCTCACCATGACCTTCCCGGCCGCGCTCTACCGGATGCGGTGGTGGTGGATCGCGACCGCGCTCGCGTGCGTCGCCTTCGCCTTCGCCGTCGGGGGATACGCCAATCTCAACCCCGAGGTCTACACCTCGCAGCTCACCCCCCGTCAGATCGACGCCTACGTGCACACCGACTTCGAGAACTACTACTCCGAGTTCCCACACCATGAGTTCGCCACGCTCGTGTGGGTCAACAACGCGTGGGTGGCAGCCCAGGCCATCGCCTTCGGCGTCCTCGGAGCACCCGTCATCTACGTGCTCTTCCAGAACATGGTCGGGGTCGGGGTGGCGGGTGCGCTCATGGCCGAGCACGGCCGGCTCGACCTCTTCTTCGGCCTCATCCTCCCCCACGGGATCCTCGAGCTGACCGCGATCTTCGTCGCCGGCGGCGTGGGCCTGCGCCTGTTCTGGTCCTGGGTCGAACCCGGCGAGCTCACCCGCCTGCAGTCCTTCGCGCGCGAAGGGCGGGCCGCGATCGGTGTGGCGCTCGGCCTGATCCTCGTGCTCCTCGTCAGCGGGGTCATCGAGGGCTTCGTCACTCCCTCCGGCCTGCCCACCTGGGCGCGGATCACGATCGGCATCGTCGCCGAGGTCACGTTCCTCGCCTACGTCTTCGTCCTCGGTAGGCGGGCCGCGGAGCGCGGCGTGAGCGGGGACATCGACAGCACTGCGCGCGGGGACTACGCACCCGTGGCGGGCTGACGCGGCAACGCAAGGACCGGCTTCAGAGCCGACCGTGCGACTTCAGCAGCAGGTAGTAGTCGACGAGGTCGACCGGCAGCGTGTCCGCGTCGGCGTCGAGAACGTATGCGCCGACCCGCCGGAGGGCGTCCGCCGTGTGCTGCCGGAGGGCAACCGTCCGCTCGGCGGCGGCCGCCGCATACGTGCTCTCGAGGTCACCGCGCGTGGTGCGTAGGGTCGTGATGGTCGGATCGGCGACCGAGGCGACGACGACCTCGTGGTGCTTGACGAGTCCGGGTAGGTGGGGGAGGAGGCCGAACTCGATCGCCGCCGACTCCAGCGGGGTGATGAGGACGACGAGGGCGCGGCGGTTCCCGCGGGCGCTGACCGCGCCCAGAAGCGTCGGCCAGTCCGCCTCGAGAAGCTCGGGCTCGATCGTCGCGAAGGCCGTGACGATGTCGCGCAGGTGCGCGGTGCCGTGCTGGCCGCCGCCGACCCGAGCCCGTATGCGACGGTCACCGACGACGACCTCCACCCGGTCCCGCGCACGCTCGGCGAGCGCAGCGAGGAGAAGTGCCGCGTCCATCCCGGCGTCCAGCCGTGGGGCGTCGCAGACGCGGCCCGCGGAGGTGCGTGAGGAGTCCAGGATGATGACGATGCGCCGGTGCTGCTCGGGCTGCCACGTACGCACGACGAGGTGCTGTCGCCGCGCTGTCGCCCGCCAGTCGATGGAGCGCACGTCGTCGCCCTCGACGTAGTCGCGCAGTGAGTCGAACTCGGTGCCCTGACCACGGATTCGCACAGCCGACCGGCCGTCGATCTCGCGCAGCTGCGCGAGCTTGCTCGGCAGGTGCTTGCGCGAGGCGAAGGGATGCAGCGCGCGGGCCGTGCCGGGCACGAGGAAGGACTTCTGCCGGGCGGCGAGGCCGAGCGGGCCGACGAGCCGCATAGTGACGACGTCAGCCGCGCGGTCGCCGCGCCGAGTGGGCATGAGCAGCGTCCGGTACCTGGCGCGCTCACCTGGCCCGAGCGTGACCTCGTGCCGGTCGCCGGTCGCCCCGGCCGACGGCTGCCAGGCGTCCCGGAGCAGACCACGGACGCGGCGTCGTCCGGTGTTCGTGACGGTGAGGACCGACTCGTTCGGCTCATGGAGTCGCCTCGCCGGGATGGGGTTCCGGTACAGGTGCAGGTCGCCGGGGCGAGGCGCGAGGAGCGCGTCAGCGATGAGGAGCAGCGCGCTGAGCAGCGCCCACACCCAGACGGTGCGGGTCGTCGGCCAGATGACCGCGGCGATGACCCCGATGGGGATCAGCCACAGTGCGCGCTGGGTGAGTGCCATGGTGTGTGGTGGGCTCGAACGGGAAGGTCAGCGCGGCACGGGGACGGACCCGAGTGCCGAGGCAAGGACCGAGGACACCCCGATGCCCTCGAGCTCGGCCTCGGGGGTGAGGCTCAGCCGGTGCGCCAGCGTGGGCTGGGCGAGTGCCTTGACGTCGTCCGGGGTGACGAAGCCGCGACCGGACAACCACGCCCAGGCGCGGGCGGTCGTGAGCAGCGCCGTCGCGCCACGGGGGCTGACACCGAGGGCGAGTGAGGGCGACTGGCGGGTGGCCCGCGCGATGTCGACGATGTAGGCCAGCACATCGGCGCCGACCTGGACCTGCTGGACGGCCGCCGTGCCCGCAGCCAGGTCGTCCACCCCCGCCACCGCGCGGATCCCGGCAGCAGCGAGGTCGCGCGGGTCGAAGCCGGTGGCGTGCCGGTGCAGCACCTCGACCTCCTGCTCGCGCGACGGCATCCCGAGCTGGAGCTTGAGGAGGAAACGGTCGACCTGTGCCTCCGGCAGCGGGTAGGTGCCCTCGTACTCGATGGGGTTCTGCGTCGCCGCGACGAGGAACGGCCGCGGCAGCGCGCGGGGTTTGCCGTCGACACTGACCTGCCGCTCCTCCATCGCCTCGAGCAGCGCGGACTGCGTCTTCGGCGGCGTGCGGTTGATCTCGTCGGCGAGCAGGAGGTTGGTGAACACCGGGCCCTCGCGGAAGACGAAGTCCGAGGTCCGGCTGTCGAAGACGAGCGAACCGGTCAGGTCGCCGGGCATGAGGTCGGGGGTGAACTGCACCCGCTTGGTCGTGACGTCGAGGGCCGCCGCAAGCGAGCGGATGAGAAGGGTCTTTGCGACGCCCGGGACTCCCTCGAGGAGCACGTGGCCGCGGGCGAGGAGCGCGACGATGAGGCCGGACACTGCGCCCTCCTGCCCCACGACGGCCTTGGCGACCTCGTCGCGCACCGCGATGAGGGCCTCGCGCGCACGGACGGACTCCGGGGGCTCGCGCTTGACCGGCGGGCGGGACGCCGCGGGAGGCTGCGCGGGAGTCTGGGCGGGCACGGCCTGGGCAGACGCTTCCTGAGCGGGGGCGGGCTGAGCAGCCCCAGCCTGAGCAGCCCAAGCCTGGGGAGCACCGGCCTGGGATTGCGTCGGAGCGGCGTGGGCCGGGGGAGGAGTGGCGTCGGCCAGCTGGGGATCGGGCTGCTGGTCGGTCATCGGAGACGCACCTTTCCTTCGAGCTCGGCCAGGTCGGTGCCGAGGGTGATGAGCGCGGCCGTCGAGGCCGGCTCGTTGTCGTCGAGCAGAGCATGTATGCGGTCGACCGGTTCACCGGTCGCGTTCGCCACCGCAAGGACGAGGGTCTGGAGGGGCTCCCCGCGCGCGACGCCGAGCCGTTGCCGCAGCCGGGAGCGGGTGCCCTCGCGCAGGATGGCGGCGGTGCGGGCGCGGTCCCGGGAGCGACGGTACAGGTGCGCCCGGCTCTCGGTGGTCTCGGCCGCGCGCACGACGACGGGCAGCGGCTCGTGGACCACACGACCGAGCCTGCGGCCGCGGACGAGGGCGAGCAGGACGGTGCCGACCGCGAGCGTGGCGGCCACCGGGGTGGTCCAGGCCGGCCACGGGGAGTAGGTGTCGCCGGAGGTCTGCGGGCCCTCGTCCCCGGAGGGGACGAGCCAGAGGAGATCCGGCGAATGCCCGAGCAGCCGCAGGCCGATCGCGGCGTTGTCCTCGGAGGTGATGGTGTCGTTCGTCAGCCCGGGGCCGAAGCCGACGAGGAAGGTCTGGGGGCGATCCGGTGCAGCCGGCAGGAGTGCCAGCAGCGCGCCGGCGTCCTCCATGCCACGGGTCGGGAGGCAGGTCTCGATGTCCGCGTCGCTGGTGGGGAGCAGGTCGCTGGTGGGGAGCATGAGGACGCCTGCGCCCGAGACCACGTCACCGGGGTTGATGCCGGGGATCGCGCAGCGCGACGCAGGAGCCGAGTCGAGCGGGAATGCCGTGGGTGCCGGGTATCCCTGGAGGTCCGGGGTGAGCACGCCCACCGCTCCAGGCTGCGCGAGCAGTACGACGAGACGATCGGCGCCGGCGGCCCGTCGCGCAACCTCCCGGAGCGCGCTCGGCGAGAGGCCGTCATCCGCCGTGACGACGACCGTCGTGCCGCTCGGGACCTCGGTCGGGAGCTGGGCGACGGACTCGATGACAGAGACGTCGACCCCGTTGTCCCTCAGGACCTCGGC
>JAAYCP010000248.1 GCA_012729695.1 Actinomycetales bacterium | reverse complement strand
GCGCGCGGTCACACGTCAGAGCGGCGGCGTGACCTCGGCGTTCGCGCCAGGAGTGAACACGACGCGCCCCACGGTCTTCCCGTCCGCGAGCGCCTGGAGCCCCTCGGGCACCTCGTCGAGCCCACGGGTCTCGCCGATGAGCGGCTTGACGACGCCCTCGTCGGCGAGGCGGGTGAGCTCCTCGTGGCAGGCCAGGATGGCAGCAGGGTCGTACTTGGCGTACAGACCCCAGTGCAGGCCGACGATCGAGTAGTTCTTGATGAGCGCGTGGTTGAGCGCCGCCTGCTGGATCTCCCCGCCGGCGAAGCCGATGATGAGGATCCGCCCCTCGAAGGCGATGCACTTCGTCGACCGCTGGTAGGTCGAGCCGCCGACCGGATCGTAGATGACGTCGGCGCCCCGACCCCCGGTGACCTCGTTGACGACCTCGACGAAGTCCTCGGTGTGGCGGTCGACGACGACGTCCGCGCCGAGGGCCCGCGCATACTCGGCCTTGGCCTCCCCACCGACGACTCCGATGACCCGTGCGCCGGCCGCCTTGCCGAGCTGGATCGCAGCCGACCCCACGCCTCCTGCCGCCGCGTGGATGAGGAGGGTCTCTCCCGGCTGCAGGTGGGCGCGCCGGTGCAGGGCGAACCAGCCGGTCTGGTAGCCGATGAACAGCGCCGAGGCCTCTTCGTTCGTCAGCGAGTCGGGCGCCGGGAGGACGGCGTCGCCCTCGACCAGCGCATACTCCGCGAAGGCTCCGTGCGGGAGGGTCGGGCCGCCGATGACCCGGTCACCGACGGACCACCGCGTGTTCGTGGGGCCGACCTCGACCACCTCGAAGCAGCCTTCGACCCCGGGGGTGAAGGGCAGGTCGGGCTTGACCTGGTAGAGCCCTCGGCACATGAGGACATCGGGGAAGTTCGCCGCCGCTGCGAGGGTGCGGACCCTGAGCTGGGAGCCGGTGAGCTCCGGGAGCTCGATGTCGACCTCGGAGAGGACGTCCGCTGGTTCGCCGAGTTCTGTGACCTGCCATGCACGCATGGACCGACCCTACGATGGATCGATGGACGAGTCAGTGGCGACGCGAGTGGAGCACGACACGTTGGGACCGATCGAGGTCCCGGCCGACCGGCTGTGGGGCGCTCAGACCGAGCGTTCCTTCGAGAACTTCGATATCTCCGGCGAGCGGCAGCCCGCCGAGATCATCCGGGCGCTGGCGATCGTCAAGCGATCCAGCGCCATCGTCAACGCCAGGCTGGGGGTCCTCGCAGAGGCCACCGCCGACGCCATCGTCGAGGCAGCCGACGAGGTGCTCGCAGGGCATCACCCCGACGAGTTCCCGCTCGTCGTCTGGCAGACGGGGTCCGGCACGCAGAGCAACATGAACATGAACGAGGTGCTCGCGAACCGTGCCAGCGAGATCCTCGGCGGCAGAAGGGGATCGGACCGCCGGGTCCACCCCAACGACGATGTCAACAAGAGTCAGTCGAGCAACGACGTCTACCCGACGGCGATGCACATCGCGGCAGTCGAAGGGGTGGAGCACAGCCTCCTCCCCGCTCTCGACCAGCTGCGGAACACGTTGCACGCCAAGGCGACTGAGTTCGAGGACGTCGTCAAGATCGGCCGGACGCACCTCATGGACGCCACTCCCCTCACGCTGGGCCAGGAGATGAGCGGGTATGTGGCGCAGCTGGACCACTCCCGACGTCACCTCGTCGACGCGCTCGCTCATGTCCGGGAGCTCGCCCTCGGCGGCACCGCCGTCGGCACCGGGCTGAATGCTCCCCACGGCTACGACCGGCTCGTCGCCGCGGAGATCAGCACCTACACCGGGCTGGAGTTCGTCACCGCTCCGAACAAGTTCGAGGCGCTGGCCACCTGTGATGCGCTCGTGCAGCTGCACGGGGTTCTCAAGGGCCTTGCCGCGTCACTCATGAAGATCGCGAACGACGTCCGGTGGCTCGCGAGCGGTCCGCGATCGGGCCTCGGTGAGATCACCATCCCCGCCAACGAGCCCGGCTCCTCGATCATGCCCGGCAAGGTCAACCCCACCCAGAGCGAGGCCCTGACCATGGCCTGCGCCCAGGTGATGGGCAACGACGTCGCGGTCGGGATCGGTGGCGCATCAGGCAATTTCGAGCTCAACGTGTTCCGCCCGATGATCGCCTACAACGTCTGCCAGTCGATCCGGCTCCTCGCCGACGGGATGCGCAGCTTCGACGAGAACTGCGCGCAGGGCATCGAGCCGAACCACCAGCGGATCACCCAGCTGCTCGAGCAGTCACTCATGCTCGTCACTGCGCTCAACCCGCACATCGGCTACGACAAGGCCGCCGAGATCGCCAAGCGCGCGCACGCGGAGGGCACCACCCTGCGCGAGGCAGCCATCGCGACCGGGCACCTCAGCGCCGAGGACTTCGACCGCTGGGTCGTCCCTGGCGACATGACCGGAACCAAGGAGTCGAAGGACGCCTCGAGAAGGGACGCGTGACGACCATGCTCGATGCAGCCGAGGAACGGTCGCTGGCCGTAGACCTGTTCAACCACACCTGGACCCTCCTGCGGAAGGAGGAGCCGACAGAGGTCGACCGCGAGGCCGCCGTCCACTGCGCACACGCGAGCGCCTGGCACTGGTCCCAGGTCGGCAACGCGCAGAACCGCGCCATCAGCGAGTGGCAGGTCTCGCGCGTCTACTCCACCCTCGGCCGCGGCGAGCCAGCCGTCCATCACGCCCGTCTGGCCCTGGCGTTCGCCGAGACCGTGGCGGACGCGCCGTGGGTCCTGGCCTGCGCATACGAGGGGCTGGCGAGAGCGTATGCGGTATCCGGCCAGAGCGACATCGCCCTGGACTGGCGTGACCGGGCGGTCGAGGCTCTCGAGGGCATCGACGATCCCCAGGACCGCGCCGTGGTCGAGGAGGACATCGAGACCCTGCCGCTGTGACTCCTCGCTGGTGGGCCTCTCGCTGAAAACGCTTCGGTCCGTTGCAGGAACCTCATGGTGCCACCGCTGCCGAGCACCCTCTCGAGGCGACACACCCCATCTCGTCCGGCCACACAACGCATACCCACCCCGCGTGATCAAGCACCATGGTGCCCATGACTGCACGATTCTTCCGGCGGAAGTGGGACCTGCCGCGGACCGACCAGTGGGCGAGCTGGGGTGCCTCCTGGTGGTTCTTCGAGACCGACGCGGACGGCATGGTCCAGCGCCAGATCCAGGTCTACGAGAACGGTCCGGTGCTGCGCTACGGCCCCGGCCACGCGAGCGACGAGTACGGCGGCCTGGCCGTCGGCCGCTCCATCTGGGCGGACGAGGACTGGTCGAGGTGGGAGATCGACCGCGCGACCTTCGAGGACGTCTGGCAGGCCTGACAGCTGGCCAGCCTTCCGCCTTTCCCGGAGCAGGGTCGCAACTCTCTGAATTCTCTTAACCACCAACGGAACACGCCCACGAG
This sequence comes from Actinomycetales bacterium, assembly GCA_012729695.1. Taxonomy (GTDB): domain Bacteria; phylum Actinomycetota; class Actinomycetes; order Actinomycetales; family Dermatophilaceae; genus F2B08. The sequence continues at coordinate 276 of JAAYCP010000248.1, read as the reverse complement.
ACCGGTGAGCCGACCAGCCTCGACACACCCCGCCCAGTGGCGCCTCCGAAGGCAAGGCTTGACTTCCGAGACAGGTCTCACACTGTCCTGAGTGGAACCCGCGGAGACCGCAGGAGGAGACTGAAGGAGTCCACAGCGAGGCCACGCACCCTGGCCTCCGGATGGCTCCTCGGCTGTCCTCTGACAGGTCACGGACCTGACCCCGCTCACGGTGGCGATGAAGCGGAGAGTGCCATGAGCCAGACCACCAGCCCGAAGGTCCCCTTCGATCAGCCG
>JAAYCP010000003.1 GCA_012729695.1 Actinomycetales bacterium | reverse complement strand
CGACCTCGTCGAGCAGCCCGCCAAGGTGATGCGGATCGGGTCGATGGTCAAGTCGCTCCTCGAGGAGGTGCGCAACGCCCCGCTCGACGAGGCGGGCCGCGGACACCTCGCCCAGGTGCACGCCCGCTCCATCGAGGAGCTCAAGCAGGGACTGGCGCCCGAGCTCGTCGAGGAGCTCGACCGGATCGCCCTCCCGTTCAGTGACGACAGCCCGAGCGACGCCGAGCTCCGCATCGCCCAGGCGCAGCTCGTGGGCTGGCTCGAGGGACTCTTCCACGGCATCCAGACGGCGCTGGTCGCCCAGCAGATGGCCGCCCAGGCGACGCTGCAGCAGATGCGCCAGCTGCCGCCCGGTGTGCGCCCCGGACAGCCGAGCGCACCGCCGCCCGCCCCCCGTCACGAGGGCACCGGCCAGTACCTCTGACCCCGAGATCTGAGCCCATTCCAGGCCGCCTGAGCCTGCGCGCGAGCTGACGGAGGTGACGTGAGCGGGTTCAGCGTCTCGGCGGTCCTCGCCGTCTTCTTCGGCCTGCTCCTCCTCCCCCTGCTCTTCGTGCCCTACCTCGCGTGGAGCTATCGGCGGCGGGGCACCCTCGGCTACGGGCACGCCATCATCGCGGCGGGTGCGGTCATCTACGGGATGGCGTTGTGGACCCACACGATCGTCCCCCTGCCCGACCCGGAGACCGTGCAGTGCACGACTGCACAGCTGCGGCCGCTGGCATCACTGGGCGACCTCGACCTCGCCGCCAACGGCCTGCGCGATCCGGCGCTGCTCCAGCTCATCCTCAACGTCGCGCTGTTCGTCCCCTTCGGCATGCTCGTGCGGCACCTCACGGGAGCGCGGGCCCGCTGGGTCGTCGCGGCGGCCTTCGCCCTCTCCCTCCTCATCGAGCTCACCCAGCTCACGGGCGTGTGGGGGCTCTACCCGTGCAGCTACCGCCTGTTCGACGTCGACGACCTCCTGACGAACACCCTGGGCGCTGCGCTCGGGGTGACCGCGGCACCACTCCTGCGACGTGTCCCGGGCCAGGATGTCCTCCCCACCGACGCACCCCGTGAGGTCACCCGCGGCCGTCGCCTCGTCGGCATGGCCGCGGACGTGGTGTCGGTCCACGTCGTCGGCTTCCTCGTCTACCTCCCGCTCGCCATCGCGGCGCGCGACGCCGGCTGGTTCGGCGAGGAGGTGCCCTACAGCCGGCTCGCGGGCGCGGCGACCCTTGCGGTCGCGGTCCTCATGCTCGGCGTGCTCCCGCGCTTCACCCGGGGCGCCACCCTCGGGCAGCTCATCACGAGCATCCGGCCGGTGACGACCGACGGCAAGGCTCCTGGGGGTCTGGCCATGACGGTCCGCTTCGCAGCGGGCTCGGGTGGCTACTTCGCCCTCGACGCCCTCGGCGATCTCCTCGGGCTGGAGGCCCTGACCGCGCTCTCCACCCTGTGGATCGTCCTCTCGGGAGCGGCGGTGCTCCTCGGTCATCCGCGCGGGCTGTCTGGGCGGGCCGCCGGCCTCACGGTCGTCGACACCCGCAGCCGGGATCTCCAGACGGGTCGGGCCCGCGAGGCGGACCCCCGCAGCCTCGGCCAGGCGGTCGTCGCCCTCGTCGCCACCGTCGTCGTCATCGGCACTGCGATGAGCGCGCTCGGGTCGCTCTCCCCCGCCATCGAGCTCGGCGTCGCCGCCGTCGGGGTCCTTGCCCTCGCGGTGGCCAGCCTCGCGGTCCTCCCCTACCTCGTCGGCACCGGACTGCTCACCGTGCGCCGCGAGGGCCTCGGTGTCGCCACCGCGCTCCCCCTGCTCACCGCGGGCGCGATCGTGGGTCTGCTCAGCCTCACCGTCGTCGCGATCGTCACCCACACGCGTTGGCTCGTCGCGCTCACCGTCGGGGGCATGGCGGTCACCGGCTACCTCGGTCTGCTCTTCCTCGCCTTCCTCGCCTACGGCCAGTGGTATGCGCGGCGCACCCCGACCTGGCCGGCGGACGCGGTCGTGGTGCTGGGTTCGCGCGTGTTCGGCGAGCGGGTCCCGCCCCTGCTCGCGGCCCGGATCGACCGCGGCATGGAGGCGCTCGACGAGATCCTCGCCTCCGATCCGGACGCGCCCACCGTCCTCGTGTGCTCCGGCGGGCAGGGCCCGGACGAGACCGTCGCCGAGGGGACGGCGATGGCTGCGTATGCGGTGCGCGCCGGAGCGCCCGCCGACCGGGTCATCGCGGAGACCGCCTCGCGGACGACCGAGGAGAACCTCCTGCGCACCCGGGAGCTGCTCCACGAGCGCGGGCTCGGCGCCTCGATGGTCGTCGCGACCAACGACTTCCATGCCTTCCGCGCCGCGATCATCAGCCGCGAGCTCGGCATCGAGGCCCAGGTCGTGGGCGCGCGGACGGCGCACTACTACTTCCCGGCTGCGATCCTCCGCGAGTTCGTCGGCGTCCTGGCCCGCTCGCCGCTGGTCCACGCCAGCGTGGGACTGCTGCTGGGCGCTCTCGTCGGCGCGGCCGGCTACCTGCTCACCGGCTGAGCGCCGGTGAGCAGCTGCGCCAGGTGCCGGCCCTCCCGGTGCGCAAGGTCCATCGCCTGGGTGCGGCACGAGAACCCGTCCGCGAGCAGCACCGCCTGCGGGTCGGCGCGCAGCGCCGGGAGCAGCTGCTGCTCGGCGATGCGCACGGACACCTCGTAGTGACCGATCTCCATGCCGAAGTCGCCCGCCATGCCGCAGCACCCGCCCAGCCGGTGCACCGCCGCCCCGGCACGCTCGAGGATGGCCAGGTCCGCCGCATACCCCATCACTGCGTGCTGGTGGCAGTGCGGCTGGGCGACGACCCGCAGGTCGCTCAGGTCGGGCGGCTGCCAGCCGTCGGTGCGGTCCAGCAGCTCCGCGAGGGTATGCGTCGCGCCCGCGACCGCACGAGCGCCCGCCTCGTCCTCGGTCCCCCTGAGCAGCTCGACCGCGTCGCCCCGCAGCACCGCGGTGCAGGACGGCTCGAGACCCACGATCGGGACACCGGCAGCAGCCGCCGCCTCCAGCAGCCGCACCAGCTCCCCCACCCGGGAGCGGGCCTCGTCCCGCTGGCCCGTGCTGATCCAGGTGAGCCCACAGCAGACGCCCTGGCGGGTGAAGGTGACCGAGTAGCCCGCGCTGCGCAGGACCGCGGCGGCATCGGTCGCGATCTCCGGCGCGAAGGCCTCCGTGAAGGTGTCGACGAGGACGACGACGCCAGGAGCGCCCGGCTTGGTCCTGACGCGGCGGTCGAGCCGACGCGCAGCCGGTCGCGGCAGTGATCGCCGCGGGTCGACCCCCGCGAGCCGGAGGACGCCGCGGCCCTGGACCGCCGACAGGCCCAGTCCCGCGAGTCGACCGAGCGGGTGCGGCACCCGGCGCAGTGCAGCCAGCCAGTGCGGCAGCGACCCCAGGGTGTGGTGGGTGACCGGACGAGGCTGGGACGCATACCGCTGCTCGAGCCAGAGGGACTTGTAGTGCGCCATGTCCACGCCGGTCGGGCAGTCCGAGAGACAGCCCTTGCACGACAGGCACAGCTCGAGCGCCTCGTCCACCGCCGGGTCCTGCAGCCCGAGCGGGAGCCGGCCGGTGATCGCGTCCTGGAGGACCCGCGCCCGCCCGCGGGTGGAGTCGACCTCCTCGGACGTCGCGAGATAGGAGGGACACATGACGATGCCGGGACCGGAGTGCTCTGCCCGGCAGCGCCCCACCCCCGTGCAGCGCAGCGATCCGGCGAGCCCCTCCCGGGACATGCCCTGGAGCCGCAGGTCCGACTCGAGCGGCGCGGGGTCGACGAGGACGCCGGGGTTGAGCAGGCCGTCGGGGTCGAAGGCCCGCTTCACCGCGCGCATGAGGGCCAGCGCCTGCGGTGAGTACATCCGGGCGAGTAGCTCCGAACGTGCTCTGCCGTCGCCGTGCTCACCGCTGAGCGAGCCGCCGTAGGACACGACGAGGTCGGCAGCGTCCGCCACGAAGGCGCGGTAGGGACCGGGGTCGTCCAGCGGCACATCGATGCGGATGTGCAGGCAGCCGTCGCCGAAGTGTCCGTAGGGCAGGCCGGTGAGGTCGTGCGCGACAAGGAGGTCGTCGAAGTCGCGGAGATAGGCGCCGAGGCGCTCCGGCGGCACGGCCGCGTCCTCCCAGCCGGCGTGTGCCGGCCGGCCGCGCGGCGAGGTGGCGGACAGCCCGGCGCCGTCCTCGCGGATGCGCCAGAGTGCCGTGGCGGCGAGCGGGTCGGTGACGACGAGGCCGCTCCCGGACCCAAATGCCCCGAGCAGACGCTGCCCCGCCTCGGCGACCTCCTTCGCCGTGTCACCCGCGAGCTCGACGAAGAGCCATGCGGCACCGAGCGGCAGAGCCGGGACGGCGAGGGGGCCGAACCGCTCCCTCACGATGTCGACGATGCGGCGGTCCAGGCCCTCGCAGGCACGAGGGGAGTGCCCGAGGACGAGGGGCACGGCGTCCCCGGCGTCGCCGATGGACCCGAACCCGAGGACCACGAGGACCGTTGCCGGCGGGTCGGTCACGAGGTCGACGGTGGCCTCGCTGAGCAGCCCGAGCGTGCCCTCCGAGCCGGCGAGGAAGGCCGCCGCGTCGAACCGCTCCGGGAGGAGATGCTCCAGCCCGTAGCCGGACACCTGGCGCGTGAAACGTCCGAACTCCGTTCGCACCAGGGCCAGCTCGCGATCCACGGCGTCCAGCGCAGTAGACCAGGCGGGGTGCAGACGCCGGACCTCGTCCCGGGACTGGTCCCGCGACACGGTGAGGACGTCACCGTCGACCAGGACGAGGGAGGCCGCCGCCAGGTTGTCGCTCGTGCGGCCGTACCCCAGCGCCCGGGTCCCGCAGGCGTTGTTGCCGACCATGCCCCCGATGGTGCAGCGGGTGTGGGACGAGGGGTCCGGCCCGAACCGCAGACCCAGGGGACGCACCCGCTGCTGGAGGGAGGCATGGACCACGCCCGGCTCGACGACCGCCTGACGACGCTCTTCGTCCACTGCGACGATGCCGGTGAGATGCCTGCTCGAGTCGACGACGACACCCGGGCCGACCGCGTTGCCGGCGATCGAGGTCCCTGCACCTCGGGCCGTGACGGGGACACCGAGCTCGGCGCAGGCACGCACGATCGGCACCAGCTCCGCAGGCGAGCGCGGCCTCGCGACCGCGGCCGGCTCCACCCGGTAGAGCGAGGCGTCGAAGGAGTAGGCCGAGCGCAGCGCCCGGTCCACGGACACGTCCTCCACGCCGCGGCGACGGAGAGCGGCGACGATCGAGTCCCCCGAGGGCGAGGTCACGCTCAGAGCCTACGCACGCACCGCATACTCGGCCGCCTTCTTGGGCTCCAGTCCGCTGCAGGTGAGCCGCTCCGGCGCCCGCCAGTGCCGCTCCACGGTGAGCGTCGTACGCGGCGGCAGGTCGCCGACCCCCTCGATGTCGATGTCCCAGACGCCGTCACCGACCGCATGCACCCCCACGACCTCGAGGTCGTGCAGCCGACGGGACCCGTGCCGTCGCAGCAGCTCGGCGACCGCCGCCTGGGCGGCGGAGGTGTGCTTCCCGGAGCCGCGGTAGTACTCGAGGCTGACCATGCCTGCCAGGTGGTCCGCGACGACCTGCTCGGCCTGGTCCGCCTCGAGGCCGCCGTAGAACGTGGAGTCCGGCAGCATCGCGACGTTGCCCGCGAAGCGGTCGCCGCCGAGATGGCTGCACTCCCACACCAGCTCGGGCCAGCGACGGGCCAGGTCGGCGGCGATCGGACGACCGCGCACCGCGCAGCAGACGTCGTGCTTGGCGTGGGTGCAGACGAGGATCATCGGGTCCGCGGGGGTCATCCGCTCCCTCGCCTCCTCGCGTCGGACGTCGACGAGGTCGAGCACGCGATCCACGTCGTCGACGGCGGTCCACAGCCCGGTGGTCCACGTCGAGGTCACCGAGTCGACGAACCACCACGACCACGCCGTGGCCGGTGACTCCCGCCCCGGCCGGCGCACGAGCATCGGCCGGACCTCCTGGGCCAGGGTGCGGGCGTCCAGCTGCGGGCCGAGGGAGCCGAAGACCGCGCTCGCCTTGGTCGGCCACGGTCCGGGGTGCTCGAAGACGAGCCATCCGCGGGCCGGCGGTGCGCTGCCGACCAGCGGATCACGGCGCAGCCGGGCCCCGACACTGCACGTGTCAGGGCCGAGCCGGTCGTCGGCCGGGCGGAGGGACGTCACAGGGCCGATGGTATGCAGATGCCCGCCCGCAGCAGCCGCGCAGCGAGGTCGGCACCCACCGAGAGCGGACCGCCGGTCTCGAGCAGCTTCTCGATCTCGGACCGGTCATCGACACGCAGCGGGAACGTGCCGAGCCTGGTCTCCAGGCGGAGTGGCTCGGTCCGGAGCCGGGGGTAGAGGTGGGCGCGCAGCTCGACCCGGTCGGTCCCGGCCTGGACGCTGCGTAGCTGCGCGAGCGGCGCAAGAGGGCCGGGGCGTTGCGCGCCCCTGGCCCGGCCCGCGAGACCTGCGGTGACGGTCCGGTCCGGCACCTCGGCGAGGGCATCGGCGAGCGCCTGGCGGACGGCGGAGATCTCCTCGCCGAGGGTTGCGGGGTCGGCCACGTCGACCCCGAGCGGCAGGGACCCACGGGTCATCTCGTCGCTGCCCAGCGACTGAAGGGCTGCGGCGACGAGCTGCTCGGCGAGGTGGTGGCGGGTCCACTGGTGCACCCCGATCGTGAGGTGGATCGAGATGTCGCCGAGAGCGGTGGCCGAGTGCAGGTACCCGCGGGGCAGGTAGAGCACGTCCCCCGGAGTCATGACGAACTCCTCGAGCGGCTCCCGCTCGGCCGCCTTCTCGACGGCATCCCGGTGCTGGTCCCACGGCTGGTCGCGCAGCGGCAGTGGCCAGACCGGCTCGCGGATCCGCCAGCGCTTCTCCCCCTCGACCTGGACGACGAAGACGTCGTGCACGTCGTAGTGGTCGCTGAAGCCTGTGCTCTGTGGCGGCGTGATGTAGGCGTTGACCTGGCACGGGTGGCCGAGGTCGGCGGCCAGACCCTGCGTGAAGCGCAGGACCGGCTCGTAGGTCCGGTGCAGGCCCTGGAGGACAAGGGTCGCCCCGGCCTCGAAGTGTCGCCAGATGAGGTCGTCGTTGAGCTGGTCGCCGATCGCGGCACCGACCCCGCCGCCGCTCGTGAACTCCTTGTCCCCGAAGGTGCGCCCGTCCTTGGCGACGCGCAGGAACGGCGCACGCAGGCCGCGCACCGAGATGAGCTCGTCGACGGCGGCGGCGGAGAAGAGGTCGGCGACGTCGCCGATCGCGCGGCGGTGAGGACGAGCGCCCCAGTATGCGTCGGCGAACTCGGCCGGGCCCGTCCCGCCGAGCAGGCGGGACAGGGCACCGGCCGAGGAGTGCGTCTCCGATGGAGGTGTCATGCGGCTCTAGGCGTCGCGGCCGGCTCCGCCGTCGAGCCCCGCGCTACCGTCGGCCCCACCGTCGGCACCGCCGTCTGCCCCACCGTCGGAACCTGCACCGCCGTCGCCACCGGAGTCAGCGGCACCGTCGGAACCGGCGTCGTGACCGGCACCACCGTCGGCACCACCGTCGGCGCCACCATCCGCGCCACCGTCGTTGCCGGCACCACCGTCAGCGCCACCATCGGCACCACCGTCGTGTCCGGCTCCGCCGTCGAGCGCCGGCGTCTCGTTGCTCTCCGCGTCTTCCATACCCGGGTTGATTGTCATGCTCTGCCTCCTCATGGATCGGCCACGGTGGCCGTCGATGTCATGTCTAGGCGATGCGCGGCCGAGACGCTAGTGCTGTTGCCAGAGACCACCGAGGAAATCGGCCTCAGGTCCGCGTGCCGGGCTCGAGTCTCGCACCCGCGGGAACCGTTGATGCGCCACGGATCTCGCAGTCCCGGCCGAGCAGGGTGATGTCCTCGTCCCGGAGCCGTCTCGCGGACGGCAGAGCCCCGACCGTCGCCCGCCGACCGATGCTGCAGCCGTCGTCGACGATGCTCGTGCTGACCTGGGCGCCGGCCGCGACGAGGACGCCCGCACCGATGACGGAGTCCTCGACGACCGCACCCTTTTCGACGACGACACCGGGGCCGAGGACGGAGCGCCGCACCGTGCCGCGCACCTCCGCACCGGGGGACAGCACTCCGTCGTCCACCAGGCCGCCCGGTCGCACGATCGCGGGCAGCCGCTCGGGCCAGCGGGTGAGGATCGGCGCCTGCGGATCGTCGAAGACGTCCACCCTCCCCGCCAGCAGGTCCCGGTGCGCCTGGAGATAGGCCTGGGGGCGCCCGACGTCGCGCCAGTACCCGGGGAGCGGGGTGGCGTAGACACACGCCCGGTCCACGAGGGCAGGCAACAGGTGCTCACCGAAGTCACCCAGGCCGCTGCTGCCGTCCTCGGCTCCCCCGGCGAGCTTGTGCCGGAGCCGCAGCAGCTCCCCGAGGAAGACGGTCGGCTCGTAGAGGAAGATCTCGGTCGCGACGGTCGTGCCCGTGGGACGCTCCGGCTTGTACTCGAACCCGGTGACCCGACCGCCCCCGCCCACGGTGACGACGGCCTTCTCGCGGGCATCCTGCTTCGGGACCTCCGCCGTGACGATGGTGCACCCGGCCTCCCTCGTCAGGTGCTCCCGGATGACCGGACGCAGATCGAGGTTGAAGACGTGGTCGGCGCTCATGACGACGACCACGTCGGCGTCGAACTCCTCAATGGCGCCGGCCAGCTGGACGAGGTTGTCGGCGTTGCCCGCGGCGAACCCGCTCTCCGTGGTCGCCCCGCCCTCCTCCGGGACCACCCGCCGGTAGCCGCCGCGCGTCCGGTCCAGGTCCCACGGCCTGCCCTGGGCCAGATAGGGGTCGAGGGTCGAGGCCAGGTAGCTGACGCTCACCCAGACGTCAGCGACCCCGCTGTTGGCGAAGCTCGAGAGCGCGAAGTCGACGAGCTTGTACGAGCCGGCGAACGGGAGTGCCGGCTTGGCCCGTTCCCGGGTGAGGACGTCCATACGCGAACCGGCCCCACCGGCCTGGATGATGCCCAGCACGTTCGGGAAGCGGTCCATGCAAGCAGGCTAGGGAGTGTGCGCCCGGCACGCGGGCAGACGAGTAGGTTCGATGCATGAGTGAACGCGATCTCGACATCGTCCTGCTCGGGGCCACCGGATTCGTCGGCCGGCTCATCGCGGCCCACCTCGTCGAGACCGCCCCCGGTGGGGTCCGGCTCGGGTTCGCCGGACGCTCGCGGGCCAGGCTCGAGGCCCTCGTCGCCGACCTCGGTCCGGCGGCGGCGCGGGTCGAGCTCATCGAGATCGACGTCCGCGACTGGGCCGCGGTCCAGGCGCTCGTCGCCCGCACCACGGTCGTCGCGACGACAGTCGGGCCGTATGCGCGCGACGGCATGCCCATCGTGCGCGCCTGCGCCGCTGCAGGAACGCACTACTGCGACCTCACCGGGGAGGTGCTCTTCGTCCGGCAGTCGGCGCAGGAGTGCCACGAGGAGGCGCAGCGCACCGGCGCCCGGATCGTCCACGCCTGCGGCTTCGACTCGATCCCGTCGGATCTCGGCGTCCTCCAGACCGCACGAGCCGCCCAGGCCGCCGGTGAAGGGACCCTCGAGGACACGGTCCTCTACGTCACCTCGATGAAGGGCGGCATCTCCGGCGGCACCATCGACTCCGCCCGCCTCCAGGCGGCTGCAGCCCGCTCCGACCGGGCAGCGCGGGCGGCACTCTCGGACCCCTACTCCCTGAGCCCGGCCCGCGACGAGGAGCCCCGCGGTGACGAGGGGCGGGTGGACGGGCGACCACCGCATACCTCCTCGGCGGGAGCGCCGGTCCTCGGGCCGCTCGCGAAGGTGACCCCGCTCGGTCCGGCGGTGGAGAAGGCGTTCCGCTCCGGGCTGGGGGCGGTGGCGGTGCGCCAGGACCCGGAGGGCCACTGGACGGCACCGTTCGTCATGGCCGAGTTCAACACCCGGATCGTGCGCCGCTCCAACGCCCTGCTCGGCTGGGAGTACGGCCGCGGTTTCCGCTACCGCGAGGTCATGGACCTCGGACGCTCACCGCAGGCGCCGCTCAAGGGAGCTGCCCTCTCGGCGGGTCTGCTCGCGGGACTGGCCGGGCTCTCGTTCCCGCCGACCCGTGCCGTCCTGGACCGGTTCCTGCCCAAGCCGGGGGAGGGTCCCTCGGAGGAGGCGATGCGGCGCGGCCGCTTCGCCATGGAGGTCCTCGCGCGCACCTCGACCGGCGCGGTGTTCCGGACGCGGGTCAGCGCTGAGCGCGACCCCGGGTACACCGGGACCGCGGTGATGATTGGTCAGGCCGCCCTGGCGCTCGCCCTCGACGGGGACCGGCTGCCCGACCGCAGTGGTGTGCTCACGCCGGCCACCGGCATCGGCGAGGCCCTCATCGAGCGACTCGTCACCCAGGGCTTCACGTTCGAGACCGACCGAATAGGCTGATGTCCAGGAGTGAGATGGAGGTAGTCAGATGACGGAGTACGATCCGAGCCCCGTCGAGGTCGAGGACGCTAACCCGGTCAAGAAGCTGACACTCGAGGAGTGCTGGAACCTCCTGGAGAGTCACGAGTTCGGGCGCCTGGCCTACCACCTCGCGGGCGAGGTCCACATCGTGCCGATCAACTACGCGACGGACGGGAAGCGGATCTACTTCCGCACCGCCGAGGGGAGCAAGCTGCTCGGCATCGTCATGAACGAGGACGTCGCCTTCGAGATCGACCAGGTCCTCGGCGACTTCGCCAGTTCCGTCGTCCTCCGGGGCAGGGCCACGCTCCTCGAGGGCGAGGAGGAGCACGAGGTCGAGTCCTTGCCGCTACGCCCGTGGATCCCGACGCTGAAGTACAACGTCGTCGCGATCACGCCGAACGAGGACGAGATCACCGGTCGGGCATTCGACCTGAGTCGACCCTGGACGAGGATTCTCCAGGAGTAGTGAGCCGCTGAGCCTGTTGCCTCAGTGCTCGCCCTCGGCGGCCGGCCGGATGACGATGCGCGTCCAGGCCCCGAGGTAGACCTGCTCACCCGAGGCGATCTCCCGCTTCTGACCCGGCGGGATCGGCGTGCTCGGCAGGCTCCCGGTCGCGGAGCCGACGAAGGTGCCGTTGGCCGACCCCAGATCCTCGACGAACCACCGGGTGCCGTCGGTCGTGAGCTGCGCGTGCCGACGCGAGACACCGGGGTCGCTGGAGACGTCGATGTCCGGGTGGATCCCCCGCGAGCGGGACGTCCGGCCCACCAGGGAGGACGTCCGCGTGAGGAGGACCACCGTGGGCATCCCCGGTGAGGGCATGGGATCCGAGGAACCCTGGTCCGCGTACCAGTCCGGGTCGATCCAGACCTCGGCCACCCACGGCTCGTCGAGGGACGGCGCCGGATGGCTGTCGGCGGGAGAGTGCGTCTCTGCAGGAGGCGACGTCTCGACCGGCGCCGACACCGCAGCCTGCTCCGACACCTCGGCCGGGGCCACCTCGTCGTGGACGTGCGGCTCGGAGGGCATCGGCCGGCCCGGGTCGGCGAGCGATGCCGGCATGGGGAAGCTGAGCGGCTCCACCGGCCGGGGCAGCGTCCCGGTCGTGTAGTCGTAGCCGCAGGCCTCGCAGAACAACGCGTCGGCCGGCCCCACCGCCGAGCAGTGGGGGCACTCCTGGGTCGAGGGGGCCGGCGAGTCGGCCGCGGACGAGCCCGTCGAGGACGCGCCCCCGTCCGACACCACCTCGGCGTCAGCGGCGATCGCGAGTCCGCAGGTGTCGCAGTAGTCCTCGCTGGCGCTGGGGTGCCCGTCGGGGCAGGTGCGGGCCATCAGCCGTCCTTCCGGATCCGGGTGGTCTTGGTCGAGGCCGTGTCGAGGGCCATCTCATCGGCCTTGTCGACGGCCTTCTTCAACCGCACGGTCCCCGCGTCCGCATCCTCGACCTCGACGACCTTGCGCAGCTTCGCCGTCGCCTCCTCGTTGCCGGTCTGCTGGGCGAGCTGCACCGCCCGCCCGAGCTTCGCCGTCGCGGTGGCGTCGTCGCCGAGGGCCTTGGCCTTCAGTCCCTCCTGGATCGCCGCGGCGAGCTCGGTCTGGCCGGTGTAGTGCGCCACCTGCTCGTCGATCGCCGCCGTGAGGTTGTGGTCGTCGGACCACTTCGCCTTGACCAGGGCCTGCGTCTGGACCTGGTCGTGGATGACGAGCTGGACCCGCGCCGCGAGCTGCTCCTGACCGACCGCCTTCGCCGCCAGCCGGACGGCGACATGGTAGTCACGCGACTCGTCGGCCCACGCGCCGGTCGGGTAGGCGCCGGTGAGCTCGTTGACCGGGCGACGGCGGGAGGTGAGGTCCTCGACCGTCGGCGAGACCTGCCGGACGAAGAGGATCTGGGCACCGACCGGTGTCCACACGCGCAGCTCGGCCTCCGCGACCCCGCGCGCCATGGCCGAGCGCATGATCGAGCGGAACTCCTCGCTCATCCGCGCCGCGTTCTCGGGGGCGATGTCGACCGTCCCGAGGAGGTTCGTCGCGATGCGCCGGACCTCATCGACCCGCCAGTCGGTGCCCACACCGCGGGCGTCGACCTGGAAGACCCCGGTGGCCCGGCGGATGGCGGCGTCGAGGACCGCCGGCGACTCGTTGTTCTCCCCGTCGGTGAGGAGGATGGCGTGCCGCTGGATGACCTGCGGCACGGAGTAGAAGAGCTTGCCCGCGAGGTCGAGCCAGGTGCCGATCGCCGTTCCGCCCCCGCTCGTGAGCATGGCGATCGCGCGGGCCGCCTCCTGGCGGGTCTGCGGGTTCATCCGCACCATGCCGGGGCCGGAGCGCACGTGCGGGTAGGCGAGGAAGGCCGCGCCGTTGCCGGAGACGACCGCGAAGTAGGTGCCGTCGACGATCTCGGCCAGCGCCGCCTGGGCGGCCTGCTTGGCCTGCTCCATCCGGACATCGCCCATCGAGCCCGAGGTGTCGATGATGATGATCTCGCCGGCGTCCCCCGCACCCGTCTGGCCTGCGACCCCGGCCCCGACGCACGTGACCGTCACGATCGCATTGACGTCGGTCCCCCCGGCGGGCAGGAACTCGTTCTGGTAGACGGTCGCACTGAACTGAGCCATCGTCACTCCTCGCTTGCTCTCTCGTCGGTCACGTTCTCCTCGTCCGCCCCAGTCTCTCCCACGACAACCGGCGCCCCGACCCTGGCGACCGCGACGGTGACATTGTCGTGCCCGCCCTGCTCACAGGCCCACGTGACGAGCCCCAGGGCCACCGCCTCGGGGTCGCCCCCGGCCTCGGCGACGGTCGCACGCAGCGCCGCTGCGAGGTCACCGACCTCGACGGCGTAGTTCCAGAGTCCGTCGGAGCAGGCCAGGAGCCACCCGTCCTCGGTGATCTGGTGTCGGCGGATCCGCGGCTGGGTGTCCTCCGAGTCCCGGCCCAGCCAGGCGGTGATCGCGTGGGACTGATGGTCCCCGTAGGCCACCTCCCGCGGGGCGCCCGCGTCGATGAGCGCCTCGGCGGCGGAGTCGTCACGGGTCAGCTGGAGCGGTTCCCCGACATCGGGGAACCAGTAGGCCCGCGAGTCACCGAGGTTGCCGACCCAGGCGACCGGGCCCTCGGGCTCGGACTCGAGGACGACGCAGGTGAACGTCGCCGACGCAGGGTTCGCCGATGCCGACTCGGTATGCGCGACGATCGCCGCCTGCGCGGCCTCGGCTGCGTCGGTGATCGCCTGGTGCACGGCGGACTCGCGCGACTCGGGGGTCCCGAGGCCGCGCGGGATCGACGTCGCGAGCCGGTCCCGAGCAGCGCGTGCGCCGGCGAGGGAGGCGACGTCGGAGTCCGTCGAGCTCGACACCCCGTCCATGACGATGAGCACGCACCGCTCCCCCGGGGTCTCGCTCGCGACCAGGGCCAGGGCATCCTCGTTGCGCCTGCGCCGGACGCCGCGGTCGCACACCCCGGCCACCCAGGATGCCGGGACCTCCCGGAAGTGGTCCCGCTCGCTCGGTGCCTTGGTCCCGCACTGCTCGCAGTACAGGTCGGGACCGATCGTGCCGCCGCACTCGGTGCACGTGCGACGGGGTGGGGCCGACGCGTTGTCGGCGAGCATGAAGGTCGGCAGGCTGATGGGCAGGACCCCCGAGTCGGGGGACGGCTGCGCAGCCCGGGCGTCGGCCTGGGCATCGGCCTCGGTGACGTCGCCGAGCTGGGTGCCGCACGACTCGCAGAAGTTGGCGTCGGGGGCGATGGGCTCGCCGCAGGTGGGGCACGGCGAGCTCGCCGGGGTGTAGGTCACCGGAGTGGTGTCCTCGCTCATGTCATGCTCCAGTTCCTCGCGCGGTTGGCACGCAGGACCCACTCGGTGCGCTCGGCACGGTCGGAGGCCTCCCTGCCGAGAGTGCGGTAGGTCTCCTCGAGGGCGTCCCGCAGCGAGTGCTCCTCCGCCGACCACTCCCCGATCTTGAGGGGCTGGGGGCCGTGCTCCAGTACCGAGGCCAGGGCCCGCTCGAGGACGCGGATGGTGAACCGTCCGCGCTCCGCGCTGTCCAGTCGCGCCGCGGAGACGCTCTCGAGTGCCTGCGCGAGCACCGCGACGTCGTCCCCGGCTCCGTCGAGGAGGATCTCGGCACGCAGCCGCCGGCTCTCCGGGTAGCCGCGGGAGGTGGTGGGCACCAGGTCGAGGGCCTCGACGGCACCCGCGGTGTCACCCTTGAGAGCGCGGACCCTCGCCTTGCCGAAGGCGGACACCGCCACGTAGTTGGCATCGGTGGCGGCGCACGTCGCGTACAGACCCTCGGCGACATCGAGCAGGCCCCCTGACTCGCACGCCAGGGCGAGCGCGAGCTTCGGCGCGAGCTCGCCGGGCACCTGCCGGTAGACCGCGTTGAACGCACGCTGAGCTGCGGGCCAGTCCTGGCGGTACAGCGCGACGAGACCCTGGACCCAGAGCGCTCGCCACTCCCACGGGTCCTCCCTCAGCATCTCGATCGCGATCGCCTCGGCCTGCTCGGGCGCGCCCAGGCGGAGCTGGGCCTCGGCGCGGGCCAGGTGGATCTCGGGCGTGATGGTGCGTGCCTGACGCAGGGCCAGCAGTCGCTCCGTCGGGTCGGTCTCCGTGATGGAGGTGACGAAGGCGTACTCGGGGTCCGAGGGGTCCGGCCGCAGATGCGGGAGGAGGGACCAGTCCAGGGTGCCGCCCGCGACCGCCGGGGAGGTGAACAGCATCGAGGCCGCAGAGGTGAGGGCGGTGCCGGGCGTGCGACGCGCGACGACCTCCCGCAGCACGCCGAGCAGCTGCACGCGCAGCTCGTCCGCGGAGGCGAACCGGTCTGCCGGGTCCGGCGCGCAGCACTTGGCGATGAGCCAGTACAGCGAGTCGTACTCCTGGAAGAGCGGGGTCGACTCGACCGGTGGCAGGGAGTGCACGTAGGTGCCCTGATAGCCGCGGAACTCCATGCACAGGACGAGGAGGGTGCGACCGATGGTGTAGATGTCGGAGGCCACCGTCGGGCCGACCTCACCGACCTCGGGCGCCTGGTAGCCGACCGTGCCGTAGATCGCGGAGTGCTGGTCGTCGATGCGCCGCACCCCGCCGAGGTCGATGAGCTTGACCGCGTCACCGACCTGGATGAGGTTGTCCGGCTTGAAGTCGCAATAGACGAGGCCGAGGTCGTGGAGGTACTGGAAGGCGGGCAGCACCTCGTAGATGTAGGCGAGCGCCTGGTCGACCGGCAGCGGGTCGTACTTCCCCCCGTTGGCGACCATCCGCTGCTTGAGGATGTCCTTGAGCGAGGTGCCCCCGACATACTCCATGACGATGTAGCCGGCACCCTCGTGGGTGACGAAGTTGTAGATCTCGACGATGAGCGGGTGCTCGACCTGCGCGAGGAACTGCTGCTCGGCGATCGCGGCCGCGAGCGCGTCGGGGTCGTTGGTGTTGAGCAGGCCCTTGAGCACCACCCAGCGGTCGGAGACGTTCCGGTCGCGGGCGAGGTAGATCCAGCCGAGGCCACCGTGGGCGAGTGGGCCGGCCACCGCATACTGACCGGCGACGACGTCCCCGGCCTTGAGCTTCGGGGTGAACGAGTAGGGCGTCCGGCACTTGGGGCAGAAGCCCTCCGTCCGGCCCGGGCGGCCGTCGACCGAGCGACCGACGGGGTTGCCGCAGCCGCTGCACACCCTCCGGTTCTCGGGGACCGCGGCGTGCTCCTTGACTGCGCTCGCCGCGTCGACGGCCGGCGCCGGTGGGACCGTCGTGATCCCGGCCCCGAGGCGGGCCGCGCGCATCCGTTCGCTGCCGGAGCGGACGCGACGGGTGATGCCACTGTCCTTGGCCCGGGCGGAGCCGATCGCCGCCGAGCCGATCGAGGCCGCCGTGGCCACCGACGAGTCACCTGAGATCGGGCTGGCCTCGGACTGCCCCCGCTGCGGCGCCGCGCCGGCGGGAGACCCGCAGACGGTGCAGTACCCGTCGGCGATCGTTCCGGGGCAGCCGGGCTGGCTGCAGCGTCCGGAGGCCACCACGGGCGCGGGTCCGTGGGACATGACGGTGGGAGCCGTCGAGGACGCAGATGGTGCCGCGGGTGCCGTCTGGGCCGGCCCTCCCGGCATGCCACACACCATGCAGTAGCCGTCGACGATCTCGCCGGAGCATCCCGGCTGGGCGCACCGGATCATGCGCTCACCCTCCCCTCGGTGTCGGTCCAGGACTGGTACGTCGTCACGAGCTGGCGGGCCAGCGGCATCGGACACGGCTCCCGGTTGAGCACCGCGCGTGCCTGCTTCTCCGCGGCGAGGACGTCGTCGTGGTCAGCCACCCCCAGTCCGCGCGCCTTGACGACGAGCGCATCGAGCAGCGCGACGAGGTCGGAGTGCTCATCGAGTGCCTCGCGGTACTCCTGCTCGGCGAATCCGATGGCGTGCGAGACCCGCTCGAGCTTGTCGAGGTACTCATTGATGGCCGCTGGGGTCGCCGGGACCGGCCCGAGAGCCGCGACGTCGGGAATCGCGTAGCGCGGTGCAGGCGTGACCGTCCGCACGGTCCGCTCCACCAGCGCGGTGAGGTCGGCCTGCCGCTTCTCGAGGGAGGCGCGCATCGAGCGGGCGGTCGCCAGGGCGCCGAGCGCCTCGCGGCGCTGGGCGTTGCCGACGATGAGATCGCGCTCCATCCGGGCGAGCTCGTGCTCGAGCGGGCCGATGAGCCCGCCGATGTCGGCTCCACGCTGGGCCCGGGCACTGAGGTCGGCCACCCGGGCCGCGGCCGAGGTCCACCGGTCGTTCCACTGCGCGCGGACGCCTGCCGGCTCCAGTGCGAGCTGGTCGCGCAGCCGCTCGATCGCCGCCCGCGCGGCCTTGACCCGCGACACCTGGGCGTCCGCGGCCGGGTCGAAGGCGAGCTTGACCCGCAGCTGACCAGCAAGGGCGTCGGAGAGCCGGCAGGCCTCAGGGAGCGAGACCTGCAGGCCGCCTGCCGTCGCCTCGTCGAGTCGTCCCCAGAGCAGCGACGCGAGCTGCTCGCGCTCCTTGCGCAGCACCCGGCCACCGTCCCAGACCTCGAGGAGGCGGGCGTTGCGGTCCGAGACCGCCTTCCAGATGGCCATCGAGAGGGTGAGGTCGCTCGTGAGCGAGCGGTCCGCCTCCCCTCCGCGGTCGGCGCGCATCGCCGCCTCGTCGAGCTGGTCCAGCTCGTCGCGGCGGGCGCGCAGCCACTCGTCGAGGAGCTGCAGATACGCCTGCATCTGCTCGACGTCGACAGGCTCGCCGAGTCGACCCGGGGCAGCCGGGGCCTTGACCGAGCTGAGCGGAAGAGCCATACCGGTCAGCTCCGCCCGTAGACCGGTGCCGGCTGACCGGTCCCGTCACCGAGGTACGGCGCGAGCCAGCGCTGATAGGACGCGTTCCACTCGCCGCTCTCCCGGAGCTGCTCGAGGACACCGTTGATGAAGGCGGCGAGGTCGGTGTTCTCCTTCGCGACCCCGATGCCGTAGGGCTCCTCGGTGAACGGCTCCTCGTCGAGGACCACCGCATACGGGTCCTGGGCAGCCAGGCCGGCGAGGACGGTGTCGTCGCCGGTGATCGCGTCGACCTCGCCGCGCTGGAAGAGCACGAGGCAGCCGGTGTGGTTCGCCGCACCGACCGGCTCCGCGTCCGGCGCCAGGGCGACGAGGTTGGCCAGGCTCGAGGTGCCGTTCGGTGCGCAGACCTTGTGGCCGGCCAGCGAGGAGAGGCCGGTGATGTCCGACCCCTGCCGGACGAGGATCTTCTGGCCGGAGTGGTAGTACTCCTGCGAGAAGGCCACCTGGTCCCACCGCGCGCACGTCATCGAGAAGGCGCGCACGACGATGTCGACCTCACCGGCCTCGAGGAGCGGGATCCGCTCGGCGGCGGTGATGATCCGCAGCTGGATGCGGTCCTCGTCCCCGAAGATCGCCCGGGCCACCGCCTTGGCCATGTCGATGTCGAAGCCCTCGACCTCGCCGCTCTGCGGGTTGCGCGAGGCCAGGAGGAACGTGTCCGCCGAGGTGCCGACGATGAGCCGCCCCCGCTCCTGGATCGCCGCCATCGTCGAGCCCTCGGGCATCTGGCCCGGCTCGGGCAGGGGCGAGAGCGGGTCGTAGGACTGGGTGGCGTTGCTGCACTCCTGGGGCGCCGCCGGGGAGGCCGCGGTCGGCGTGGGGGTCTCAGCCGGCTCCGGGAGCGGCGTCGCTTCATAGCCGCACGCGGTCGTGAGGAGCAGGGCGGCCGAGCCGAGCACGGCAGTAAGACGTATGCGTCGGCCGCTCACGAGAACTCCCTCCGCCGCTGCGTGATACCCCACGAGACAGCCACTGTCGCGATGGCGGCGGCGAGGATCGTGGCCACCGCGGCGATGGCGACCTGCCAGGAGCCACGGCCGAGGGCGTCCGCGACGGTCCTGCTCGCATCGGCCGTTGCAGCGCTCGTCCGCTCGTCGAACGCCCTGAGTGCGGCGCTCGCCGAGCCCTCGCCGGTCGCCGTCGCGAGCGCCACCGCCTCGTCCCAGTCGCCTGCCTCGTCAGCGGCGACGATCTCCTCGTGCGCAGCGGTGTACTGCTCCCACAGGTTCTCGAGATCGCGGTCACCCTCGATCTCCGTAAGGACCCGGTTGGACGCCTCGATCCAGCCCTCCTCGAACTGGGCGCCGGAGCCGCGCGCGATGAGCCGCAGGCTCTCGTGCGACCGCGCGTCCCCCGCGGCGGTCCGGGCGCTGGAGAGGCTCGTCGCCGTGGCGAAGGCACCCTCGCGCAGGCCCCGGGCATCGCTGCCGAGACTACCGATCACGACTCCGGCACCGATCGTCGCGGCCGCAACGAGGACGGCCGCGCCGACGAGACCGAGGTTGAGTCGGCGGTGGAAGATGGCCGCGAGCTGCTGGTTGAACCACCCGAGGAGGAGGAGCAGGACCAGACCAGGAAGCACGACGAGCACCCAGGTGTGGCCGGTGAGTGAGCCGTCCGCGCGCTGCTCGTTGTAGGTGATGAGGTTGTCGAGGAGCGGCAGGGTGTCGCTGCGCAGCTGCGCGCTGGCCTCGCGGAGGTACTGCGCCCCGACGGGGAGCCCCTGCCGGTTGTTGGCGCGGGCCTGCTGCATCTGCTCGGCGTAGCGCAGCACGTCGTGGTTGAGCGCCTCGAGCACCGCCCGGTCTGCGGGCTGGGCCTCCGCGGCCTCGACGATGAGGCTCGTGACGCGCTCGAGGGCCGCGTCGTAGGCCGCCTGCTGCTCCGGCGGCTCCAGGCCTCCGACGAGGAAGGCGTTGGTTGCGATCGCGTCGGCGAGGAAGAGGTTCGACTCGATCTCGTGGACGCGGATGAGCTGGCCGGTGTGCTCGGCGCCGGTCCGGGTCTTGTCGAAGCTGTTGCCCAGGATGGCCGCGGTGAGGACTGCCCACGCGACGACCGCGATGGCCAGGACGGCCTGCCAGCGCGCCAGAGCGGTCGGGACGTCGGCGCTCAGGGGCAGGCGGGGGGCCGCCGCCGCGGGCGGGGCGGGGACGGTGGTCGGGACGAGTGCCGAGCCGGCAGGAGCCACGGCGGCACCGGCAGCAGGCGGCGGCGCCGTAGCAACGGCGCGCCCACCGGTCGCGGCGCTACTCATGGACTGCCCTCCGAATCCTCTGCCGTGTCGTCCTCACCCGAAGGCTCCATCGTGCCCGACAACGGCCAGCTCGGGGCATCGGTGGGACCACTGGTCCCACCCTGAGGGGAGGTGATGAGGGGGAAGTCATCGACGACGAGCCGGCGCAGCTCCTCGATCGTCGGCTCCTCGACGTCGCGCAGCCGCCACGCGTGCCGGCCGATCGCCGCCTCGAGCAGGTTGCGCACGAAGCGGGCGTTGCCGAACTGAGGACCGCGCTCGGTCGAGGCGATGATCTCGGCCAGGCGCTGCTCGACGGTCTCGTCGGCGTCGTAGTCGGCACCCTTGACCATGAGCCGGAAGATCTCGATGAGCTCCTCCTCGGTGTAGTCCGGGAACTCGATGTGGGTGCGGAACCGGCTCGCCAGCCCGGGGTTCTGCGCGATGAACATCTCCATCGGCAGCGGGTAGCCGGCCACGATGACGACGAGGTCGTCGCGGTTGTCCTCCATCTCCTTCACGAGCGTGTCGATCGCCTCGGTGCCGTACTGGTCGCCGCCGAGGGAGTACGCCTCATCGATGAAGAGCACGCCGCCCTTGGCCTTCGCACACACCTCGGCCGTCTTCATGGCGGTCTGGCCGAGGTAGCCGGCGACGAGCTCGGAGCGGTCGACCTCGACGAGCTGGCCCTTCGACAGCAGGCCCACAGCCCGGTAGATGCCGGCCACGAGGCGGGCCACGGTGGTCTTGCCCGTGCCGGGGTTGCCGGTGAAGACGAGGTGCCGCGTGATCGTCGGCGACTTCAGCCCGGCTTCCATGCGCTTCTTCTCGACCTGCAGCACGGCGGCCTGGCGGTGGATCTCGCTCTTCACCTCGGTCAGCCCCACGAGCTCGTCCAGCTCGGCGAGGAGCTCTTGGACGGACCGGGTCTCCGGCTCAGGTTCGGCCTCGGTTGCCACCTCCGCCTGGGGCTCTCCGGCGGTCTGGCCCTGCTCTCCGGTCGGGAGGCCGGACGCATCCTCCGGTATGCGGCGGTCGCCGGTCGTGAGGTCGAACGACCCGGGTGCGTGGGTCGGTCCCGCGCCCAGGTCGAAGGTGGAGCCGGGCAGGCTCGGCGCGTCCCGCATACCCCTGATCCGAGCGGTGACGTCCTTGAGCTCGTGCATCACCGACGACAGCAGGCGCTCGGCCGCGGGGAGGTCCGGCTGGGAGGCAGGATCCGGCCGGCGCGTGGGCACCGGCAGGTGGTGGGCCGCCTCGCCGAGCTGTGCCGCGGCAGCCGTGGTCGCGTTGCCGAGGACGCGCGCGTTCTCCTCACCGAGCCCGACCGCCGCCATTGCGACGTCGGCCAGCGCCTTGGCATAGGCGGGTGCGTACTGGCTCCGCGTCAGCGTGAGATGCGCCATCGACGGCGTCGCGGCGTTGCGGTAGCGGCGGCCCCGGGAGGCCGCCAGCATGAAGTCCTCCGCGGTCCGGCCCCCGCCGGTCTCACGCACCCAGTCCACGTATGCGCCGGTCGCCGGCTCGGCGATGGTCGCCGCGAGCGACTCGGCCTCGGCGCGGGCGGCGTCCTGCGGGATGCCCGCAGCGGCAGCCACCTCCAGCAGCGCGGCGATCGCGGCGCTGAGGGAGGTCGGTCGGGTCCGGTCGTTGCTCATCGTCGAAGATCCGGCTTCTCTCGAGGGGAATGGACTGCGAGGTCAGGTGTTCAGAGGTCCAGCGAGTTGGTCGGTCGCGGCGGCTGATCGGTTCCGGGCACCTCAGGCACCGGGCCGTCCGCGGTGAGGGTGCTGCTGCTGCCGTGCCCGAACTTGGCCTCGAGGAACCGTCCGTGCGTGATGAGCGCGTTGGCGTCCTCCCGGTTCGCGGCGTCGAAGATCTTGTCCATCGTCGCCGCGAGCAGGTCGAGCTGCTCGATGAGGATCATCAGCGCGGTCTTGTACCCCTCGATGGGCCGGGTGTCGGCCCACTGCCGCGGCAGTCGGAGGTATGCGTCGAGCGCCTCGGGCAGGTAGTCGGTCGCGGTCTGCATGACGGAGAAGCCGTCGTAGCTGGCGAGCCCGAGGTTACGCAGGCGGGGCAGCGTCTCGCGGATCGTGCGGTCGATGCGCTGGACCCTGGCGCGCACGACGGGGGGCGCGTTGCGCTCGACGAGAGTCTTGGCGACCTCGTCGAGCGCCGCGCGCACATCGTCCTCGGTGGGCGGGGCAGGCAGGACCACACGCTCCGGCTCCTGCCGGTCGCGTCCGGTCAGCCAGTCCCAGACCCCCACCTCGTGGTTGCGCCTTCGCCAGTCAGGCGTTCAGGTCGAGCGTGCCGCTCGCCTGGCGCTCGTCGTGCTTGCGGACGCGCTCGAGGTACTCCTTGGACTTCTCCACCTCGGTCTCGAGGGTGCCGATGGTCGCCGCCATGGTGTCGAGCGCCTTGAGCTTGAAGGTGTCGATGGAGTCCATCGTCGCGTAGATGTTCTGGAACGCGGCCTGCAGCTGCTCCATGCCGATCGTCGAGGACGCCGCCTGCTCCTGGATGGCCGCGGAGTTGTCGCGCAGCATCTCCGAGGTCCGCTGGATCATGCCGCTCGTCGTCGTGTTGAGCGCGGTGATCTGGTCGAGGACGAGCTTCTGGTTGCCGAGCGCCTGGGCGACGATGACGGCCGTGCGCAGCGCTGAGATGGTCGTCGTCGACGCCCGGTCGACACCCTTGATGAGCTCGACGTTGTTCTTGATGATGATGTCGATCGCGAGGTAGCTCTGGATCGACACCGCGAGCTGGGTGAGCAGGTCCTGGTGCTTCTGCCGGACGTAGAACAGCACGTCCTGCGAGAGTGTCCGGGCCTCGTCGGGGTCGGTCAGCTCGAGCTCGGCGATGCGGGCCGAGAGCCGGGCGTCGAGACGCTCGGCGATGTAGATGTACTGGTTGAGCCGGCCCATGACGTTCCACAGGTTCGTCTTCTCGAGGTTGAGCGCGACGTTGTCCTTCGTCAGCTCGTCCTGGCCGTTGCGCAGCGCGTGCAGGATGCCGTTGAGGTGGCTCTGGCTCGACTGGTACTTGCGGAAGTAGTCCGTCACGTTGTCGCGGAACGGCAGCCAGCTCGTCCACCGCTTCGTCGCGCCACCACCGCTGGGGTCGAGCTCCTCGATCGTGCGCCGCAGCTCGAGGAGCGTCTTCCCGACGGTGGATCCCTCGGAGAGCCCGCCCTCCTGGAGGGCGCGGACGGGACGCTCGAGCATCCGGTTGGAGGTCTCGGCGGCCCGACGGATGTCTGCGTCACCCATCGTCCGGACGTTCTCGGCCTGGCGCGCGAACTCGGGGCTCTTGGACTCGGCCTTCTCCAGGGCGGTGATGAACTCGTCCACCTTGGCGTCCAGCGCGGGGATCGCCTCGGGCGCCACCTGGGGCGCCATGGCCGGCGCCTGCGTCGCGTTGATGTGCGGAGGAGCCTCGGGAGCGGTCAGCACGAGGGAGTCGGGCGGGCTCAGGGGCTGGGCCGCTGCAGCGCCGTCACCGGGGGTTGCGGTCATGGTTTCAACTACTCCTCACCTTTACGGACTGCTGATCGGGCCGAGAGGGCTCCTCCCGCAAGCCTACGTGGGACCTCCCCCGTCCCGGCACCCTCGCAGCCTAGTCTGGTGGGCGTGCTTCCCGAGGCTGCCCACCCGATCAGGCGGATGGCCGATGGGACGGTCAAGCAGACCAATCCCTTCTCCGGCACGACCGCGTGGACCGTCCCGGGACGGGCCAACCGCCCGCTGCGCCGGACCGACGAGCCGGCCGAGCCGATCGATCCGACCCGGCGCAACGCATACTGCGCCTTCTGCCCGGACCGCTACCTCGAGACGCCCCCTGAGCGGATGCGGGCGACCGGCGGACGCTGGGAGTATGCGCTGCCGGCCTCTGCGGTCACGTCCGGGGTGGCGGACTTCCGGGTGGTGCCGAACCTCTTCCAGATCCTCGACTTCAACTACTGGGAGAAGAACTACGGGTATGCGGTGCCGCCTCCGGGCGTCGAGCACGCCGACCGCTATCTCGGCGAGGACCTCGGACGGGAGCACGTGCGGACGATCGCCCGCACGCGAGCGGTTGCCGGCGGGATGTCCACCGAGGAGTGGGACTCGCTGAGTGAGGACGAGCAGCTGACCCGCGGCCGGGAGTTCTTCGCGTCCTGCCACGACGTCGTCATCCCCCGGCGGCACTACGTCGACGACGCAACCGTCGTGACCGACCTCGCCGGCTCCGGGACGCTGACCCCGGAGGAGCACTTCGAGTACATCAGGGTGACCCTCGACGCGGCCGCCGCGCTCTACACCGGCAACGTCTTCGCGGCGCAGGTCGCCATCTTCCAGAACTGGCTGAGCCCCGCCGGAGCGTCGTTCGACCACCTCCACAAGCAGCTCGTCGCGATCGACGAGCTCGGGGTGAGCATGCGCCGGGAGATCCGGCGGACCCGGCAGAACCCGTTCATCTACAACGACTTCGGGGTCGCCTACCCGCGTGCGGAGAGCCTCATCATCGCGGAGAACGAGCACGCGATCGCCATCGCGGGCTACGGCCACCGCTACCCGAGTCTCGAGGTGTACTCGAAGTCCGCCGCGACGTCACCGTGGCAGATGTCGGCCGCGGAGATCCGCTCCTGGTCGGACCTGCTGCACGCGTGCCACGTCGCCGCCGGGCCGGAGGTGCCGAGCAACGAGGAGTGGCACTACCGGCAGCCCGGCATCGACGTCGCCATGCCGCTGCGCGTCGTCATCAAGTGGCGCATCTCGACCCTCGCCGGCTTCGAGGGTGGCTCGAAGATCAACATCAACACGATCGACCCGTGGACGATGCGCGACCGCGCCGTCGCCGCGCTCGAGACCGCGCACACGGAGGGACGCATCGCCGCGATGTCGCTCGGTGAGGAGTGTCCTGCCGAGCCGCTGCGCTACGTCCATCAGGTCCGCTAGGACGGGGCGGCGAGGTCAGGCGCTCGCGGCGTCGGTGGCCCGTGGGTAAGGGCCGGTCACCACCTCGCGACCGGCGGCGGCCCAGACCTCGGTCCCGCCCGCGACGGAGTACGCCTCGACCCCGGCCCGGCGCAGCAGCTGGGCCATGGACTGACTGCGGTTGCCGGTCGCACAGATGACGTATACCGGCTCGTCCGTGGGCAGCTCACCGGCTCGCTCCGCCACCTGGCGCATCGGCATGAGGACGGCCCCGGGGACGTGACCGGCGCGGTACTCCATGGGCTCCCGCACGTCGACGACGGTCCGACCCTCGGCGTGCCCGGTGACGAAGTCGTCCGCGGAGATCTCCAGAGGCTTGTCGGCGAGGGCGCGCAGGGCGGCCATCCTGGCGTGGACCTCCCCCATGTCCAGCTCCTTGACCTTGGCGACCACCTGCTCGAGGCCGGCCGCCGGCAGCGCCCCGGGCTGGTTGAAGACGAGGACACCCTCCCGGAAGGCCATGAGCGTGGGGATCGACGTGATGCCCGCTGCCGCCGCGAGCGACTGCTCTGCCTCGGTGTCGACCTTGCCGAACACGACGTCCGGGTGCTGCTCGGAGGCAGCCTCGTAGACCGGGGCGAACTGGCGGCACGGTCCGCACCAGGCGGCCCAGAAGTCGACGAGGACGATGTCCTCCTCGGTGACGGTCTTCTCGAAGTCGGCGTGGGTCAGGTCGCGGGTGGCCATGAGGATCCTCTCGGGGGTCGGCGACAGTATGGATACCCCCCAGGGTATCAGACTGCCTACTCGGTCGAGGTGACCTCGTAGAGCGCCCACGACCCCGGCACACCCTTGAGCTCCACTACCCCGCACGGCTCGAAGGTGAACCCCGAGCCCACGACGAGGTCCTTCACCGTGCTGGAGACGACGATGCCGCCGTTCTCTGCCTGGCCCATCACCCTCGCGGCGATATGCATGCTCATCCCGTGGGCGTCCCCGTCACGCAGCTGCACCTCTCCGGTGTGGATGCCCGCCCGGATCGGCAGACCGAGCCTGGAGAGCATCTCGTTGATGGCGATCGCGCAGGCGATCGCCCGGCCCGGCCCGTCGAAGGTGGCGATCGCGCCGTCCCCGGTCGTCTTGATGAGTCGGCCGCGATAGCGCTCCACCTGCGACCGCACGATCCGGTCGTGGTCCGCGAGCAGGTCCAACCACCGCTGGTCGCCCAGGCGGGAGGCTTGCACGGTCGAGCCGACGATGTCGGTGAAGAGAACGGTGGCCAGCACGCGCTCCGTGCGCACGCTCACCTGCCGTCCGATGAGGAAGTCCTCGACCGCGTCGAGCGTCGGACCGAAGTCCCCGGCGTGGAAGGGCAGGGTGTCGGCTCCCTCGACGATGCGCAGCTTCGCGTGCGGGATGTGTTTGGCGAGGTACTCGCTGTGGGAGGCGCGGTGGAACCTCGCGTCACGACGGGCGACGATCAGCGTGGGCGCCTGCACGAGCGGTAGGGCAGCGCGCACGTCGATCTCCCGGTACCAGTCGAAGGTGCTGCGGGCCAGCCCGAGCGGGACCGAGAGTCGTTGGTACCGGGTGAACCAATTCCGGAAGCGCTGGTCATCGACGACACTCGGCGCGGTCAGCTCGAGCATCGCGCCACTCGTCCCGTGCTGTTCGGCGTACCCCTCTGCCAGGCGCTCGAACACGTCGTCCGGGATCCCGATCGGGTAGTCCTCCGCCCGCGTCACCTTGGGGAAGGCGTTGACCAGGACGAGGGACTCGGTCCGTTCCGGGGACGTCGCGGCGAGCATCATCGCCGAGAACCCGCCCTCGGTGTCTCCGTAGACGACGGCGCGCTCGACACCCACCGCGTCGAGGACCGCCATCACCGTGTCGACGTTGGCCTCCAGCGGCAGCCACATCGAGCGGTGCGGGATCGGATCACTGACCCCGGAGCCGAGCATGTCGAACTGAATGACCCGGCCCATCTCGGCGAGCCGGTCGAGGAAGCGGACGGCGGTCGGCTCGTCCCAGATCGCGTCGAGGTTGGTGATCGCACCGGTGATGAACACGATGTCCCGGTCCCCCGACCCGAACACCTGGTAGCCGATGGAGCCGTGGGGAGACGGCGCGTACCGCGTCTCGGGGCGACCGAGGCTGGCGAAGGACGACCGCACTCAGTTCACGCTACTCCTCAGCCCGGCGAGAAGCGGATGAGTCGGCTGTCGGCCAGGGCCGCAGTCCGGTTGACCGCGGCCTGCTGGTACTCAGGGTCGGTGATCATCTCCAAGAACGCCGCGGCGCTCGGGTACTGCGCGACGAAACCGTCGTCCCACCGCTCGTCCGTCGGGCCGATGACCATGCACTCGAAGGCGCCCTGCCAACCGATGACGCCACCCACCCGGGCGAACACCGGCCCGCTCGTGCGGGCGTACTCGCGGTAGGCCTGACGCCCGCTCCACCCCTTGTCCGCGTGGTCGTGGCCCTCCGGGTACTCCGCGAGGTCGCGGTAGCGCACGAGGTTGAGCATGTGGATCGGCTCATCCCGCGCAAGGTCCGTGAACGCCTCGAAACCGCTCCGGCTCGGCTCGATGTGGCCGGTCATGTCTGCTCCTGTGGAAGATCCTGTCGAACCGGCGATGAGATCAGGTGAGGCCGAGGTATGCGGCTTCCTCCCACAGCTCCTCGCGCACCGAGGGGTGGGCGGCGTTCTCGATGATGGAGCGGGCCTGCTCCTTCTCCGAGTGCCCGAAGATCTCGGCGACCCCCTGCTCGGTGATGATCGCGCTGGCCTGGAACGAGGTGACCGGCTCCTCCACGAGGGGCACGACGGTCGAGACGTTCGCCCTGGGGTGCCACGAGCGCAGCGCCATGATGGCCTGCCCGCCAGGCGCGTGCAGGGCGCCGACGATGAAGTCAGTCTGCCCGCCGAAGCCCGAGTGGATCCGGGCGTTGCGCCGCGAGGCGTTCGCCTGCGCGAAGAGGTCCACCTGCATGGCCGTGTTGATCGAGGTCATCCCGGGCTGCCTGGCCACGTTTGCCGGGGCGTTCACGGTCTCGGTGCGCATCATCCGCACCCGGTCGTTGAGGTGCACCCAGTCGAGGAGCTCCTGGGAGCCGACGGCGAAGGACGAGACGATGAGCCGGTCCGGGTCGAGGGCGCCGGCCGCCTCCAGGGCGAGGACCCCGTCGCTGAACATCTCGGTCCAGAGGCCGAGGTTCCGCAGCCTCACCAGCCCGGGGAGAGTGGCGTCGGGCACCTCACCGATGCCGAGCTGGAGGGTCGCTCCGGAGCGGACCCGCGAGGCGCAGAGCTCGCCGATGACGCCCGCCGAGTCGGCGTGGTCGCCCACGAGGGGGGTAGGTGCCGGCCCCGCCATGGGCTCGTACCCCTCGATCCAGCCATCGAACTCGTCGAGCTCGAACTCACCGTCGCCGTAGGTGTACGGCATCTGCTCGTTCACCTGGGCCAGCACGAGCCCGCCCCGGCTGCGCGCGGCCTCGATGGCGGCCGGGAGGATGTGGACCTCCACCCCGAGCGAGACCTTGCCGTTGACGGGGGCAGAGGTCTGCAGGATGACGACGTCGGGGAACAGCGTGCGGGAGAACAGGGTCGGCACCTGCGAGAGGCGGGCCGGCACATACGCCAGCTCCGGACTCCTGCGCATGCCCGGACCGACGAACGACGTCTCGTGGACGACCCCCGGACGGGTGGGGATCCCGGACGGGGCGTTGAGAATGTTGAGCCGGTACTCCGGGAGGATGGAGTCGACGAGACCGATGAGACGCGTCGGGAGCGCACGGTGCCCGGCGGAGACGACCCGCGGGGTCGGGATCGTCGCGCAGTGATCGCGGATCAGGGCGGCCAGGTCGCTCTCGCGTGCTGAGGTGGTCACGGTCATCCATTGTCCCTGTCCGCGTCCCTCCCGACCCGGTGGATGCCTCCCCAGTTTCCGACGGGCATACTCATCGACATGAGGATCGCTGGCATCGGAGCAGGTTCATGGGGGACAGCGCTTGCCAGTCTGCTGCGCAGCAAGGGCCATGACGTCGTCCTCTGGGACATCGACCCCGAGCCGGTCCGCTCGATCGAGGAGACCGGCAACAACTCCCGCTACCTGCCGGGCATCGACCTCAGTCCCGGGCTGCGGGCGACGACGGACCTCGCGGAGGCGGTCGCCGGTGCCGAGCTGATCATTCTCGCCGTGCCGTCCCAGGTCATGCGCGAGGTAGCGGAGGAGATCCGCCCGCTGCTGCCGACCGCAGCGCCGGACGTCGTCCTGTGCTCGGTGACCAAGGGCATCGAGGTGGAGACCCTCATGCTCATGCACGAGGTCCTCGAGGACGTTCTCCCACCGGAGGTCCACCCGCGGCTCACGTATCTCTCGGGACCGTCGTTCGCCGTGGAGGTGGCCGCGGGGCTCCCGACAGCGGTGACGATCGCCGGCAAGGACCTCACCCAGGCCCGCCGGGTGCAGGTCGCCGTGCACACCCCCTACTTCCGCCCCTACCTCACCGAGGACGTCGTCGGTGTCGAGATCGGCGGCGGGGTGAAGAACGTCGTCGCGATCGCCGCCGGGCTCGCCGACGGCATGGGGTTCGACGCGAACGCCCACGCCGCCCTCATCACCCGCGGCCTCTCCGAGATGGCCCGGCTCGGTATGGCCCGAGGCGCGAACCCGCTCACCTTCGGGGGACTGAGCGGTGTCGGCGACCTCGTCCTCACCTGCTCCTCGACGAAGTCCCGCAACTACCGGGTCGGGCAGGCGCTGGGTCAGCGCCGGAGCCTGCAGTCCATCCAGGAGGAGCTCGGCCAGGTCGCCGAGGGCGTCGTCAACGCCAAGGCCGTCCACCTGCTCGCGACGAGCCTCGGGGTGGAGATGCCGTTGTGCAACGCGGTGTACCGCCTTCTCTACGAAGGGCTCTCACCGCAGGACGCGATCACCGAGCTCGCCGCCCGCGACCTCAAGCACGAGCTGCCGGGCCGCGACATCCCGGAGTGATGTCAGCTGTTGAGCTCGTCGCGCCAGCGCAGCCAGGGCTCGACGACCGCTAGGTCGTAGTCGGGTCCACCGACGCTGATCGTGAAAAGTCGGGCACCCATGTCATAGAGGGGCGCGCCCTCCACCTCCGGCGCCCCGGGCAGCGTCTGATCGCGTCCGCGACCGCCCACGCCGACCGAGATCTCGATCTCGCCCAGGTCCCGACCGACGGCCTCGCAGTGCCGCTCCAGGACCGCCAGCTTGTGGCGGAGCTCTGCGCCCTGGGCGAAGGTGTGCCAGATGTCGGCGTGCTCGGCGACCAGTCGCAGCGTCTTGCGCTCTCCGCCACCGCCGATGAGCACCGGCAGGTCGCGCAGCGGGGGCGGGTTGAGCCGGCCGAGCCGGCGCCTGATCCGCGGCAGGGCCGCACCCAGGTCGGCGAGTCGCGAGCCCGGCGTGCCGAACTCGTAGCCGTACTCGACGTAGTCGCGCTCGAACCAGCCCGCTCCCAGCCCGAGGATGAGCCGCCCGCCGCTGATGTTGTCGACCGTGCGGGCCATGTCGGCGAGCAGGTCGGGGTTGCGATAGCTGTTGCACGACACGAGAGCTCCGATCTCCAGGCGACTCGTCTGCTCGGCCCAGGCGCCGAGCACGGACCAGCACTCGAAGTGCTTGCCGTCGGGGTCGCCGTAGAGCGGGAAGAAGTGGTCCCACGTGAAGGCGATGTCCGCGCCGAGCTCCTCGACCCGCGACAGCGCCTCGCGGATGGCGGGGTACTCCGCGTGCTGCGGCTTGAGCTGGACGGCGATGCGGACGGGACGTGACATGCCGCCACGCTAGCCGCGTTCGTATGCGGTGGTCGCGCACATCTGTCCGGCGACGGGCACCTCGCACGTGCCAGACTGCCACCGTGAGGTTCGACGCCATCTACGACCAGGGGTTCGCGCGGGTCGCGGCCTGCACCGTTCCGGTCTCGATCGCGGACCCGGCGACGAATGCCGCCCGGATCCTCGAGCAGGTCCGCGCCTGCCACGACGACGGGGTAGCCGTGGCGCTCTTCCCGGAGCTGTCGCTGTCCGGCTACTCGATCGAGGACCTGTTCCTCCAGGACGTCCTTCTCGACGCCGTTGATGCAGCGGTCGTCTCGATCGCCGAGGCGAGCGCCGACCTCCTCCCGGTCATCGTCGTCGGTGCGCCGCTCGCGCACGAAGGTCGGCTCTACAACTGCGGGGTCGCGATCCACCGGGGCGAGGTCATCGGGGTCGCGCCGAAGTCCTTCCTGCCGACCTACCGCGAGTTCTACGAGGCCCGGTGGTTCGCCTCCGGCGCCGACACGGCGGGGCAGTTCCTCCACCGGCCGCACTGGCCCGGCGCGGACGGCGACGGCGACATCTGCTTCGGCCCCGACCTGCTCATCGAGGCGGTGGACGTCGACGGCCTCACCCTCCATGTCGAGGTCTGCGAGGACATGTGGACCCCCGCGCCTCCCAGTCACAGGGCAGCCCTCGCGGGGGCGACCGTCCTGCTCAACCTCTCCGCCTCACCCATCACGATCGGCCGGGCCGAGGACCGGCACCTCATGGCGCGCTCGGCGAGTGCCCGCTGCAACGCCGCCTACCTGTATGCGGCCGCCATGGCGGGCGAGTCGACGACCGACCTGTCGTGGGACGGCATGACGATGGTCTACGAGCTCGGTGACCTGCTCGGGGAGTCGGCCCGCTTCCCCGAGACCGCTCAGCGCACGGTCGTCGACGTCGACCTGGACCGGATCCGGCAGGAGCGGATCCGGCAGGGCACCTTCGCCGACAGCCGCGACCAGGCGAGCAGCGCATACCGTGTCCTCGAGATCCGGCTCGACCCGCCGCGCGAAGACCTCGGCCTCCGACGCTACGTCGACCGCTTCCCCTTCGTGCCCGACGACCCCGAGCGGCTCGCGCTCGACTGCTACGAGGGTTACAACATCCAGGTCCACGGCCTCGAGCAGCGGATGCGGGCGATCGGGATGCCGAAGATCGTCATCGGGGTCTCCGGCGGTCTGGACTCCACCCACGCCCTCATCGTCGCCGCGAAGGCCTGCGACCGGCTGGGGCTGCCGCGCACGCACATACTCGCCTTCACCCTGCCCGGCTTCGCGACCTCGGACCACACCAAGTCCAACGCCTACCGGCTCGCCCGGGCGCTCGGCTGCACCTTCGAGGAGGTGCCGATCATGCCGCTCGCGACCCAGCTCCTCAAGGACCTGCGGCACCCCGCCGGGGACGGCGAGCCCGTCTATGACGTGACCTACGAGAACGTCCAGGCCGGCATCCGGACCGACTTCCTCTTCCGCGCGGCGAACCACCACGGCGGCATCGTCCTCGGCACCGGTGACCTGTCCGAGCTGGCGCTCGGCTGGTGCACGTACGGCGTGGGCGACCACATGAGCCACTACGGCGTGAATGCAGGCGTGCCGAAGACATTGATCCAGCACCTCATCCGCTGGGTCATCTCCTCCGGGCAGTTCCCCGAGGAGGGCGTCAACGAGACCCTGCAGTCGGTCCTCGACACCGAGATCTCACCCGAGCTGATCCCGACCGCGGACGGGGAGACACCCCAGTCGACCCAGGCCTCGATCGGTCCGTATGCGCTGCACGACTTCAGCCTCTACCACGTCCTGCGCAGGGGGTACCGGCCGAGCAAGATCGCCTTCCTCGCCTGGCACGCGTGGCGTGACGCATCGGTCGGCGAGTGGCCGCCGGGATACCCCGAGAAGGACCACACCGCATACGATCTCGCGACGATCAGGTCCTGGTTGCAGGTCTTCCTCCGGCGCTTCTTCGCCAACCAGTTCAAGCGGTCGGCGCTCCCGAACGGGCCCAAGGTCGTCGCGGGCGGCTCCCTTTCCCCGCGTGGTGACTGGCGGATGCCCTCGGACGCGTCGGCCACGGCGTGGCTCGCCGAGCTGGAGGCGAACGTCCCGGAGGCCTGAGTCAGGTCAGCGGCGGACGAGGTCCTGGATCCGCGGGAACGGCGCGGACTCCTCCAGCTCGTAGGCGATCTCGAGCAGTCGGCGCTCCTCGCCGATGGGTGCCGAGAGCATCACGCCGATGGGCAGCCCGTCGTCGGTCTGGCCGGCCGGGACCGAGATCGCGGGTGCACCGGTGGCGTTGTGCCACGGCGTGAAGCCGGTGTACTCGACGAGCCGGCTGAAGTGGTCGTCGAACGGCTGGTCCGCGGACAGGTGCCCGATCCGAGGAGTGGTGTGGCAGACCACGGGTGAGAGGACGAGGTCGACGTCACCGAAGGACCTCTCGTAGGCGCGGCTCGAGGCCCGCAGCCGGGCGATGGCGATCGGCATCCTGGGTATGCGTCGCGCCGCCCGCTTGCTCAGCCCGATGGTGAGCGGATCGAGGGCGTTGCGGTCGAAGGCGGGACCGTAGAGCCGGCGTCCACCGACCCGGACGCCCAGGGCGAGGAACGACCAGTAGTCCTCGAAGTCACGCTTGAAGGAGCGCGGCATGCCGAGGTCGTGGTCGGCGACGTGGTGGCCGAGTCCGGCGAGGAGCTGGGCGACGCGCTCCACTGCCGCACGGGTGGGCGCGTCGGTGGGGGGTGCGAGCGGACTGTCGATGGCCACACCGATCCGTAGTCGGCGCTCCGGCGGACCCTGAACCCTGCCGATGGGTGGCAGCGCGGGGTTGCGATAGCTGAGCTCGGCGGCCTCGAAGAACCTGGCCGTGTCGCGCACCGACCGGGTGAGGACCCCGTCGGCGACGATGCGGACAGGCAGGTCCTCGTCGCTGGCGTCGGCACGCAGTCGGCCACGGCTCGGCTTCAGGCCGATGAGTCCGCAGGCCGCCGCGGGGATGCGGATCGAGCCACCGCCGTCATTGCCGTGCGCGATGGGAATGGCCCCGGCGGCGACGAGGGCCGCGCTTCCGCCACTGCTCCCGCCTGCCGAGTACTCCGGGTTCCACGGGTTGCGGGTCACGTCCCCGCCCACCCGCTCGGTCGACGCGGTCCAGCCGAACTCCGGCATCTGCGTCGTGCCGAGCAGGACGATCCCGGTGTCGAGGAGCTGTCGGGTGAAGTCGCCGTCCTTGGCCTGGGCGTGGGCAGGCATCGCCTTCGAGCCCATTGCCATCGGCATGCCCTTGACCGGGATGGTCTCCTTGGCCAGGGCAGGCACTCCGCCGAGGGCACCCCTCGGCTTGTCGAGGCTGCGAGCCCGACGGAGCGCCCCGTCGAAGTCCGCATAGGCGATGGCGCTCAGCCGCGGGTCCACCCGCTCCAGCCGGGCGATCGCAGCCTCGACGAGCTCGACCGCCGACACCTCGCCGGCGCTCAGCCGGAGAGCCAATCCAGTTGCATCGTCCTCACCCAGGGCGTCGTCCCTGAACGCGTGGACCACTCCGGTCTGCTCAGTCACGCACGGATTCCTCGACCCAGGTCCCGTATGCGCCGAGCGCCTTCTCGATCGGCACGGCCAGGATCTCGGGCACCTCGTAGGGGTGCAGGGAGGTGACCCGGGCGCATACCTGCTCGAAGGCCTCTGCCGTCGACTTGGCGAGCAGGAGGATCTCGGTCGCCCGCTCGATCTCTCCCTCCCAACGGTAGGTCGAGGTGATGGCCGGCAGCTGCTGGACGCAGGCCGCCAGGCGCTCCTCGACGAGGGTGCGGGCGATGGTGTCCGCGACCTCGGAGTCGGGTGCGGTGATGCGGATCTCGATGAGGGACATGGTCGCTGGTCGATCGGTTGAAACGGCGCGCCTCAGACGTCGGTGCGGTGGAAGTTCTCGTGCGAGCGGCTCGCTGTCGGACCGCGCTGGCCCTGGTAGTGCGAGCCGTACTTCTGCGAGCCGTAGGGATTCTCGGTCGGCGAGGAGAGCCGGAAGAACGCCAGCTGCCCGATCTTCATGCCCGGCCAGAGCATGATCGGCAGCGTCGCGACGTTGGAGAGCTCGAGGGTGACGTGGCCGCTGAAGCCCGGATCGACGAAGCCGGCCGTCGCGTGCGTCAGGAGGCCGAGCCGGCCGAGGCTCGACTTGCCCTCGACGCGGGCAGCCAGGTCGTCGGGCAGGCTGACCGTCTCCAGCGTGCTGGCGAGGACGAACTCGCCCGGGTGGAGCACGAAGCCCTCGTTCGGGTCCACCTCGACGAGGCGGGTGAGGTCGGGCTGGGCCTCGGCTGGGTCGATGTAGGGGTACTTGTGGTTGTCGAACAGCCGGAAGTACTTGTCGAGGCGCACATCGACACTGCTCGGCTGGATCATCGACGGGTCCCAGGGGTCCAGCGTGACCCGGCCGTTGTCGATCTCGGAGCGGATGTCGCGGTCGGAGAGCAGCACGGCGTCAGCCTAACCGGATGGGCGTCCGCATCAGCCCGCAGCCGTGGGTTAGACTGCCGAGGCCGTCATCTCGAGGGCGGCACGCCGGTGTAGCTCAATGGTAGAGCGCCAGCTTCCCAAGCTGGATACGCGGGTTCGATTCCCGTCACCGGCTCCACTACGAAACCGCAGGTCAGAGGCGGTTTTCGCCTCGTTGCGAGGTGCCCAGGAGTGGAGCACGCGACGTTAACGTGCCAGATCGTGCCTCATGTGCGGGTCAGTCAGACCCATACATGAGGAGCACCCGTGGCACGCAAACGTGACTTCGGCAGCATTCGCCTACTACCTTCGGGCCGTTTCCAGGCCCGCTACTCGCTCAATGACGCCCAGATCCTCGCGCCGCGGACCTTCGCCTCGCGCCGTGAGGCCAGCGACTGGCTGGCCACCCAGCAGGCGACAGTTGCTCGCGACGGCTGGATCGACCCTTCCCAGGGAAACGTCTCTCTATCGCAGTACACACGAGAGTGGCTCGACCGCCGACCCGACCTCTCTCCATCGACGCGAGTCCTCTACGCGGACATCATCAGGCGGTTCATCGTCGAGACCACAACCGCTGACAGCGTCACCGTGACCAACCCGCGGCTTGGCGAGATGAGTCTCCGGCAAATCTCGCCGAGCCATGTCAGCGCCTGGACGCACTGGGTGCGAGCGGTTTCAGCCGCTGGTGCAATCGCGAAGCAGACGGTCACCCCAGGTTCCACCCGCGAGACGAAGCTCCTTCGCGACTGGGCGCGGGCCAACGGCTATCCCGTCGCGGAGACGGGCCGTCTCCCCGCCCGACTGCGGGAAGATTGGGTCAGCCAAGGAAGCCCCGGCCTGCCTCCTCTCCAGATCGAGGGTGCAGGACAGACGCAGTCCGCGCAGGCGTACCGCCTCCTCAGCGCAGTCTTCCGCACTGCCGTCGACGAGGGCAGGATCAGCAGAACACCCTGCACGCAGTCCGGGGCGGGCACCGTCAGGCACGCCCGCCGGCCCGTGCTCAACGTGGATCAGGTCGAGGCACTTGCGGACGGGATGCCATCCCGTTACCGCGCGAGCATCTACCTGGCGACCTTCAGCGGGTTGCGCGCCGGTGAGATCTTCGCCCTGCAGCGAAAGCACGTGGACCTGGCTTCCGGCACTGTCGATGTCCGTCAAGCTCTCAAGCGTGGCTCGGCCGGCGCAGTCCACGTCGGGCCGCCCAAGTCCGCCGCCGGTTACCGCAAGGTCCACCTGCCCGAGCACGTCAGGGCGCTCCTCGCGGCCCACATGGAGCAGCACACGTCTCCTGGAGCCGAGGCCCTCGTATTCGGGACGAGGAATGGCACGCCGCTGCGCTCCAGCAACCGCTCGGCCATGTTCCGGCGCACCGCCGACAGGATCGGGCTGAAAGACGTGCACTTCCACGACCTACGGCACACCGGGGCGACGTGGGCATCTGAACAAGGAGCGGGCATAGCCCAGCTGATGCGCCGACTGGGCCACTCGACGCCTCGCGCAGCGCTGATCTACCAGCATGCCCGCGACGATGCTGACCGGATCTTGGCAGAGAGGCTGGACACGTTTGCCCCCGAGCGGGGAGGCTCTCTAGCTGTGTGATCAGGCTCACCCTTCCCGGGGGCGGCACCGCGCGACACAAGCGAACGCCGCGGGTGTACTACACCCGCCGATGCCAAGAAAGGCAGAGGTCAGCAGTCCCGGCTGAACCGGGCGCCTCCCCTTAAGGAGACGCGATGATCAACATCGCAACCCCGTCCCATCCCGACGACTCGTCCGGCTGTTGTTGTTGCCGCCGCAACCAGGTTCGCCCTGAACCACGGCGCCACCGCGACCGCCCGACGGTGAAGAACACTGCCGAGAACGAACTTCTCTCGACCAAGGAGTTCGCGGCGCGGGCCCACCTCCCCGAGACGATGGTGCAGCAGCTGCGTCGCACCGGTCGGCTCGCCTACAACAAGATCGGTCGCAGGGTTCTCATCCCTGCCAGCGAGATCGAGCGCCTGAAGGCCGAGAGTTTCCGGCCCGCGCGCAGGCCGCTGCAGCACCGCGACTACTGACCCATTGCGGGCAGACATGAGAGGGGCCGGATCACTGCGATCCGGCCCCTCTCGCGTCACCTGAGGGCCCCTCAACAGCAGGACGCGACACTAACTCCTCCGCTCAGTCACTCTTCGCCACGGCTCGTCACGCCTCGCGCGTCAAGCAGCCCCCGAGGTCCACGCAAAGCCTTGGCGAACAACTGAATAGGCCCTTCCGGATAGGGGGAACCGGCGTAGCAATCCTCGCCGTCGAGAGGACACCGGAGGCCCCGACTCCGTAAGCAAAGGGGCGGTCGTGCGCCGACCCAAGACGCGCATCCCGAACACAGGAGCACCCCGGTAAAGGCATGCCCGGGCGGGGATCGGTGCAGAGCCGATGCGCGTTGCGAACGCTGACTCCTGTGTAGTCCCAGCAGGATGTGAGTGATCTGGGAAGCCCGGCCGTGTCTGCCCGCGAGTAATCTCCGCAACGCAGAGCTTCGATGCCATGCGACCGACCAGCCGACTGACGGTGGTGACGCCCGGCGGAGGAGCATCCCCTTCACAGGGGGGCTTTCTCCGCCCGGCTCCCTCCCTGGCCTCCCTCCGGTGGTGACCAGGAGGTCTGTGGAGCCT
>JAAYCP010000042.1 GCA_012729695.1 Actinomycetales bacterium | reverse complement strand
TTCGACGTCTCAGACCTCCGGGCCAGGCACCGGCACCTCAAGATCCGCTACCGGCCCAGCAAACGCCACCGCCGACGTGCCGCCTACCTCGCCTACCTCGCCGCCGGAGGACCACCCTTCTAGGCCGACCGCCGTGGCGCAGCTGCCTCAGCTCAGTGCTTCTCGTCCTTGGGCTTGGTCGTGAGCTCGGGCGGCAGGTGTCCGGCCGTGCGGCGGTAGTAGGCCGCGGCCTGACGGGTCGCGAGGACGCGGGCAGCGCCGACCGCGAGACCGGTGAGGGCGGCGAACGCCAGCGCCTGGCCAATGGGTACGTCCGGGTTGTTCGGGTCGATCTTGTCGTCGCGGCCGGAGCGCTTCCAGGCCTCGGTGACGATCTTGTTCGCGATGACGCCGGCGAGCACCGCCGAGCCGGTGCCGACGACCTTCCAGACAAGCGATGACATGACGCGGGACCTTTCCTTCTCCACCCGGGCAGCGGACGCGAGCGACGGACAACTAACCACCACTCTCGCACACGACAAACCCTGCCCAGTGCGTCATCGTGCCCGCGTCATCGGCGCATCCAGCGCTCGACGTGGCAGTCTCATCTGCGCCGGGGATACTTGACTGCGTGTGCGCCCAGACTGCTTCCGCGATCAGGACGCCGCGCATACCCAAGGAGATCTGGGTCCTCATCGGAGCCGGCTTCATCATCGCGGTCGGCTTCGGGATCATCACGCCCGTCCTGCCGCAGTTCGCCCGCAGCTTCGATGTGGGCGTGACGGCCGCGTCGGTCGTCGTCAGCGCGTTCGCGTTCTTCCGGCTCGTCTTCGCGCCACTCGGCGGGCGCCTCGTGTCCGGGCTGGGCGAGCGGCCGGTCTACCTCGCCGGCCTCCTCATCGTGGCCCTCTCGACCGGCGCCACGGCCTTCGCCGACAGCTACATCCAGCTCCTCCTCTACCGCTCCCTCGGCGGCATCGGATCGACCATGTTCACGGTGTCCTCCGCCGCGCTCATCATCCGGCTGGCGCCACCACCGATCCGGGGGCGGGTCTCCTCGGTGTTCGCCAGCGCCTTCCTCCTCGGTGGAGTCGTCGGCCCGCTCGTCGGGGGACTGCTCGGCGGCTTCGGTCTGCGCGTTCCCTTCATCGTCTACGCGGTGGCGCTCCTCATCGCCGCTGCCGTCGTCGCCACCTTCCTCTCCGGCGCCCGGCTGCGCGAGCTCCGGACCTCCTCGACCCAGCCGCCCATGACGTTCCGGGAGGCCACCCGGGACTCGGCGTTCCGCTCCGCGCTGGTCTCCAGCTTCGCCCACGGCTGGTCCAACTTCGGGGTGCGGATGGCGATCATCCCGCTCTTCGTCACGGCGGTGCTCGTGGGCACCGCACATGAGCAGCGCTCGGCCCAGCTCGCCGGGATCGCGATCGCAACCTTCGCCGCCGGCAACGCGCTGGCGCTCACCTTCTCCGGTCGGCTCGCCGACACCATCGGCCGCAAGCCGCCGGTCATGGGTGGACTCATCGTCAGTGGCGTAACGACACTCATACTCGGCTTCGTGTCGAACATCTGGGTCATCCTCCTGCTCTGCGCCATCGCCGGCGCAGGGGCAGGCGTCCTCAATCCTGCTCAGCAGGCGACGGTCGCGGACATCGTGGGCAACGAGCGCTCGGGCGGTGGAGTGCTGGCCGGATACCAGATGGCGATGGACACCGGGACGATCATCGGACCGGTGCTCGTCGGCTTCCTCATCGACTGGCTCGGCTATGCCGAGGGCTTCCTTGCCACCGGGCTGATCCTGCTTCTTGCCGCAGTGGCGTGGATCCCGGCGAGAGAGACCCTGCCGACCCGGCGCCTAGGCTAGAGAGTGATGAGCTCAACAGTTCCCAAGGACGTCC
Source organism: Actinomycetales bacterium (assembly GCA_012729695.1). Taxonomy (GTDB): domain Bacteria; phylum Actinomycetota; class Actinomycetes; order Actinomycetales; family Dermatophilaceae; genus F2B08. Next base: position 740 of record JAAYCP010000042.1, on the reverse strand, counting down.
TGGACACCGCGCGCTCGGCGCGTCGGGTCGCCGTCCTCACGGGCGCCGGCATGTCCGCCGAGAGCGGGATCCCGACCTTCCGGGACAAGGACTTCGGCCTGTGGACCAAGGTCGATCCGGAGGAGCTCGCGACGCCGACCGCCTGGTTCCAGGATCCCGCGCGCGTGTGGGCCTGGTTTGCGTGGCGCGCCCGGGTGGTCCAGAAGAGCTTCCCGAATGCGGGCCACCGGGCCCTGGCCACCTGGGAGAAGCGCGAGCGCACGACCCTCGACGTCGTCACGCAGAACGTCGACAACCTCCACGAGCGAGGCGGCAGCCGCGCAGTGACCCATCTGCACGGAAGCCTGTTCGCGTACCGGTGTGACACCTGCGGGGAGCCGTACGAGGGCGACCTCACCCTCCCGCACCAGCCGGTCGAGCGACTGACCCCGCCGGCCTGCCCGCGGTGCCGGCTGGGCAACATCCGACCCGACATCGTCTGGTTCGGGGAACCCCTTGACCGCGGCCGCTTCGAGCGTGCCATCGAGGCGGTCGAGAGCGCTGACCTCGTGCTCGTCGTCGGGACATCGGGCATGGTCTATCCGGCGGCCGGCCTGCCGGCCATCGCCCGAGGTCAGGGCGTCCCCGTCGTCGAGATCAACCCGCGCGAGAGCGACCTCTCCGACACCGTCGACCTCCGCTGGGAGGTCAGTGCGGCTACCGGTCTGCCGAGGCTTGTCGAGGCCCTCGAACGGTGAGGA
>JAAYCP010000247.1 GCA_012729695.1 Actinomycetales bacterium | reverse complement strand
GGGTGAGTGACGGGATTTGAACCCGCGACATCTGCGACCACAACGCAGCGCTCTACCAGCTGAGCTACACCCACCATGAGGTGCTCCCCTGAGGGGAAGCAGCGACCATCGTACCTGCTCGACGGCAGTGCTCCGAACCGGGTTCGCCACACGCGACGGACCAGGCTCCCGACGAGCCCCGAACCGGGTTCAGGACGACGTGGGGTCGGGGGCGATGACGTGCTTGGCGGCCAGCGAGCGCAGGGTCGCAGAGTCCAGCCCGGGCGGATCACGGAAGACCGCTTCGCGGTAGTAGCGCAGCTCGGCGATCGACTCGCGGATGTCGGCGAGGGCGCGGTGCCCGCCGCTCTTGACCGGTGCGGCGAAGTAGGCGCGCGGGTACCAGCGCCGGGCGAGCTCCTTGATGGAGGAGACGTCGATGATCCGGTAGTGCAGGTGCTGCTCGAGCGTCGGCATGTCGCGGGCGAGGAACCCGCGGTCGGTCGCGACGGTGTTGCCGCCGAGAGGTGCCTTGCGGGGCTCGGGGACCCAGGCCCGCACATACTCCAGGACCGCGTGCTCCGCCTCCTGGAGGGTGACGCCCGAGTCCAGCACCTCGAGGAGACCGGAGGTCTTGTGCATGTCCCGGACGAAGTCGTCCATCTGGTCGAGCGCCTCCTGCGGCGGGCGCACGACGAGGTCGATGCCGTCGCCGAGCTGGTTGAGCTCGAAGTCGGTGACGAGCGCTGCGACCTCGACGAGCGCGTCACGCTCGAGGCTCAGCCCGGTCATCTCGCAGTCCACCCAGACGATCCGGTCGCCCAGCGAGCGAACCGACCCCTCAGTCCCATTCGCGGTGCCGGCTGCTGTGCCGTTCGCAGTGTCCGAAGAGGGGTGCGCAGCGGGTCCCACTGCGTCGTTCACGGGCTCGGTCATGGGTGCCATGCTAGGCCGCTAGGCTCACACCATGACTGCGACGACCCTGCCGCCGCTCTCGCCTCCCAGGAACCCCACGAGCCGCCCGCGCATCCGCGCAGTCATCCTCATCGGCCTCGCCGTCGTCGGCTTCACGGTCTGCGGTCTGGCGATCGCCGCATACTTCAGCGCCTCGCTCGGGATCCAGACGACCCTGCTCGCCGTGCTGTTCGCCGCGCTCCCGCTGTTCATCGTCATCCCGACCTTCCTCTGGCTGGACCGCTTCGAGGCCGAGCCGACGAGGCTGCTCGTCTTCGCGTTCCTCTGGGGAGCCCTCGTCTCGGCCTTCGCCGCGGGCATCCTCAACACCGGCGCGATCCTCGCCTTCGAGACGGCGACCGACCCCGACGCGGCCCTGGCCACGACCGCCGTTGTCGTGGCACCTCTCGTCGAGGAGGCCCTCAAGGGCATGCTCGTCCTGCTCGTCTGGTGGCTGCACCGTCGCGAGTTCGACGGCATCACCGACGGGATCGTCTACGCCGGGATCTGCGCCGCCGGCTTCGCGTTCACCGAGAACATCCAGTACCTCGGGCAGGCGTATGCGGAGGGTGGCAACGAGTTCCTCGCCGGCACCTTCGTCCTGCGCGGGGTGATGAGCCCGTTCGCGCACCCGATGTTCACCGTCATGATCGGGGTCGGTGTGGGCGTCGCGGCCACGACGCCGCGGCTGTGGGTCAAGGTGCTGGCACCCTTCACCGGCTACGTCCTGGCCGTCCTCGGTCACGGTGTGTGGAACCTGTCGGCCGTCGCTGGCGGGAGCGGGATGCTCGTCTTCTACTTCCTCGTCGGCGTACCGATCTTCTTCGGGTTCGTCAGCCTCATCATCTGGGCCAGATCGCGCGAGGGTCGCCTCATCGCGCTGCACCTCAGTCCGTATGCGGACGCCGGCTGGCTCTCGCACGGCGAGGTCGGCATGCTCGCATCGATGAGCCGCCGTCGTGAGGCCCGCATGTGGGCGCGGATGAACGCCGGGCCGCAGGGGCTGGCTGCGATGCGCGCCTTCCAGGACACCGCCTCCGAGCTCGCGCTGCTGCGCAAGCGGATGTACCACTCGACCGCCTCGCCCGACTATCAGGTGCACGAGCGCGCGCTGCTCGAGGCGTTGGTGCTGCAGCGGCGCGCCTTCCTCGGGGAGTGGGCGAGCTAGTCCTCGTCCCCAAGGCGTAGCGGCACCTGATCCAGGACCACGTGCCGGGCGCCGCCGGAGCCGAGGTGTGACTCGACGACGGCGACCGCGTCGGGTCGCCACTGCGGCCCCACGTAGGTGTCGAGGACGCGCACCCACTTCGTCGCCTCGAAGGGTCGGCGGGAGCGGGCGAGGGTGAGGTGCGGGACGAAGGCCCGACCGTCGGGGGCGCACCCGCTCACGGCAGCGGCTGCCCGCACTCTGCCGCTCAGTCGCTCCAGTGAGCCGGACGCGTCGGGGACCGCCGCATACAGGACCCGCGCCCGCTCGACGACGGGGAAGGCGCCGCCGCCGCGGACCTGGAGGCCAGGGACCTCCACGTCGAGCGCACCGTCGGCGAGCCGCTCGATGAACCGGTCGACCGCGTCCGGGGGAGCGTCGCCCATGAAGGCAAGGGTGAGGTGCCAGCTGTCCGGTCGTGACCAGCCGAGGGCGCGCGCGGCGGGATCGTCGCGGCGCGGGGAGAGGAACTCGTCGAGGTCCTCGACGACGTGCTCGGGCGGGATGAGGGCGGCGAAGACACGCATAGGTGATCCAGTCTGCCGCAGGGTGCGCAAGGTCGGCTCGGGTCGTCGTGCGCGTCAGGCCCGGTCTGCGGATGCGGGCTGCTTTCCGCCGAGACCGAGCGCCGCGACAACCCCGCCGAGGGCGAGGAGCCCGGCGCAGATGAGCATGGCCGTCCGGAAGGCGGGGTGGAGGGCGACCGGATCCGCGAAGTCGTCGCCGAGGGCGGTCAGCGCAGGCAGGACGGCGACGAGGAGGAGCCCGCCGGTCCGGGCGACGGCATTGTTCACCCCGCTGGCCAGACCTGTTCGGGCCTGGTCGACGGCGCCCAGGACGGTGGCGGTGAGCGGCGTGACCGTGATGGTGAGGCCGGCACCTAGCAGGCTCACGGGGATCAGCACGTCGACGACGTAGGACGGGTCCGTACCGACCCGCATGAGCAGGGCCACTCCCACGGCCGCAATGAGGGGCCCCACCGTCATCGGGATCCTCGGTCCGAGCCGGTCTCCGAGGACACCTGCCCGCGGCGAGAACAGGAGCATGAGGACGGTCACGGGAAGCAGCGAGAGCCCCGCCGCCAGGGCGCTCCACTCGGCGACCACCTGCAGGGTGACGACGAGCCAGAAGAAGACCCCGCCGAGTGCTGCATAGACGACGAGGGTCACGAGGTTGGTCACGCTGAACCGTCGGATCCTGAAGACGTCCAACGGCATCATCGGGTGGCGGATCCGCGCCTCCCACCCGACGAACGCCGCCAGGAGCAGACCCCCGAGCGTGAGCCCGAGGAGGACCGCTGGGGCGGTGAGGCCCTGCTCGGACCAGGCGGACAGGCCGTAGGTCAGGGCACCGAGGCCGCCGGCTGCCAGGAGGGCGCCGCCGACGTCGAGGCGGCCGGTCGCCGACTCGTCACGTGACTCCGGCACGTGCTTGGCCGAGATGGCGAGGACGGCGATGACGACCGGCACGTTGATGAGGAAGATCCAGCGCCACGAGGCAACGTCGACGAGCCACCCGCCCAGCAGCGGGCCGACGGCACCCGTGATCCCGGCCAGGCCGGACCAGGCGCCGATCGCGCGGGAGCGGTCCTCGGTCCGGAAGGCGGCATGAAGGATGGCGAGGGCGCCCGGGGTGAGAAGGGCGGCGCCGACACCCTGCAGTGCGCGGAACGCCACGAGCAGCCCGATGTTCGGCGCCAGCGCGCACACGAGTGATGCGAGCCCGAACCACGCCACGCCCACCATGAAGACCCGACGCCGGCCGAGGCGGTCGCCGAGCGATCCGCCGATGAGGACGAAGGCCGCGAGAGTGAGGGTGTACCCGTTGACCGTCCAGGTGAGTCCCGTTGCGCCCGCGCCCAGCTCACGACCGATCGCCGGCACGGCGATGTTGACCACCGTCGAGTCGAGGAAGGCGAGCGACGATCCGAGCACCGTCGCCGCCAGGACCCACCGACCCGCCGCCTCCGAGTACCGGAGGCCGGGCGCCTCGGGCGTAGTCATGACGTGATCGTAGACCTCGCGAGGGTCGTGGTCCGGGTCGTTTCCGGGCCTCAGGCCGTGGTCGGCGGATCAGCGAGTGCCAGCCTCGACGAGATGCGGGGTCGTCTGTGGACGAGTACCCTCCGCGAACGTGGAGCGACAGCGGCCTGCAGCCCCGGAGCATTCGAGGACGTGGCTCACGGCTGGTGCCGTGGGACTGGTCCTGCTGCTCCTCGGCTACCTCCTCGACGAGGGCGAGTGGTTCTTCTTGGCGGGTGCAGCCGCCGTTCTCATGGGCGCGGCCGGCGCGGTGGGAGAGCTCGTGCTCCAGCGCAGGCGCGGCTGATGATCTCAGCTGCGCCCCCGGCAGGACTCGAACCTGTAGAGGATGGTTCGACGTTTCCGCTGGTCACACGCTTGTCAGGGTGTCTGACGTGCGCTAATGCGTCTCCCACTATATACGCACGCGCCGCAGAATGGGGCATACTTGGGCATACATATTTCACGACGGTGAAACGGGGCCCCGATGGCACGAGCACGGAAGCAGCGCAAGCAGCGCCGCGGCTGGGGGTCGCTGCATCAGCTGCCTAGCGGCCGATGGCGAGCCGCCTACACCAGGCCGGACGTGCGCCGGCACGCTGCGCCGTACACGTTCGATGCCGCCATCGATGGCGAGGCATGGCTAGCCGCAGAGCGCAAGCTGATTGTCAGTGACACGTGGACGCCGCCGAAGAGCCGCGCGAGGCAGCGGGCCGCGGCCGGCATCACGCTGGCCACGTGGGCACCGCTGGCCCTCGAGCGCCGCAGGGTCAGGGGTGAGCCGCTGCGCCCGCGAACCCTGGCCCTGTATCGCGGCATCCTCGCTGAGTCGATCCTGCCCGAGCTGGGAGAGCACACGTTGAGCCAGATCACCCCCGAGCTGGTGAGCGTCTGGTATGACCGCCTCGACCCGAGCAAGCCGACCCGGCGCGCCCATGCCTACTCGCTGCTACGCACGACCATGGGGCAGGCGATAGAGGACGGGAAGCACACCGGGCCCAACCCGTGCGCCATCCGCGGCGCCGGCAAAGCCACGAGGGCCCGCGAGATACGCACCGCGACCCCGGCCGAGATAGTGGCGATCGCGCAGGCTATGCCGCCGCC
>JAAYCP010000246.1 GCA_012729695.1 Actinomycetales bacterium | reverse complement strand
TGCGACCACTCCACGCCGCGGGGCTCACAGTCCTCGTCCCCGCCTACCGCAATGACAGGGACGCACCCAGCGGTCCGGACGGTCGCTACACGCTCGGCCTGTCGGAGTGGCGGGACATCGAGGACGCCATCAGGTATGCGGTACGCGCCGGAGCCCGGACCATCACCCTGGGCGGATGGTCCATGGGTGGAGCGATCTGCATGCAGCTTCTCGCGCAGTCGGACCTGGCGGACCGCGTCACCGGCGTCTTCCTCGACTGCCCGGTCCTCGACTGGGGCGACGTCCTACGCCACCACGCCCAGGTGAACAACCTGCCGAGCCCCATCGGCCTGCTCAGCCGTGCCGTGATGGGCAGCCAGTCACTGCGGTGGCTGGCGGGAGTCTCCGAGGCCGTCGACGTGGCGCAGACCGACTGGGTGACGCGGGCCGATGAGCTCCACACGCCCATGCTCGTGATGCACTCGGTTGCAGACGACTTCGTACCCATCGGGCCGTCCAGAGCGGTCGCGGAGGCGCGGCCCGACCTGGTCACGTTCGAGGAGTGGGCCGTGGCACGCCACTGCAAGCTGTGGAACACCGACCCCGCTCGCTGGGAGGAAGCGGTGTCGTCGTTCGTCAGACGGACGAGCTGACGCCCCACGGGGCGAAGACTGTGTCGTCCTTCGTCACGCCGACGAGCTGACGTCCCACAGGGCGAAGACCGTGCCGTCGATGGTGGCGCCCCCGACCCAGGTCAGGTCCGTCTCGAGAGGTGCCGTGGTCATCAGCACCTCGCCGGCAGTCCCCACGAGCATCGGTGAGGTCGTCATCGCGAGCTGGTCGACGAGACCGGCTTGGAGCAGAGTCGTGACCAGGTGCGGCCCACCCTCGCAGAGCACTGAGCGATAGCCGCGCTCGTAGAGCAGGTGCATCAGGGTTGACGCGTCGACCGACTCCTCCCCGCAGATGAGTCTCTCGACGTGCTGCTCCTGCGGAGCACCTGCGTGGGTCGCGAGGAACGCCTGGCCACGAGGGACGCCGCCGTCATGGGTCGGTGAGGAGAGCACCGTGTCGGGCATATCACCGGAGTTGGACACCACGACCAGGTCGGGCGCGGTTCCGTCGGGTCCCGCTTCGATCCGCCCGTACCCCTCCTGACGGATGGTGCCCGCCCCGACGAGGACGGTGTCGCACACGGTCCGGAGCAGGTCGAACACCCGCTTGTCGGCCGGGTTGTTGATCGACGAGCTCCGCCCGTTCCGGCCGGTGACCCTGCCGTCGACGGTCATGATGAAGTTCGCGCGCACGAAGGGACGGGTGCGGTTCCCGGGAGACGTGGGCACCACATACAGGCTGCGCAGTGCGTCGTCCCCGGGCTCGGTGAGGAACACGCCGCCAGTGTCCCACCGCGACTGGGCGCGGCGGAAGGGAACGGCGTGCCAGACTCACGTCATGGCGAAGTCGAAGAAGGCGAAGGAGAAGGAGGCCGCTCCGGCCGCGACCGGGAGCTTCCGGGCTGCGTTGAGGGCGGGGGAAGGGTTCGACCTGCTTGCCCTCGACACCGGATCGACCCCGGGCTTCGACGGCGACAAGGAGGCCGGGGAGGCGCTCATGCCGGAGCTCGCCGAGACGGCGGGTGATCTGCAGGAGCGCCTGTATGCGGAGAGCAAGCTGGGCGGGAAGCGCAAGGTCCTCCTCGTGATCCAGGGGATGGACACCTCGGGCAAGGGCGGGATCATGCGCCACGTCGTCGGCGCGATGGATCCGCAGGGGTCCGAGATCACGAGCTTCAAGTCGCCGACGAAGGAGGAGCTGAGCCACCACTTCCTCTGGCGGATCCGCAAGGCGCTGCCGAAGCCCGGGATGATCGGGGTCTTCGACCGCAGCCACTACGAGGACGTCCTCATCGTGCGCGTGCACAACCTCGTGCCCCCGGAGGAGTGGGGGCAGCGGTACGGAGAGATCAACGCCTTCGAGCAGGAGGTCGTCGGCGACGACACGACGGTCATCAAGGTGATGCTGCACATCAGCTCCGATGAGCAGAAGGAGCGGCTCATGGAGCGACTCGACCGGCCGGACAAGCACTGGAAGTTCAACCCGGGTGACATCGAGCAGCGCCGGGAGTGGCCGGACTACATGGAGGCCTACCAGGCGGCGATCGAGAAGTGCTCGACCGACGTGGCCCCGTGGTACGTCGTGCCCGCCGACAAGAAGTGGTACGCACGGCTCGCCGTGATGAACCTCCTCATCGAGCACCTCGAGGAGCTCGATCCGCAGTGGCCGGAGGTCGACTTCGACGTCGAGGAGCAGAAGCAACTGCTCGCCGAGACCTGAGGTTCGCTGCAGGTGCGCCTGCGGCATCCGGACGGAACCGTCGCATACCGTTGAGCCTCGTGGGCATGATCGGGACTGCAGCGCGATCGGGGCGGGAGGCCTTCGGTCGTCTCCCGGGCCTGACCGCAGCCTGGCAGCTGCTCGTCGAGACCATCCGGGTCTGCCTGCGCTACCGGGTGACAGGGCTCGCGTCGGAGGCCGGCTTCTTCGCACTGCTCTCCCTGCCGCCGCTGATCCTGGGACTGTTCGGAGGCCTCGGGTATGTGGGTCGCTGGGTGGGTGAGGACACCGTCGAGCAGGTGCGGCTCAGCATCCGTGAGTGGGCCCAGCGCTTCCTCACCGACGACGTCATCGTCTCAACGCTCATCCCGACCGTCGACAATGTCCTGGCCGGTGGGCGCGCCGACCTCATCTCGGTCGGCTTCCTCCTCTCGCTCTGGTCGGGGTCACGCGCGCTCAACGTGTTCGTCGACACCATCTCGATCATGTACGGCCAGTCCGGGGTGCGCGGCATCGTCCCGCAGCGGGCGCTGTCGTTCTCCCTGTATGTGGTGGCCCTGATCGTCGGCATCATCACCATCCCGCTGGTCCTCATCGGTCCCGGGTTGCTCGGTGAGATCCTCCCCGAGCAGCTGCGCTGGCTGGGGTGGTTCTACTGGCCGGTCGTCACCCTCCTCACGCTGGCGAGCCTGACCAGCCTGTACCACATCTCGACGCCCGTGCGTGGTCGCTGGCTGCGCGACGTCCCAGGGGCTCTCCTCACCCTCGGTATCTGGGTCCTGTCGTCCTTCGTGGTGCGGGGAGTCATTGCCAGCTCGCTCGGCGGATCCTCGATCTACGGCCCGCTGTCCGCGCCGATCGTCATCCTCATCTGGCTGTACTTCCTCGCGATCGCTGTCCTCATCGGGGCGGGCCTCAACGCGGCTGTGCGCCACCTGTACCCGATCGAGGACCAGCGCTCATTCCGTGAGCGGCTGAGCAGCTGGGTGCGACGCCAGCCGGACGAGACCGACCAGAAGGAGTCCCTCGAGGACTGGCTGGAGGTACCGACGGCCTCGAGCGACGCCGACCTCAGCCCCGATGAGGAGGAGAGGGCGATCGAGCAGCAGGTGATGTCCCGGCGCGCCCG
>JAAYCP010000245.1 GCA_012729695.1 Actinomycetales bacterium | reverse complement strand
CGTCACGTGGCTCCCGGAGGCTTAGTGACTCAGGTTCGTCCGATCGGACATGCGATAGTGCGGGCCCGCTGCAAGGGCTTGAAGCACGATGCGTCGCCCACACATAGCGGCAAGCCGGATGCATCAGTTCTAACTGTCGGTCTCGCCGTGTAGACAAGGCACATAACCAACGGGAGGGGCCCAGGCATGAACGAGACGCACTTCGACGTACGAGTGATCGACTCGGACGAGCACGCTGAGGAGCGGCGTCGTGAGCTCGACATCGATCGGAGCATCGCACGGCGTCTCGGCACGGAGGCTGTCCGGTTCATAGAGCAAGGTTGGTATCCCAGCCCGGACGGGCGTCGAGTTGCGTGGGCAGATGTAGTCGAGAGGGCCCGTAAGGCGGCGATCACCATCCCGCCTGACGCTCAATTGCCCGACGGGCCAGCGTCTTCGTGTGGGACGACGCTGATCGAGATCGCGAACGAGACAGCCCTGGCGGCCGGGCGTCGTCTCGTGGAGGAAGGCCAGCGTCCACTCATCCTCAACATGGCCAACGGCATCCGCCCAGGTGGAGGGTTCCTCTCCGGGGCACGCGCGCAGGAGGAGTCTCTGTGCCGCTCCAGCGCCCTGTACGCCACTCTCCTCGGCGATCCGATGTATGCGGCTCACTCCGGGCGCCCGGTCCCCGACTCGACCGACTGGGCCATCCTCTCCCCGGAAGTGCCGGTATTCCGCGACGACCTCGGCAGGAACCTGGAGCAACCGTGGTCGGTCGCGTTCATCACCTGCGCCGCACCCTATGCGCCCACAGTCGGCGAACCCGCTGCCGGCGACGTCCTCGAGAGGCGGATCGGTCGGCTGCTCGACATTGCCCGTGCGCATGGATTCACGTCCCTCGTGCTCGGGGCCTGGGGCTGCGGCGCCTTCGGCAACGACCCGGTCCGAACTGCGCACAGCTTCCACGACCATCTCCACCGTCGTCCCGATGCTTTCGAGCACATCGTCTTCGCGATCACCGATTGGTCCCCCGAACGACGCCTCCTCAACCCATTCGCCGCGGCCTTCGACGCCATGCGCGCTGAGCGCTGATAAGGCAGCGTGCGCTGGCTAGCTTGACGAGTCAACTACCTCTCCCTATATTTGCATGGTGCAACCAATCAATCATGAGGCTCTCGGCGACGAGCTCGTCCGCGTCGTCAAGCTCCTGCACGCTGCGCGTGCGCAGGCGCCTCTGCCCGCCGGCCTGGATCACAGCGCCTACCCGATCCTCTTCGTGCTGGGCCGCAAGCCCCACCGGGTGAGCGACCTGGCCGAGGAGATCCACTCGGACGTCTCCACTGTGAGCCGTCAGGTCGCCGGGCTCGTCCGCGCCGGATACGTCGATCGCGCACCCGACCCGGATGACGGTCGCGCGCACGTGCTGAGCCTGTCCCCCTCGGGACGACAGATCATCCGGGAGGCCCGGCAGCGGAGGGAGACCTGGCTCAGCGGTCTCCTCGCCGACTGGACTCCGGATGAGATCGCAACCTTCACAACCCTCCTCGGCAAGTTCGCCGACACGCTTCAGAACCCCGCAACCAGCACCAAGGAACCCACTCAATGAAGCCACACAACCCCAGAGAGGCGGCCGAGGAGTTCGTCGCCAGCGAGGAGCTGCGCACCGGCATCTCGGCTGCGCCGACCTCGACGATCGCGGCGGCTGTCCCCGAGCCGCTCGACGTCCCGGAGAGCGCCCTCAGCCACCGGCAGATCATCACCATCCTCATCGGCCTGATGACCGGGATGTTCCTCGCCTCGCTCGACCAGACCATCGTCGCCACCGCGATCCGCACCATTGCCGACGACCTGCAGGGTCTGCAGCACCAGGCGTGGGCGACCACCGCATACCTGATCACCTCGACGATCGTCACGCCGCTCTACGGCAAGCTCGGCGACATCTACGGCCGCAAGAAGCTGTTCACGATCGCCATCTCGATCTTCATCGTCGGCTCGGTGCTCTGCACCTTCGCCACCTCGATGGGAACCCTTGCGATCTTCCGCGCCGTCCAGGGCCTCGGTGCCGGTGGTCTCTTCTCACTCGCGCTCGCGATCGTCGGCGACATCGTGCCCCCGCGTGAGCGGGCCAAGTACCAGGGCTACTTCCTTGCGGTCTTCGGCACCTCCTCGGTCATCGGCCCGGTCATCGGCGGCTTCCTGGCCGGGCAGGACACCCTGCTGGGCCTCACCGGCTGGCGCTGGATCTTCCTCGTCAACGTGCCGATCGGCATCGTCGCCCTGGTCGTCGTCGGCCGCACCCTCCACCTGCGCCACCAGCGGCTCGACCACCGCATCGACTGGCTCGGTGCCGCCCTGCTGTCCGTCAGCCTCGTCCCACTCCTCCTCGTCGCCGAGCAGGGCCGCGAGTGGGGCTGGGCCAGCGGTGCTTCGCTGACCTGCTTCATCGTCGGCGCGCTCGCCGGCCTCGCCTTCCTCTGGCAGGAGTGGCGGATGGGTGAGGAGGCGATCCTGCCGCTGATGATGTTCCGCAACAAGACGGTCGGCGTCTCCTCGCTCGCCTCGGTCCTCATCGGTATCGCGATGTTCGGCGGTCTGGCCTCGATCCCCCTCTACCTCCAGATCGTCAAGGGTGCCACGCCCACCCAGGCCGGCCTGATGCTGCTGCCGATGACGCTCGGCATCATGATCGGCTCGATCCTCTCGGGTCAGCTGATCTCCCGAACCGGCCGCTACCGCAGGTTCCCGATCATCGGCGCCGGGCTGCTCACCGTCTCGCTCTTCGCCTTCCACTACGTCCACTACGACACCCCGCTGTGGCAGACGATGACGATCATGGTGTTCTTCGGGATCGGCCTGGGCTTCAACTTCCAGCCGCTCACCCTGGCCGTGCAGAACGCCGTGCCCCCGCAGCAGATCGGCGTGGCCACCGCCACCGCGACCTTCACCCGTCAGATCGGTGGCACCATCGGCACGGCCATCTTCCTGTCGATCCTCTTCGCCCGCATCCCGGAGACGATCAGCGCAGCGATGGCCAAGATCATGCCCACGGCCGAGTTCCAGGCAGCCCTCAAGGAGCCCGCCAACGCCGAGTTCGCCCGTGAGCTCGCGGCCTCCCAGAAGGGCTCGGGTTCAGCGGTTGGCGGGATCCTCAACGACAGCTCGTTCCTCACCGGACTCGACGAGCGGCTCGCCCGCCCGTTCCTCATGGGCTTCTCGGACGCGATGGACACCGTGTTCCTCGTCGGGTCCGGGGTCATGGTCCTCGGATTCCTCGTCATGCTGCTCCTGCCACATGTCGAGCTGCGCTCGGGCTCGGCCTATGACGAGCGCGACGCGGCCGAGCGCGACCCCGCAGAGGCGGAGGCCATCAGCTCCTGAGCTGCTCGGCCAGCATGACCAGGATGCCGCTCGGTCCGCGCACGTAGGTCAACCGGTAGAGGTCCTCGTAGCTCGCCACACCCCGCACGGGAAAGCACCCGTGCCGGGCGGCGACCTCGAGGGCCTCTTCCAGGTTGTCGACCGCGAAGGCGACCCGGTGCATACCGATCTCATGGGGGCGGGTCGGCTCGGTCTCGATCGCATCCGGATGGATGTACTCGAAGAGCTCGAGCCGGCCCGTGCCGTCCGGGGTCTGGAGCATGGCGATCTTGCAGTGGTTGCCGTCGAGCCCGACGGCGGTGTCGGCCCAGTCGCCGCTGACGGTATCGCGGCCGAGGATGCTGAGTCCGAGGTCGGTGAAGAAGGCGATCGCCTCCTCGATGTCGCGGACGGCGATCCCGACGTTCTCGAGTCTGATGGGCATGGTTTCT
>JAAYCP010000244.1 GCA_012729695.1 Actinomycetales bacterium | reverse complement strand
CGCATCGCTGGCCGCCGCAGGTCGAGGCAGCGCTGTACTTCGTCGCCTGCGAGGCAGTGACGAACGCGCTCAAGCACGCTCCTGCCTCTCACATCCGCGTCGCCCTGGAGACCACCGACCTCGGACCACAGCTTCAGGTCACCGACAACGGCCCCGGGTTCGCCACTTCCCATGCGGGAGCGGGCCTGCGCGGGCTGCACGACCGCGTGGAGTCCCTCGGCGGCCACTTCGATATCGACAGCACTCCTCGCGGTACCGTCCTGACCGCCTCGATCCCCGCGGAACCGGTATGACGGCACCCATCACCGTGGTCATCGCGGAGGACAGCTTCGTCGTGCGAGAGGGACTGCGCCGGCTTCTCGACGACGGCGATGACATCGACGTGATCGCCGCAGTCGCCACCGCCCCCGAGCTCATGCAGGCGGTGGCCCGCCTGAAGCCCGAGGTCGTCGTGACCGACATCCGCATGCCTCCAGGTCACGCCACCGACGGCATCACCGCCGCGCTCGACATCCGCGCCACGACGGGCGCGGTGGGCGTCGTCGTGCTCTCCCAGCGTGCCGATGCCTCCTACGCCCAGGAGCTGTTCCGATCGGGCACCGCAGGTCTGGCCTATCTGCTCAAGGAGCGGGTCGGCCATCGGGAGGAGCTCGTCCGCGCCATCCGAGCAGTGCGCACCGGCGGTTCAGTCATCGACCCCGCCATTGTCGAGGTCCTTCTCCATGCCCGGCACCGCACGGACACCTCGCCGCTACGGCACCTGACCGAGCGCGAGCTCGACGTCCTCGCCGCGATGGCCGAAGGCCTGACGAACAAGGCCATCGCTCAACGACTTTTCGTGTCCGAGTCCGCCGTGAGCAAGCACGTCGGCACCATCTTCCACAAGCTCGGCCTCGACGAAGGCGCAGGCCTCGACCGGCGCGTCAGCGCTGCCCTCACCTACCTCTCCAGCAACACGGCCCCCGAGTGATGACCCCCGCTCTTGCGGCGCTGTTCGTCATCACCGTCGGCGTCGAGGTCCGCGCGAGACGACGCCGGTCCTGACCCGGGCCTCAGAGGCGGCCACCGGAGCCACTACTGGCCGTAGCCGACGTCGACCTGCGCCCTCGAGCGCCGCATACGGACTGCCGGATCCAGGCCCCGAGGATGGGTCAGACCGGGAACACTCCGCTGGAGAGGTAGCGGTCGCCCCAGTCGCAGACCACGAAGACGATCGTCGCGTTCTCGACCTCCTGGGCGACCTGCAGGGCGGTCCAGCACGCGCCGGCTGCGGAGATGCCTCCGAAGATGCCTTCCTCGCGGGCGAGCCGACGGGCCATCTCCTCGGCGTCGGCCTGGGAGACCTCGATGGTCCGGTCCACGGCTGAGGGATCGAAGATCTTCGGGACGTACTCCGGAGGCCAGGCCCGGATCCCAGGGATCTTCGAGCCCTCGGAGGGCTGTGCGCCGATGATCTCGACCTCGGGGTTGCGCGACTTCAGGAACCGCGAGACCCCGGTGATCGTGCCGGTCGTGCCCATCGCGGACACGAAGTGGGTGATCCGTCCGTCGGTCTGGCGCCACAGCTCAGGGCCGGTGCCCTCCTCGTGGGCACGCGGGTTGTCCGGGTTGCCGAACTGGTCGAGGACGTGCCCGCGACCCTCCTGCTCCATCCGGGTCACGACGTCGCGGGCCTCTTCCATGCCGCCCGCGGCCGGCGTGAGGATCAGCTCGGCTCCATAGGCCTTCATCGTCTGGATGCGCTCGGTGGAGGCGTCCTCGGGCATGACGATGACGAGCGGATAGCCGCTGATCGCCGCCGCCATCGCCAGGCCGATCCCGGTGTTGCCGGACGTGGCCTCCAGCAGGGTGTCGCCGGGGGAGATCTCGCCGCGCTCCTCGGCGCCGCGGATCATGCTGATCGCCGGCCGGTCCTTCACCGAGCCGGCCGGATTGTTCCCCTCGAGCTTGGCGAGCAGGACGTTGCCGCGGCGTTCGTTCTCCGGCCCGGGCAGCCGCTGCAGACGCACCAGCGGGGTGTTGCCGATGACGTCCTCCATCGTGGGGTAGGTCCGAGAGTTGCTCACGCGCCGGAGTCTACGGCGGGAGGGACCGACCGCACGCAACCGTCCGCACCGTACGCAGTCGCTGCACCCGCTGATCATTAGACTCGGCCCCGACGCCGCGCCATGGGATGCGCGGCACCGGGAGAGCCTGTGGAGGCTCGCATGACCAAGGGCGCCTCGCCCCCTGACACCGCCGGTGGTGGCCGGACCCGGTCGTTGACGCGGCTCCTGCCGGGGATCGGCGTCCTCCGGTCCTACGAACGCGGTTGGCTGCGTGGGGATGTCGTTGCCGGCATCACCGTGGCGGCCTACCTCGTCCCGCAGGTCCTCGCGTATGCGGAGGTCGCCGGGCTGCCCCCGGTCACTGGGCTCTGGGCGGTCATCCCCGCGCTCCTCGTGTATGTGGTGCTCGGCACCTCGCGTCAGCTCTCCGTCGGCCCGGAGTCCACGACCGCACTGATGACCGCGGCCGGAGTCGGAGCAATCCTCGCGGCGGGAGCAGGTGCGCTCAGCCGCACCGACGTCGCCGCACTACTCGCCATCGCTGTGGGGCTGGTCTGCATCCTGGGCTGGCTGCTGCGGCTGGGGTTCCTCGCCGAGCTGCTCTCCAAGCCCGTGCTCGTCGGATACATGGCCGGCATCGCGGTCCTCATGATTGTCAGCCAGCTCGACAACATCATGGGCATCCAGGTCGAGGGCAGCACGCTGGGCGAGCTCTGGGACGCGATGACGCAGCTGGGTGACACCCACATACCGACTCTGACCGTGGCGCTCGTGACGCTGGCGCTGCTGCTCGTCCTGCACCGCTTCGCCCCGCGCTGGCCCGGACCGCTCTTCGTCATGCTCGCCGCGGCCGCGGTCGTCCAGCTCTTCG
>JAAYCP010000041.1 GCA_012729695.1 Actinomycetales bacterium | reverse complement strand
TGCGCCTTCTTGAGGTGGTGCAGCGTGCCGAGGCCCGGGAGCATGAGCACCGCGATCTTGGCCCGCTGGGCCTCCTCGACGGCCGCCTTGATGAGCTGGAACTCGTCGACCTTGGAGAAGCCGTAGTTGAAGCTCGAGCCGCCGAGGCCGTCCCCGTGGCTCACCTCGATGACCTGGACGCCGGCGCGGTCGAGGGCGCTCACGACGCCGCGGACCTGCTCCTCGGTGAACTGGTGCGCCATGGCGTGCGAGCCGTCGCGCAGCGTCGAGTCGGTGATCCGCAGGTCGGTCTCGGCCGGGTCGTCGGCCGCCTGCGGAGTGCGAAGGAGCACCTCGGTCTCGGTCACCTCTCCGTTGACGACGGGGGTGTCCTCGGGACGGATCGTCATGTCTCCCATGGCTGCTCAGACTCCTGTCTTGACGGCGGACGCCGCGTCGGTGGCTGACTCGTCGGAGCCGTCGGCGGCATCGACGACCAGCGGGTCGGGGGTGTCGCCGAGGTCGGTCGAGGACTTCCAGCTGCTGTCGACGCCGAGGCGGTGGGCAATCATCAGGTCACCGACGCGTGCCGCGGCCGCCGTGATGATGTCGAGGTTGCCTGCGTAGTCGGGCAGGTAGTCGCCGCGACCCTTGACCTCGATGGGGATGAAGATCCGCGCCTGGCCGTCCCAGGTGTCGCGGGCGTGGTCGAACTGCGGCTCGGCCCGCAGGTGGTAGCCGGGCACGTAGTCCTGCACCTTCGCGACCATCGCGTGCACGGACTCCAGGATCCGGTCCTGGAGCTCGCCGGGCTCACCGGCCTCGGCGGGGATGGCGCAGAACACCGAGTTGCGCATCATGAGCGGCGGCTCGACCGGGTTGAGGATGATGATCGCCTTGCCGCGCTCGGCGCCGCCGACGACCTGGAGCGCCTCGGCCGTGGTCTCGGTGAACTCGTCGATGTTCGCCCGCGTGCCAGGCCCGGCGGACTTGCTCGAGATCGAGGCGACGATCTCCGCATACGGCACCGTGACGATGTCCGCGACCGCCCGCACCATCGGCGTCGTCGCCTGGCCACCGCAGGTGATCATGTTGACGTTCGTCGCGTCGAGGTTGAAGTCGAGGTTGACCGGCGGGCAGATGTACGGCCCGACCGCAGCCGGGGTGAGGTCGACGGCGAGGATCCCGGCCTCCGCATACCGCGGCGCGTTCATCTCGTGTGCCTTGGCCGACGTGCACTCGAAGACGATGTCCGGCAGCTCGTCCTGCGCGAGCAGCCAGTCGACCCCCTCGTGGCTTGCCTCGAGGCCGACGCTCGCGGCCCGGCGCAGGCCGTCACTGTTCGGGTCGACGCCGATCATGTAGCGCGGCTCGATGATGTCGCTGCGCCGCATGAGCTTGAACATCAGGTCGGTGCCGATGTTCCCCGGGCCGACGATCGCGGCCGTTCCCTTGATGGTCATGATGAGGACTCCTAGTGCCGAAGTGGCCGGTCAGACGAAGCGGGCGGTGACCGACCCGAGGCCGGCGAAGGTGGCGGTGACGGTGTCGCCGGCGGCGACCGGGACCATCGCGCAGATGGCGCCGGGCAGGACGACATGCCCCGCCTCGAGCGGGATGCCGCGGGCACCAAGGGTGTTCGCGAGCCAGACGAGAGCGTTGATGGGTGAGCCGAGGACTGCTCCACCCGCGCCGGTGCCGGCGACCTGAGCGTTCTTGTGCATGACCCCGCCGGTGAGGCGCAGGTCGACGTCCTGGAGCAGGGTGGGCGTCGAGCCGAGGACGACCGCGCCGGAGGACGCGTTGTCGGCGATCGTGTCGAAGAGCCCGATCTTCCAGTCGCGGATCCGTGAGTCGACGATCTCCAGCGCCGGCAGGACGAAGTCGACTGCCGCGGCCGCCTCGTGGACCGTGACGCCCGGACCCTGGAGCGTCCTCTTCAGGACGAACGCCATCTCCGGCTCGACGCGGGCCTGGAGGAAGCGGTCGGCCGGGATCGGCTGGTGCTCGAGGTAGAAGAAGTCGTCGAGGAGGTGGCCGTAGTCCGGCTCGCTCACGCCGAGCAGCTTCTGCATCGCGGCGCTCGTGAGGCCGACCTTGTGGCCCTTGACCGTGCGGCCCTGCGCGAGGAGCCGGTCGATCTGGGCGAGCTGGATCGCGTAGGCGTCCTCGAGGTCCATCCCGTCGTAGGTCGAGGTGAGGGGATCGATCGGCTCGCGCGACGCATACGCCGCGAGCAGCCGGTCGGTCGCCTCGGACCGGAGCGAGTCATCCACGAGGGCTCTCCTTTCTGATTCATCAACGCTAGGGGAGCCCGGGCGGGGTCGGCCCTGGTCGTTCCTCGTGCGGGAACGGCCGGTGATGAGGTTTTCGGTATGCGGTGGTCAGGGGTTCGGAAGCGGTGTCGGTCTGGTGTGGTCAGGCGGGCATGACGACCGGGTATGCGGTGGTCGGGTGGGCGTGCAGGTCCCGGGATGCGGTGGGCGGGCAGGCAGGGCCTGTCGAGGCTGCACGGTGGTGGACCGGCATGCCTGCACGGCATTGTGCAGCGATGGGGAAGGGGTGTGGTGCTGGGCGAGGTTCGTGCTGAGCGATCTGTCAGTTGCCGGACCGGGCCTGGGAGATCCGGGTGCTCGCAACGCGGAGGACGGGGACGAGGCGCTCGATGTTCGGGGCGACGATCTCGGACGGGCCGAAGACGGACACCGAGGCGATCGCGATGTGGCGGTGGTCGAGGATCGGCACCGCGACCGAGGACGTGCCCTCGAATGACTCGCTGTGGGAGGCGGCGTAGCCGTTCCTGCGGACCTCGGCCAGACACCGGTCCCAGTCCGCCTCGGTGCGTACGGTCCCCCGCAGGCGCGGCGGGAAGCCGGCCCGGCGGCGCGCCTGGTCGGCAGCGGGGTTGAATGCCGCGATGACCTTGCCCGAGCTCGTCGTGTGGGCCGGGAGGCGGCGTCCGTGGTGGCCGAGGATGCGCACCCCGTCGTTGTTCTCGAGGCGCTCGACGAAGACGACGTCGGGGCCGTCCGGCACCGCGAAGTTCGTGGTGAGCCCCGTGGTCTGGGCGACCTGGTGCAGCGTGGGCAGGGCGACGTGCCGCAGCTCGTTGCGTGCCAGGGCGAGCGCGCCGAGCTCGTAGATGTGGATGCCGAGGCGGTAGAGCCCGGTGTCGTTGTCCTGCTCGACGAAGCCCCGGCTCACGAGGGTCTGGAGGAGCCGGTGCGCCGTCGACTTGGCGACCCCGAGGCGGCGGGCGATGTCGGAGACCCCGAGCTCGCCGTCGGTCGCGAAGCACTCGAGGACGTCGAGGGCCGAGCCGACCGACTTCAGGCCGCCACTCACGCTGGCGGGCGTGGTGCGCTTCGGTGTCGTCGAGCACCAGACGCTCGGCGTCTGCCCGTCCTTCTGGGCGCCACCCGTCGCTGGAACGCCGGTGGGGACACCGGTCGGCCGGCTGCTCGTCGAGCGTCCGACCGCGGCGAGGCGGCGGGGGGTGACCGGAGTGTTTGGAGCAGTGCCCCTGGGGGCGGGTGCCGGAGCGGTGACCGACATCGAGTCCTCCTTGACGAAATCTCGGCTCTCCCTCCTGACTGTGACGTCCCGCTGTGGTTTCATCAATGTGTGCGTTCCACTGAACGGGACACCGCTGGTGCCGCCGACGACACGGATGGAACGCTGCCGGACGCGAGCGCCCGGAGCATCGACCAGGACGCCCCCACTCCGCCGGTCTCCGTCCTGGGCCGGGCAAGCAGCGTCCTGGGAGCGTTCGACGACCGCACCCCGGTTCTCGGCGTCTCGGAGATCGCCCGACGCACCGGCCTGGCGAAGTCGACGGTGCACCGACTCGTCTCCGAGATGGTGACCTGTCGCCTCCTCGCCAGGGAGCGCGGCGGGTACCGGCTCGGGGGCTGGCTCTTCGAGCTCGGTGAGCTCGTCCCGACCCATCGCACGCTCTCCGACGCAGCGCGTCCGATCATGGAGGACCTGCGCGAAGCGACCCACCGCCGCGTGCACCTCGCGGTGCTCGACGGCTCCGAGGTCGTCTACGTCAACATCCTCGGCGGCTCGTCGATGGGTCTGGCCTCCCGCGTCGGCGGCCGGCTCCCCGCTCACGCGACGGGCGTGGGGAAGGTGGTCCTCGCATACTCACCGCAGGCGGTCGTCAAGGAGGTCGTCGCAGCCGGTCTGCCAGCGCTCACCGACCGCACGATCACGACCGCGGAGGAGCTCGACCTCGAGCTACGGCGGATCCGCAGCATCGGCATGGCCCTCGAGGTCGGCGAGTCCCATGAGGGATTCGCCTGCGTCGCCGCGCCGGTCTTCGGTGCGGAGCGCCACATCCTCGCCGGCCTCTCCCTCACCGGCCCGGTCGACAAGATCGACCCGATCGAGCTCGGCCCAGCGGTGCGGACCGCCGCGTTCGTGCTGTCGCGGACCCTGCGGCAGTCCGGCATCTGAGCGCCGGCACGCGCGAGGCATACGCGAGGCGTGGCAGAACCGTGCCTCCTGCACACGGTTCTGCCACGCCCCGCGTTGTCGTGACTCCCGTCAGCGACGGATGAGCGGCGAGTTGACCGTGCCGGCCTTGTCGCCCTCGTTGAAGAACTCCTCGCGGTAGATGTCCCGCGGGAAGAGCCGCTTCGACATCAGCGTCTTCAGGGCCGCCTCGACCATCGCCGGCGGACCGCAGAGGTAGCCCTTGCAACCGGACAGCGAGGCGTGGTCGGCGGCGATGACGTCGGTGACGAGACCGTATGCGTAGCGCGCCGGATCGTCCCCGCTCGCCGCGACCTCCTCGGCCGTCTCCTCGGACAGGCACGGCCGGTAGGTGAACTGCTCGAACTTGTCGGCCAGCTCCTGGAAGACGTCGACGTCGTAGAGCCACGCCCGCGAGCGGGCGCCCTGGTAGAGGGTGAGGTCACCCTCGTAGGCACCGTTCTCCAGACCGTGGCGGATCATCGACTTGATCGGTGCGAGACCGGTCCCGCCCGCCACCATGATCGCGTGGTTGTCGGCGCCGGTATGCAGGACGAACCTGCCGTAGGGACCGGACAGGGTGACCGGGGAGCCGACCTCGAGGTCCTTGAAGACCCAGCCCTCGGTGCCGCGGCCTCCGGGGACGAGCCGGATGTGGAGCTCGACGTGCCGGCGGTCCGTCGGCGGTGACGCGATCGACCAGGTCCGGTCGCACTGCGGACCGGACTCGCTCTCCGGGACGACGAACTTCAGGTACTGCCCGGCGTTGAAGGCGATGTCCCGGTCGAGCTCGACGACGAGGCGCACGGTGTCGGTGGCGATGAGCGTCTTGTCCACGACGATCCCGGTGAAGTCCTCGACGGGGTGCATCTCGACGTCGTCGTCGACGTCGATGTCGGCCTCGATCGTGACGTCGGAGCGCGGCCTGGCGCAGCAGGTGAGGAGCTTGCCCTCGTCGCGCTCGAAGTCCATAAGCGCGAACGAGCTCGCCTCCCCGTGGTCGATGGCGCCGTCGAGGATGTCGCACTTGCACGTCGCGCACGTGCCGTGCGTGCAGGAGTGGGGCAGCCACACTCCTGCACGCAGGCACGCGTCGAGGATCGACTGGTCCTCGCGGCACTCCACCGCCTTACCGAGCGGCTCGATGGTGACGGTGTAGGTCTCGGCCATCGGCTCAGGCGCGGGTCCGGAAGCCCAGCACGCCCTTGTGGGTCACGCCGAGCTCGCTGAGGGTGCGGGCCGGGTCGATCGTCACGGGGTGCTCCTCGCGGTTGACCGCGAGGAACCAGTCGAACTGCTCCCAGCCCTTGGCGGCATCGAAGTCGGGGTCCTCCTCGTGGTACGGCACGAAGAGGCCGTTCCAGAAGTCGGCCCACGGCATCGCGGCCGGGGCCCGGAAGGTCGCCGCCGCGACGAACCACGGGTTGCCCTTCCACCACACGTGGACGAGCAGGTCGTCGCCGTAGAGCTCCTGAGCGGAGCGGGACGGGAAGTCGTACTCCCCGATGCTCTTGATCGGCGGGACCTCGGTGAGGGTGTCGGCGAGCGTGCCCATGGTCAGTTGCCTCCAGTCGTCTCGGCCATGTCGTGCCAGGCCAGCCAGTTCTCGTGGTCGACCGAGCCCAGGTACTCGCCGCCGTCGCCGGGCTGCATGCCGTACCACTGCAGGACACCGGGCAGGTCGGCCGCGCCGCAGTTGCCCTGGTAGATCTGGTGGACGGGCAGCCAGGACTGGCGGAACTTCACCGGCTCGTGGTCGAAGATGTTCTTGCAGCCGTCGGAGCAGAAGTTGTAGCGCTCGCCCTCGAAGATGGTCTCCCGCTGGCACTGGATGAACGGGTCGTCGGCCTCGGTGAAGCCCATCGGGATCTGGCACACCTGGCACAGCTGCGGCAGGCCGCGGACGAAGTGCCGCCCGCCGTTCTCGACGTTCTTGCGCTCCTTGTCCCACAGCTTGCGGTAGGTGGGGAAGGTGTCGGGGTACTGCTCCTCGAGCCAGTCCAGGTGCTCGTCGGAGGGCACCGAGGTGGTGAAGGCTGCCGCGTGGCTGAACTGGTAGAGGATCCAGTACGCCTGGTGGGAGATGTAGTCCTTCTCCTGGATCGCCTTCTCGACATCGCGCGGGGGACGGATTCCGTAGAACGCGAGGTCCTGGAAGAGCCCGCCGAGCATCTGCTGCTCGAAGTACAGCTCGAAGGCCTCCTTCCAGCTCATCACCTTGCGGGGGAGCATGTAGTCGAGCATCTGGGCGACGAGGGCGGTGACCCGGTAGCCGCGCCAGAACCACTTGTCGATCCAGTGCTGGACGATCGGGACGTTGTCCTCGTCCTGCTCGAGGAGGAACTTGATCGCCTCCAGCCCGAGCGTCATGTGCCGGGACTCGTCGGACTGCGCCGAGAACCCGAAGGTCATCGTCGGCAGGTCGCCGTTGAACGAGGCGCCCGACATGAACGGCACGAAGAGCAGGTTCGTGAGCAGGTACTCGAAGGAGAACCCGATCGCGATGAGGAACTCGAACGGACCGGCGGACAGCGCGTCGTCGAAGAACGACTTGGGGACCGAGAGGTACCAGACCCGGTCATGCATGTGCAGGTAGTCGTGGAAGCCCGAGTAGTACTTGTTGTAGTTCGAGAGGGTGTGGATCTCGGTCTGTGCGTGCCGCATCTCGTCGAGGCTCTGACACAGCGACGCGAACCGTGGACCCGGCCCGTTGAGGTGCCGGGAGAGGTAGGCGAAGTTCCGGTGCGCCTGGTACTCCAGCGGGGTGACGCCCTGGAGGAACAGCTTCATCGCATTGAGGTATGAGGCATCGGTGAGCGAGAGATGCCCCTGGCTCTGGGCGAATCCGTCGAGCACCGCATACAGGCGCTTGTCCTTCTCGGCCTGGTACTTGGCGTAGGCGTCGACCGTGAGGCGGAAGGGGTCCTCCCACTTGCTCCAGTCGTGGATCTTGATCCCCTCGAAGCGGGTGTAGGGGAAGAGCTCCTCCGCCGGGACGTAGCTGGGCTCCCAGTCCAGGTCCCGGGTGAGCGCCGAGTAGCGCTGCTTCATCGTGAGCTTGCGCGCGGCCTTGGGTGCGATCGTCATGTCAGGTCTCCTCAGTGGTCCTAGGCGATTCAGTGGTCCCAGGCGATGACGATCTCGTCGTCATCCCATTCCTTGATGTGGCCGAAGTACGAGATGATCGCGAGCTGGAACTCGTGGGTCTCCCACTCGCGCCCGAGCCGCTCCTCGACGGACTCCCGGTTGATGACGAGCTTGCCCGGCACCTGGACCCGGACCATGCCGGGCATGTGCCGCACGGTGGCCTCCGGGTTGTCCGCCTCGATGGCCTCGATGACAGCCCGGTTGGACTCGCTCTCCTGGATGTCGACGCCCACGGGGCGCGCTGCAGGTGTTGTCGTGGTCATGGGTCAGGCCTCCAGGTTCACGCCGAGTGCCGCATACGCGTCCCGGACTTGGGCGACGGTGGTGTCGAGGGTGATGTGGCAGTTGTCGTCGATGAGGGCGTCGGCCGCACTCGCGACGGGACAGAGCGCCTCGTGGATCTCACCGAGGGCGGCCAGGGCGGTCTGCGAGATCGCCGCCGCGTTGGTGGCGCCGTGCTCCGGGTCGGCGACCCAGGCCTTGATGAGGGCGTCGAGCCAGCGACGCTGATCGGCGAACCAGGACGAGAAGTGCTGGGCCACAAGCGAGTACGAACCGGCACCGGAGGCGATCGCGACGTCGTCGAGGTGCGTGTAGAAGAGCGTGTAGAGGACGCGGTCCATCGTGTCGAGCGCGATGAGCGCCTTGCCCCAGTCCCGCTCGGCCAGGGTCTCCTCGACGAGCTTGCGCAGCGGCTGCCACGTGTCGGCCTCGATCCACGCGGTCTTGGCCAGGTCGAGGCAGTCGGCCGAACCGCCGCCGAAGCTGATGCCGACCCGGGAGAGCATCTGGGCGTTGCCGATCCGGTCGAAGGCCGCGTATGCGGCGCACTGGGTGATCGTCGCGCCCCACCCGAAGCGGGCGGCGGCACTGGAGATCATCTGCGCGGCCGCCTCGTAGTGACGCAGCGGCAGCAGGATGTCCTGGACCAGGCTGCTCCACGCCGGCGGCAGCCGGTCGAACATGCCGCGCTTCTCGAGGTAGTCCAGGGTCGAGCCGAAGGCCTCGTGCAGGTCGGCCCGGGCCGTCACATACGGCGCGTAGTAGAACTGCCGGGGGTCGGTGTAGGCGTAGACGTCGGTGAGCTTCAGGACGCTGTAGTCGGGGGAGTAGATCTCCCGACTCGGGTCCCACAGCGGCCGGTAGTGGAAGTTCGTCACGGCCTGGAGGTCGATCGTCCCCTCCTCGTACCGGGAGGCGGGGCGGTCGCCGTACCGACGGACCAGGTGGCTGAAGGTCTTGCGCGTCGGTTCGATGACCTGGGTGCGCAGCTCGAATTGCACGGGTCTCTCCTGTTGTCAGCGGCTCGGTGCCGGGTGGTGGGGCATACCCGACTCCACGAGGAGTCGGACGAGGAGGTCTGGAAGGTCGTCCGGGCTGTCCAGCTCGCGCGGGACGTCGGACTCGAAGCCGTCGCCGACGAGGCGGCCGTAGGCGACGCCGTTCTCGAAGGTCGTCGAGACCCTGGCGCCACGACCCCGGTAGCCGACGGTGAAGGCCAGCTCGTGCGGCAGGGTCTCGTCGGTGAGCGTGAGGTGCTCGTCGCTCGCGGGCAGGACGGCGTTGGCCTCGCAGAGCAGCTGCTCGGCCAGCGACCGGATGGCGACCTGCTTGTCGGCACCGGTCGAGGTCGCGATCCGCTGGCTGATCCGGGTCGTCGGCATGGGAGCGATCTCGTCGGTCACCTCGTCGGGGTCTGCGCCGACGAGCTCGGCGATACGCATCATGAAGGGGGTCATCGGCCCTCCTGGGGTCGGGTCGGCGGAGCCTCGACGGGCTCGGATATGGATCGAGCGGGTGGGTGAGCGAGGGGGAGGCGTGGGTGGCGCCTGAGGGGCTCTATGGGCGCGGATGGCGCGTGATGTGGGTGGACGCGGTGGCGAGGTGGTCTGTGGGGCGCCGACCGCGCCGGGTCAGTGGGGGCTCGCGACGCGGCCGTTCACGGTGGAGGCCACGGCCGCACGCAGCGCCTCGGCGCCCGCCCGGGCCACGGAAGTGTCCTGCTCGGCGGAACCGCCCGAGGCGCCGATCGCCCCGGCGAGCTCGCCGTCGATGAGGAGGGGGACCCCGCCGCCGAAGGCGGCGACGCCGCTCCGCTTCGCGATGCCGAACCGGACGGGTTCCTCGGACTGGATCGCCGCATACAGGTCGGCGCTGGGGATGCCGCCGAAGCCGGCGACGGTGCGGGCCTTGTCGATCGCGATGTCCGCGGAGTACGCGAAGGCTCCGTCCATGCGGGCGAAGGCGACGAGCGCCCCGCCCGGGTCGGTGACGGCGATGTTGAAGCGGCCGCCAATCTCCTCGGCCGCCTGGAGGGCGGCGTCGAGGGCGAGTCGGGCACCGGCGTGCGTGACGCTGTGGGTGCTGCGGATCGGCATCGTCGGTCCTCTCTCGGGTGCTGGGGTGTGCGGGCAGGGTCGATCACGGTGTCGGCGGCGTGCGGGCCGCCGACACCGGATCGGTGTGGCAGGGGCTGCTAGATCAGGCTCGACAGGGTCAGGTCAGGACCGAGGTGAACGCGTCGTTGAGCTCACGGGCGTGGTAGAAGACGCCCTTGCCGAGCTTCTCCGGGGTCCACACGTTGGTGGGCCGGTCGGGGTAGGCGAGGTAGCCGCCGGCAAAGACCTCGTTGCGGTTGCCGGAGGGATCGAAGAAGTAGACCGTCTGGCCCCGGGTGATGCCGTGGCGGGTCGGGCCGACGTCGATCGGGACGTCATCCATGGAGAACAGGTCGGCGGCACGGCCCACCTCGCTCCAGTCGCCCAGCCGGAAGGCGAAGTGGTGCAGCTTGCCCTGCGGGCCGGCCAGGACCGCCAGCTGGTGGATCTGGTTGTTGCTCGTCATCCACGTGGCGATGATCTCTGCGTCGTCGTCGAGCGTGGTCTGGACCCGCTCGGTCGCGTAGAAGTCGAAGACCTCCGTGAGGAAGCGGTCCATCAGGCCGGGGTCCTCGGCCGTGATGAGCGAGTGGTCGAGAGCGGGCACGCCGACGCCGACGAGGTGGCGCGGGAAGGAGTCCGGGTTGTGCGTGCCGACCTCGGTCCCGATGAGCGTCGCCTGGTGGTAGACCTCGAAGACGTGGTCCGACGGGGTCGTGAAGCGGATGCCGTCACCGATCTCGGGGTTCTCGCCGCGGCTCATCCGCTCGACGGTGACGCCGAACGCCTGGGCCTTGGCCTCGATCTCGTCGATGTCGCTCTCGTACTGGACCTTCCAGCCGTACTTGACGACACCGACACCGCCCTCCTCGAGGACGACCGAGTGGTGGTCCCACTCGTCCCACGCCTTGTAGAAGGTGCGCTTGGCACCCTCGGCCGTGACGTCGGAATGGGTCTCGTAGAGCCCCATCGTGTTCGCGTAGTGGTTCTTGGCCTCAGCCATGTCCGTCACACGAACGTGGGCGTAGCCCAACCTCATGACTCCCATTGCAATTACTCCTTGGAGGTGGTGGCGCTCGCCAGGTCGGCCTGCGCTCGGGCCAGGGCCTCGGCACGCTGCCGGGCCCTCTCGTTGATGTCGCGGAGGAACTTGTTGACGAGACGCACATCGCCGTCGCGCATCTCGATGGTGATGTCACCCTCGGGCACGGCGCGGCACGACAGGCAGGTGCCGTCGGTGCGCTCCTCGTCCGAGATGACGGAGTCCGCGATGGGACGGTTGTAGACGAACGTCCCCTCGCGGCAGTCGACCTTGCAGATCCCGCACCCGCCACGCCGGCAGCCGACGGTGTAGGCGTAGCCCGCCTTGTAGAGCCCACTCAGCACGGTCTCCTCCGGGTCGAGGAAGATGACCTCGCCGGTGGGGTGGATCGTGACGGTGGGCACGTGCGGCGCTCCTTCGCGCGGGTGACTCTGCAATCGCCTGGGTGCAGCCCATCGGCTGCTGGCGTTGATAGAGAGCGTGGCCCTTGGCTGCTGAGCCCGACCATAGGCGTTCGCGAGTGCGGAACAGAGCGCTTTGCCGTGTTTGGTTCGTTGCACTCAGATCGGAGCGCTACAGCGCTCCGGACTGGGGAAGAACGAACCGGTCTCTAGGTTCCGGCGAGGTGCGCGCCGAGGCGGTCGAGGAGCGCGAGGAGGGTCGCCCGGTCCTTGGTCGAGAGAGTGCCGAACACCGACTCGGTATGCGCGGAGCGGCACGCGCGGATCTCGGCAGCGAGCTCTTCGCCGGACGAGGTCAACGACAGCACCATGGCGCGCCGGTCGGTGGGGTCGGGCTCACGGTTGACGAGTCCGCGCTCGATGAGAGCGTCGACGACCTCGGTCACCGAACGGGGGGTGACCCGCAACCCCTCGGCGAGCTCGCTGGGCCGTAGTCGCCCCTCGGCGGCAATGACCCGCAACGCTCTCGCCTGGTGCGGCGCGAGTCCGGTGTGCGCAATCGACTCCGCCCAGCCGCGACGCAGTCCACGCGTGACGGTCATGAGGGCCGCCTCGAGCTGGTTCTCGACGCTCGTGTGTGCGTGATGACTCTGCGTGTGGCCACTGGGCTTGTCATCGCTGACCTTGTGGTCACCGGGCTTGTCGTCGCTGGCCTTGTGATCACGGGGCTTGTGGCCTCTGGGCGCGTGGTGACTGTGCGTCTCGCGGCCGAGGTTCGCCGGCTCGGCGTCAGGACGGCGCGGCTCCTGAGACGTGGGGTGAGACGGCGAGCTGGACATGGCCACAGCATACCCGATTTGGTGGTAGCCAGATAATGAGGTAACCTCTGTATTAGTCACACAACAAGGAGGTGCCGCATGGATGACGGCATGAACAACTTCGCCCACCGAGGCGGCGAGCGCGGTGGGGGGTCGCGCGGCGCTGCTCAGATCAACCCCGCCGACCGCGCCCAGCTCGCCGAGAGCCCGGTGTCCATCCGGCGCGTCCTCTCCCTCTTCGGCCCGCACCGGGCCGCCCTCGCCATCGTCACGGCGATCATCGTGGCGACCTCGATCATCTCCATGGCCCAGCCGTTCCTCGTGCGGGCCATCATCGACGACGCGCTGCCGCAGCAGGACGTCCGGCTGCTGGCGCTCCTCGCCGGCGGCATGGTCGCCGTGGCCGCGACGACCTCGCTGCTCGGAGTGGTGCAGACGTGGATGTCCACCGAGGTGGGCCAGCGCGTCATGCACACGCTGCGCACCCAGGTCTTCGCCCACCTGCAGCGCCAGTCGATGTCCTTCTTCACCCGCACCCGCGGGGGTGAGGTGCAGAGCCGCCTCATCAACGACATCAGCGGCATGCAGGGTGTCGTCACCTCGACGGCCACCTCGATCGCCTCGAACGTCACCACCGCCATCGCCACCGCGATCGCCATGATCGCGCTCAGCCCGCGGCTCTCGCTGCTGTCGCTCATCGTCATTCCTCCGGCGGTCTACCTGACCCGCAAGGTCGCGCTGCTCCGCCGCGAGATCACCGCGCGCAAGCAGCGCGAGCTCGCCACGCTCCACTCCCAGGTCGAGGAGGGGCTCTCGGTCAGCGGCGTGCTGCTCACCAAGACCCTCGGTGCTGGGACGGCCGCGACGACGAAGTTCGCCGAGACCTCTCAGCGCCTCGTCGGGCTCGAGCTGCGCAGCCAGCTCGCCGGACGCTGGCGGATGGCGACGATGCAGATCATCTTCGCCACCATCCCGGCACTCATCTACCTCGCCGGCGGCTTTCCCGCCACGAGCGGCGGGATGACGATCGGGACGCTCGTCGCGTTCACCGCTCTGCAGGGACAGCTGTTCCGCCCGCTCATGGGCATCCTCAACATCGGGGCCCAGTGGATCTCGTCGATGGCGCTCTTCTCCCGGATCTTCGGGTACCTCGACCTGGTTGCCGAGATCCCCGAGCCGGGTGACCCCATCGACCTCGACCCCTCGACCGTCCGCGGTGAGGTGCGCTTCGAGAGCGTCTCCTTCTCCTACGACGACGCCGACCGTCCCGCACTCAGCGACATCGACCTCGTCGTGCCGGCGGGCACCAGCCTGGCGCTCGTCGGGGA
>JAAYCP010000243.1 GCA_012729695.1 Actinomycetales bacterium | reverse complement strand
TCGGTCCCCGCTTCCGGGTGCTCGGCTCGCGCGCGGGCTTCGAGTCCTGGGGCGTCGATCCCATGCCTCCTCCCGGGCCCGCCAGCGCAGCCGATGGCCAGGCCCCTCTCACACGAAGCCCCGAGGACGCGTATGCGGTGGTCGGCCTGGACGATGACAAGCGCCAGATACCCCTCGACCGAGGCGACTACGGGGCGTTCTACCGCGATGTGGCACACGCGATCTCGACAGGAGCACCTACCCCGGTCGATCCTCGCGACAGCATCGCCGTCATCGCACTGATTGAGCGGCTCCACCGCGACTTCACGATCACCTGAGCAGGCGGCTATTCGTCACCCTCACCGGAGACGACAGCCGCTCGAACCTCCTCGCGTCCCTTCCGCCTCCCGAGCTCGTAGACCACGAGGAGGATGAGCGTCAGCGCGACGATCGGGAGCACGAAGAGGCCGACGATGGTGGTGAAACCGTCGAGCGCGTCGTGCTCCGTCGCCCAGAGCACCAGGTAGACCAGGTAGGACACGTACAGCAGGACGAAGAGACCACCCTCCCAGCGCCGGATGACGAAGCCGGTGAAGACGATCGGCAGCAGGGCGAGCGCCACGGCGATCATGAGCGGGATGTCCAGGACGATGGCTGCCCTGGGCACCGGGATCCCGCCGCTCGCGATGAGGGCCGGCAGTCCGAGGACGAAGCCGATGTTGGCGATGTTGCTGCCCACCGCGTTGCCGATGGCGAGGTCCCGCTCACCCTTCCTCACCGCGATGAGTGACGCGGCGAGCTCCGGGAGGGAGGTGCCGATCGCGACCACCGTGAGACCGATGACGAGATCGCTCAGACCGAAGGCGCTCGCGATCGCGCTTGCCCCACGCACGAGCCACTGCGAGCCGAGGACGAGCAGGGCCACTCCCACCACGATGAGCGCTGCGGCCTTCCCTGCACTCAACGCCGGTGGGACCTCTACCCCGCCGTTGTCGTTGCCGCCGCGGCCGGCCTTGACCGACCACACCAGGTGGGACGTGAAGACGACCACGAGCACCAGCGCATCCCACCGCGAGATCCCGCCGTCGAGGGAGAGCACGAGAAGCAGTCCCGACAGGACGATCATGACCGGCACGTCGATGCGCACGAGGCGGCGCCGGGCGGTCAGGGGGAGGAGTAGCGCGGCGATCCCGAGGATGAGGAGGATGTTCGCGATATTGCTCCCGACGATGTTGCCAACGGCGAGCTCCGGCTGACCGGCCAGGACCGCGCCAACCGTCACGGCGAGCTCGGGTGAGGACGTGGCGATGGCGACGATCGTCAGTCCGACGACCAGTGGGGACATGCCCAGTCGCTGGGCGATCGACGACGCGCCGCGCACCAGACCCTCCCCTCCCGCGACGAGGAGCCCGAGTCCGATGACGACGAGCCCGACGTCGAGGAGGTCCACAACGGCCGAGTGTATGCGGCGCGCACCCCAGCACCCCGGCTTCCGGAGAAGCGGATCGCACGTTGCACCCGTCCTAGCGTGGACGCATGAGTCACCGAGCCGTCCAGCCCTCTGCCCCGTCGGCGGGGCTGCTCACCGAGGTCGTCGGGCGTGCCGGCGGCGTGCTGCTCGCGGGGACCTTCGGACTGGTCGCGCGACTGCGCGGGACGCGGGCGCTGCATCCCGTCGGTGTCTCCGGGACGGGTGTCATCACCTCCGAGCGGACCTCGCCGACCGGCGTCGTGCTGCTCGATGACCCGGGGCCGCACCCCTGCCGGGTGCGCTGGTCGCGGGCAACGGGTCGACAGCAGGGCCACGACATCGAGGGTCTGGCGGTCCGCATCGACGGAGCGGCCGCCGGCGACGTCCTCTTCGCCTCCACGGGCACCGGGGTCATCGGCAGGCACGTGCTCGTCCTGCGTGACCTCGACAGCCACGGCCCCCTCACGACCCTTCTGCCCCTGAGCACTCCGAGCGGTGCCCTGCTCTTCCGCCTCGACCCGGTGCCGGGCACGGGTGAGCCGCCGACCGCATACCTCCTGCTCACTGCCGCTCCCGGCGGGCCGTGGCGCGCGCGCGGACGGCTGGACATCACCTGGAGCGACCAGGACTCCACCCGACGGCACGACCCGGTGGGCCATCCGCCCGCCGGCTCCTGGACCCACCCGTTGTGGGCGCGTCTGCGCGCTCCCAGCTATGCCGCCAGCCAGCAGGTCGCGGCCGACCCCAAGACCCCCGATCTCGAGGAGATGACATGAACCCCCACGCCTCCGCTGCCGACATCAGCACCGACCCGGACGACGTGCGCACGGTGCACGAGATCCTCAGCGACACCGACATCGCGATGGTCACCACGATCGACTCCACCTCGTCGGCCGGTCGCCTCGTGAGCCGGCCCCTGACGACCCAGGTCGCCGAGGAGGACGGCGACGTCCTCTTCCTGGTGCGCGACGACAGCGCAGTCGTGCGGGACGTCGAGGCGAACCCCCAGGTCAATGCGGCCTACTCGAGCCGCAAGGCGTGGGTCTCGCTGTCCGGCACCGCATCCGTGGTCCGGGATCGCAGGGTTGTCGAGGACCTGTGGACCAAGGCCTCTGGCGCCTTCCTCGACGGCGGACCCGAGGACCCGCACAACGTCGTCCTCAAGATCGACGGAGACACCGCGGAGTACTGGGGAGGGACCTCGCTGGTCGGCACCCTCGTCAAGACCGCGCGCACCATCGTGGGGGACAACGACGACAGCGGGGCCGGCCCCACGGTCGTCGACCTGCCATAAACCCGGGCGACTCGCTCTGAACCGGAGAGTAGCCTCGCTCCATGAGCACGGCCCGGACCACGTCCGGCCGCATCGAGACGACTCTGTGGCCCTATCTCGACCGCCTCGTCGAGAGCTGGGCGATGCCCGGACTGGCCGTCGCCGTCGTGCACGACGGCGACCAGATCCTCACCAGGACCTACGGCAACCATGATGTTGGGACCGGTCAACTGGTCACCGCCGACAGCCTCTTCCATCTGGCCTCGGTGTCCAAGGTCTTCGTCGCGACCGCCGCGCTCCAGCTGGCCGAGGACCGCACGATCGACCTCGACGCCCCGATCCCGGCATACCTCCCGGACCTGGTCTGGGCCGACCCGCGCGCCGGCGACATCACCGTCCGGCACCTGCTCTCGCACCGCTCCGGGCTGGGAGACGTCTCCGGCGACTACGGCTGGCATGAGCCAGAGCTCGACGACGGGGCTCTCGGCAGGTTCGCCGAGCGGGTCGCCGGGTGGCGCCTCGAGCACGACCCGGGGACCACCTTCGCCTACTCGAACGCAGCCTTCGAGCTGCTCGGTCACCTCATCGCCACGGTCGGTGGACGCACCTTCGAGTCCCACCTCAAGGAGCGTGTGCTCGACCCGGCCGGGATGCGGTCCAGCACCTTCATGCGCGCTGACGTGCCACCGGAGCATGCCGCTCTTCCGCACCTGGGCCTGCCGCTGCAGGTGGTCCCCGGCGCCTACCCGTACACGCGTCGCCACTCTCCGAGCTCTACCCTGCACAGCAGCGCGGCCGAGCTCGCTCAGTGGATCGTCATCAACCTCGCCGGTGGCACCGGAGTGCTGAACCCGGCGACCCACCGTCAGATGTGGGAACCGGTGGTCACGACCGACTGGGGCGGGATGAACGAGCAGATGGCGCTCGGCTGGTTCTGGGGACCGTATGCGGGGCACCAGGTCGTCAATCACAACGGGGACGACCCCGGCTTCCTCAGCAGCCTCGCGATCGTGCCCGAGCTAGGCGCGGGCGTGGTCGTGCTCGCCAACTGCAACACCGCGCCGACGTTCACGATCACCAAGGCCGCACTCTCCGCGCTCGCCGGGGAGGATCCAGGCGATCCACCACTGCCCCCGGTGATCGTGCCGCTCGCCACCGTGCTCGTCGGCGATGGCGTGGACGCTGCTGTCGACCTCTTCCATCGACTCACCGCCGAGGACCCGCCACGCTTCGACCCCGGCCCGGACGGGTTCGAGGAGGCGATCTGGGGAGTCATCGAGATGCACCGGACCGATCTCGCGTGGCCCTTGCTCGGCCTGTGGGAGCGCGTCGCGCCGGACTCGTCCGGGCTGTGGCTGATGACCGGTTGGGCCCACGGTGTCGAGGGACGCCGCGAGCAGGCCATCGAGCACCTCAACAGATCGCTCGAGCTCGACCCCGAGAACGAGGAGGCGGCCGTTCTCCTCGCCTACTACACCGAGGACTACTACACCGAGAACTACTACACCCAGGGCGGGTCCTAGACCTCGATGAGCTTCCCGCTCCTGGAGAGCTCGGGATCGGTGCATGCGGACAGGTCGAAGCAGCAGGGTCGTCGACTGCCCTTGCGGAGCTTGTCGATGCTGACCTCGATCCGGCGCTCGCGAGTCGACGGGTTCGCCGTCGCGTTGATCCAGCGCACCCACTCCCAGCGGGCCATCGGTGTGATGTCGGCCCACGCACCGTGGACCTCCGGAGCGTCCGCCAGTGCCGCGGCGAAGTCGTCGGGCAGCTCGGGCTCGGGCCAGGCCTTGGTGGGCGTGAGCTCGACCTCGACGTGGGTGCCCTCGGTCAGCGACAGCGTCTCCGCGAGGTCGTCCAGCGGGATCCAGTGACCTCTGCGGCCGTCCGGCTCGATGACCGTCGTGAACGCGTGTCCGTTCAGGACCACCTCGGCCGCCACCTGCCCACGGGACGACAAGCCGGCGCTGACGTCGCCGGGGAGCCGCACGATGAGGCGCTCGCCGATCTGCTGGACGGTGGCCTCGAATGTCATCGTCATGAACACCAATCTATGGCGGCGGGTCCGGCGCGGCTTCTCGATTCGTGATCGCCTGGGCGAGTCCCGCGCGTGGGTCTACGGTGGACTGGTGCGCACGACATGGGCGGCGGCCCTCGCCTGGCGGCTGCGGCGGCACCACCTCGAGCCCGGCTCGGAGGCCGCGTCGGTGGAGGATGTGGTGGAGCGCCTCGTGGCGCTCCCGGCCTGGTCGGGCGATCCGCAGCTGGCGATCCGGAGCCGGCTTGGCGCATCAGGCGCTGACAGCGTCGACGACGCCGTCGCCGCCGGACGGATCATCAAGGTCTTCGCGTTCCGTGGGGCCACCCATCTCATGACGCCGCAGCAGGCTGC
>JAAYCP010000242.1 GCA_012729695.1 Actinomycetales bacterium | reverse complement strand
GATGTACGAGAGCATCCCGACCTTGTTGGTCCGGACGAACGACTGCTCGCGGAAGGGCAGGAACGCTGTGACGTAGGTGATCTGGGCCAGGAGGAAGCAGCCGACCAGGGTGAGGAAGGGGGCGTCTCCCCCGCCGACGAAGCCCGGCAGGAAGTCCCCCAGCCACGAGAAGCCGAGGGCGAGAAGTACGAGGCGGACGAGTCTCGACCGGGGCGGCTGGGTCGAGGCCCAGAGCACCAGTGCCAGGAGGGGCATGAGCAGCCACTGGGTCACCCGCGTGAGGGTGAGGAACCCGTCCCCGACGGGCATCACGTGTGAGAGGAGGTGGACGAAAGCGACGATTCCCCCGGCGACGAGTGCGGCGATGGCCAGGGTCCGGTTGCGACTGGGCACGAGGACACCTTGCCATGTCCGTTGCTCGTGCAGCGCTCGGGCTCGTCACCGAACTGATGCACCGTTCAGGTGAGTCGCGCCGGCAACGGTGCCGGTCGCATACCGAATCGTGTCGACCGCTCTGGTCGGCACCAACCGGCCTGCACTAGCGTGTTGTTCGGCAGGCCGAAGCGGCCTGACCCGCATGGTCGGGCCGGCCATGGGCGGTGCAGGTGTCGTCATGTGCGCGGGTCACGCCGTGAGCCGCCCTAGGCACAGTCGCGGTCGAGGAGGCGCTGGATGTCCACCGAAGCGACAGTGGTCTTCGTCCTTGTCGTTGCAGGCAGGTTCATCCTTCCCCTTCTCATTCCGAGGTTCCCGCTCCCGGCGATCATCGCCTGCCTCATCCTCGACGGGATCGACCAGTCGATCTTCCAGGCCTTCGGGTTCGACCCGCCGGGCTACCAGAACTACGACAAGGCGATGGACCTGTTCTACCTGTCGATCGCCTTCCTCACGACGCTGCAGAACTGGACCTCCCGCGCCGCGGTGCAGATCTCGCGGTTCCTCTTCTTCTTCCGGATGGTGGGGGTCCTGGTCTTCGAGCTGACGGGCCTGCGCGCCGCGCTCCTGATCTTCCCCAACACTTTCGAGTACTTCTTCATCTTCTACGAGGCCGTCCGGCTGCGCTGGAACCCGCGGCGCTTCGGCCTCCGCTTCTGGCTGGCGGCCGCCGCGCTCATCTGGGTCGTCATCAAGCTCCCCCAGGAGTACTGGATCCACGTCGCGCAGCTCGACTTCACGGACACGGTCGCCGACGTTCCCTGGTTCGGCCCAGCAGTCCTCCTCGGGCTCGCGGCACTCGCCGCGATCGGGTGGTTCGTCGTGCGCCCACGGCTGCCCGTCCCCTCCTGGTCGTGGAAGGTCGAGCCGGAGCCGCTGCCCGAGGAGATCGACACGGCCGCCGAGCGGGACGCCTGGATGGCGACGAACCTCAAGATCATCTCGTGGTGGTCGCTGGAGAAGGTGGCCCTCATCGGCCTGCTCTCGACCGTGTATGCGCGGATCCTGCCTGGTCTCAACGTCTCCGAACTGCGAATGTTCGTCGGCGTGTCCCTCTACGTCCTCGCCAACGTCCTCGTCTCGCTCCTCGTGGCGCGGCACGTCGGCAGCAGGCAAGGGCTGTTCGGCGCCTTCGGCACACGCGTGGTGACCAACATCGGCCTCGTCCTGGCCGCTCGGGCCTTCCTCGGGGGCAATGCGCTGTCCGTCTGGGACACCCTGTTCTTCGTCTTCCTCATCTCTTTGCTCATCACCTACCATGACCGCTTCGCCCCGGTCAGCGTCGTGCGCGCTGAGCATGACAGGAGGGACCCATGATCCGTCGGGTCACGACCGACGCCGG
>JAAYCP010000241.1 GCA_012729695.1 Actinomycetales bacterium | reverse complement strand
TCGCTACTCTCGATGGCAGGAGCGACCAATGGCGGGCGCTCCAGCGGTAGGGAGGCTCCATGAGCGGTCTGCTCGGCAGGGCGGCAACCAGTTCCATCCCCCTGGAGGAAATCCGCTTCGGCGTGATCCTCAACGGCGGGGTGTCGCTGGCGGTCTGGATGGGTGGGGCGGTGATGGAGCTCGACCGGCTCACGAAGGCCGGGAAGCAGCCGGCGGCAACGGCGTCCCAACCTGGACCGCCGAATGTCTACGCGGCGCTGCTCGCCCTCGCCGGGAGCACGGCGCGGGCGGACGTCATCGCCGGGACGTCGGCTGGTGGGATCAACGGAGCCGCGCTGGCCCTCAGCCAGGTCAACCCTGACGCGCCGCTCGGGCTGCTCCGGGACATCTGGGTCGACCAGGGACGCATCGAGGCGCTCATGCGCCAGCCCTTCCGCGGCTCGCCGACGTCGCTGCTGCAGGGGGACGAGTTCTTCCTGCCCCAGCTCAACACGGCCCTGGGTCTGCTCGCCGCCCCAGGAGCAGGTTGGCGCCCCCCTGCTCAGGCGCCGATCGACCTGTCTATCACCACCACGGTGCTTCGGGGGAACCAGCGGGTCTCGATCGACTCGATGGGTCAACCCCTCCTGCAGAGCATCCACGGCGCACGGTTCCACTGGCAGCGCCTGCCGACGACTCCGCCCGCCCAGGATCCGTTCAGCGTCGAGGCCGTCGAGCGCACGGCCCACCGCCTGGCGCTCGCGTCGCGGAGCACCGCGAGCTTCCCGATCGCCTTCGAGCCGTCGTTCGTCCCTGTGAACTCCCCGATGCATCCGGAGCCGGGCCGCGACATGCTGCTCACCGATGCCCAGCGGCTGCGACCCGACATGGGGGCTGTGGTCCGCGAGTGGGGTGATGACCAGTCCACCCGCAACCGCTCGAGGTTCGCGGTCGATGGTGGGCTGCTCGCCAACACCCCGACCCGACCCGCCCTCAGTGCGGTGGAGGCCATGCCCGCCAGCGGGCCGGTGCGCCGCATCATGCTCCTCGTCTTCCCGCACGCCGGCACGCCCGGCCCCGACCCTGCGGACGACCCGGCCAGCCCGCCGACCGTCCTCGAGACCGTGAGCGGACTCCTCGGAGCGCTCACGGCGCAGGGCAGCCGCACCTTCGTCGAGGAGCTCGAGGAGCACAACAAGCGGGCTGCGGGCCGCCGCGGCACGCGCGGCGACATCCTGCGGTCGGTGGGGGAGTCCGAGCGGGACCCCTCCGCAGAGATCGAGTCCCTGGCAGCCGCGCTGTACCCGCACTACCGCAGGCTGCGCCGCTGGCGGGCTGCCCGCGACCTGGCCCGACGCGCGGTCGAGCGGCCGGTGGGCCCGAACGGCGTCGCGGCCACGCTTCCGGCCGGATGGGGATATGAGCGGGTCCGGCGGGCGGCGGAGAACGCCCAGGACCGGTGGCAGAGTCGCTGGAGGCGGCCCATCCCGTACGTCCCGCCGCGGGAGCCACGACTGGGTGAGCCCGAGCCCACCCGCGGGTGGCAGTGGGGTGTCACCGCGGCCCTCGGGGTGGCCGAGACCGGTGCGGACGTCGTGCGCCGCCTCGCGTGGGTCACCACGGGTGACGACTACCGGACCGTCGTGGACGCGCGGTCCCGGATCTCTGAGCTCATGGGGCTGCTGCGGGACTCCCGGGCGCTCACCGACGACGTGTGGGCCACGGACCTGATGACGGCGCTCCAACCCAACGAGTCCTACTGGGCGATGCGGCTTGCAGCCTACGAGCGGCTCATGAGCGGGCCGGTCGGCGACGAGCGGTTGCAGGCGACGATCGCCGAGGTTGCTCGTTCAGAGGCTGCAGCGCGCGGCATCCCCGACGAGGAGCTGAGGGAGCAGCTGACGAAGGCACTCATCACCGAGGACGCGGAGCCCGCATCCGCCGGTGACATCGTGCGCGGCTATGTCGTCGAGATCGTCCGGGCTCTCGATCCGGTGCTCGAGGTGCTGGACCGGCTCTGCGGCGGGTCGGGGGCCGCGGAGGCGGGCGAGGTCCAGGACCTGCACCGGTGGCGGGATGCGCTCGTCCCGGGGGGCACGCCACTCAGCCCGGACGACCTGCTCACCCGGCTGCTCCAGCTCGAGATCGCCGCGACGACCCTCGGCGACGAGGTGACGAGTGGGGCGACCCTGCCCGTGGAGATCGCCCAGCTGAGCGCGCAGACCGGCAACGCCTTCGCGCAGTACACCCGCACCGGGGACGACAAGCTCGGCGGGATGTCGGTCAACCGCTTCGGGGGCTTCCTCAAGCGGTCCTGGCGCGTGAACGACTGGACCTGGGGCCGCGTCGACGCCGCGAGCCACCTGTGCCGGGTCGTCCTCCATCCCGCCCGGATCCGGCGCACGGCCCAGCTCGTCGGCTTCCTTCCAGCGGCCGGGGAAGGGGTGTCCGCTGAGCCGGCGGCCAGGGGTGCGGCGGAAGCGACCGTGACCGAGATCGTCGAGCGTCTCTTCCCGGCGGAGCTGCAGGATGATCCGCGCATCGTCGCACTGCGGGACCGGGCGATCCGCGAGCTCACGCCGGTCCTGAACCCGACGAAGCCGGCCGAGGATCTCGACGCCGCCCTCCCGGCCCTCGCGGACCTCTTCGCCTGGGCACTGCACCTCGAGATCGTCCCCTCCGAGCTGCCGGCCCTTGCCGGAGCCGTTCGTGCCGACGGGGTGGACGGTGCGAATGCGCGCTCCTACGGCGAGGTGTTCGTGGAGGAGCACGAGCCGCTCCTGACCAGGCTGGACCGCCACCGTCGAGGAGAGGGTGAGCTGACACCGCAGGACCGGATCGCTGCCCTGGAGGCCTTCGACCGGGCCGGGATCGGGCGGGAGCCGCTGCAGCAGGAGGGCACGAGCGACCAGATGATCCGGACGGCAACCACGGCGGCCGCCGTCGCGGCCAGCGTCAT
Organism: Actinomycetales bacterium; assembly: GCA_012729695.1. Taxonomy (GTDB): domain Bacteria; phylum Actinomycetota; class Actinomycetes; order Actinomycetales; family Dermatophilaceae; genus F2B08. Next base: position 7,821 of record JAAYCP010000241.1, on the reverse strand, counting down.
CGACTCCGAACGGTCCGGGTTCAGCCTCGTCAAGCCCGTGACGCGAGTGGTGCGCGGCGTCATGCTGCTGCCGTTCTGGGTGGTGACCGGGCTGACCGGCAAGGGTGTGCTGGGCCGCAGCTTCTCCCTGCTGGCCCTGGCGGTCGGTGCGGTGCTGCTCGCGCTGTCCCTGTTCGGTGCGCTCCCACCCGGGTTGTCGGGTCCGGCGGCTGCGGTCGGGGCAGGCGCCGTGCTGGCGGCCTTCGCCATCGGTGCTCTCCGCAGCGGGACGATGCTCCATGGCCTGGTCCTGCTCACCCCGGTCGTGCCGCTCATCGTCTTCGCGGTGAACCGTGCGCTGGGGGACGACCCGGAGGTCGATGCGGGCACCGCGACCGCGGCGGGCTGGGGCCTGTCCACGCTCCTCGTCGTGGTCGCGCTCGCCGCCGCCCTCATGGTGCTGGGCAGCCTGCCCGCCACGACGGGGAGCGTGTGGGCAGCGCTGGACCGGCTGGCCGACAGGCAGAATCTCCGCCCGGTGACTCGTCCCCCCGGGTTTGCCCGCGGCCTCGCGCAGGCCCGGCGCCGGTTCCAGGGTCTGGCCGCCTCCCTGTTCCAGGTGGCGGCCTGGGTCGCCCTGGCGATGGGAGTGGTCTACCTGGCGACCTGGCTGGCCGGCGACGGTTGGGACGTGCTCGCCGAGTGGGCCGCGGACGCCGGTGGCTGGCTCATCGTCGCAGCGGTCGCTGCCGCGACGCTCGGGATGGTCGTGTCCTTCGCCCTCGGTCGCCAGCTCCAGGTGCTGGCGAGGCAGCGGACGAGCGAGGGAGACGTGTGGGACTTCCAGGCACTCACCCACCCGGCCGGGGCGTCGGCGGGGTGGGCAGTGCTCTACGGCGCCGGCTACCTTGCTCTCGCCGGCCTCCTCAGCGTCCGCGGCGAGCAGCTCGGGACTCCGTGGATGCGGGCGCTCATCGCGACCTCGGTGGTGCTGGGCGTGCTCCTGGTCCTCGTCGTCCCTGTCTGGGTGCCCGTCCAGGCCCTGCGCCGGATCAGGGACCGCGAGGTGCAGCGGGCGGTCACCGCCGGCATCCCGCCTGCTCCAGCAGGCGCCACACCGGCCGACTCCCCGACGGCTGCGTCCCAGGCGACCGCCTGGGACCTCGTCGCCCGCGGGGTCGGGTACCGGGCGCTGGTGCGGGTCCCCGACGCGCATGCGCCCTGCCCCGAGCTGCGGCGGCCGGTGGGCACCGGCATGTGGAAGCGGATCGAGAGGGAGCGGACCCGCAGGGCCCCCGTACGTGAGGGGCAGCCGGAGCGAGGGTGAGCCCACTGACCGACCCCGGGAGGAACGACTCGACCGAGGAGCTGCTGGCGCGCTCACCGGTCTTCGGGAGGCTCGAGCCGTCGGCGCGGGTCGCCCTGGCGGGGGCGATGAGGAGGCGGGACGTCACTGCCGATGAGGTCCTTGTCCACGAGGGTGGGGTCAGTGACGGTCTCTTCGTCGTGGAGACCGGGAGTCTTCGGGTGTGCCTCCGGCCCACGGGCGAACCCGAGATCGTGATCGACACCATCGGGCCTGGGGACACGGCCGGCGAGATGCAGCTCATCGTCGGCGGCGTTGCCTCGGCAACGGTGGTTGCCGACAGCGGCACCAGCGTCAGGCACCTCTCGGGCCAGGACTTCCGCGAGCTGAGCCGGGAGTGGCCGATGCTGTACGAGACTGTCGCTCGGGTGGCCCGACGACGGGTGCAGCGCCAGCAGATGCTCGCTGCCCTGCCGGCTCTGCTCGGGCCACTGGACGACGACCTGCTCGATGCCATCGAGCAGCAGGCCACCTGGCTCACGCTGCGAAGCGGCGAGGTGCTCTTCCGGGAGGGCGACCCGGGAGACGCGTGGTACGTCGTGACCAGCGGACGGCTCGCCGTCGTCCGGTCCGCTGACGACGGGCAGGCCGAGCACCTGCTGGCCGAAGTGGGGAGAGGGGAGCCGCTCGGGGAGCTGGCCCTGCTCACCGGCGAGGCGCGTTCGGCGACCGTGCGCGCCCTACGGGACTCCGAGCTGGTCCGCTTCCCCATGGCCGAGTTCAGCGCACTTCTCGCCTCCGTCCCGCAGGTCCTCGAGGCGGTGCTCCGCACCCTCGCCCAGCGCGTCCTGCGACGCGACCGGCCCCAGCGGCAGGAGGTCAGCGCACTCACCGTGACGCTGGTGCCGGCCACACCGGGGGTCGCGGTCGAGGCGCTCGCGCACGACCTCACCACGGCACTCTCCCACTACGGCCCGAGCCTCCAGGTGGGCAGCGAGTGCCTGGAACAGATCGGGATCGAGCCGGAGGCGGCTGAGGCACCTCACTCGCACCCCGCATGGTCCCGGCTCAACGCCTGGCTGGAGACGCAAGGGGCGGCCCACCGGTTCCTCGTCCTCGTCGCCGATGACGTGCCGAACGGGTGGAGCGCCCGGACGGTCGGCCATGCGGACCACGTCATCCTCGTCGCCCACGCCGACGGGGAGGTGCGGCCCGGGCCGCTCGAGCGAGCCCTGCTGCCGAGCAGCCCGGCACGGCAAGGACCCCGGCGGCTGCTCGTCCTCCTCCACGCAGAGTCGTCGCGCCTGCCGGAGGGGACCAGCCAGTGGCTCGACGCGCGTGCCGTGGACGCGCACCTCCACCTCCGTCCCGATCGACCGGGCGACGTGAGCAGGCTGGCGAGGTTCGTTGCCGGCCGGTCGATCTCGCTGGCCCTGTCCGGTGGAGGTGCGCGTGGCTTCGCCCAGCTCGGCGTCGTGCAGGCGATGCGCGAGCTCGGCATCCCGATCGACGGGGTCGCGGGGACGAGCAGCGGTTCGCTCTCCGCATTCCTCGTGGGCGCGGAGCGCAGCGATGCCGCCATGCGCCGGGCGGCCCGCCAGTTCCACCAGGCCGGCCCCTTCAAGGGTGTCACCGTGCCCCTGTTCTCGCTCAAGCGTGGAGAGAAGCTGAAGACGACCCTCATCGAGCAAGGCGGACGGGCCCACCTCGAGGACCTGTGGCTCCCGGTGACCGTCGTCTCGAGCAACCTCACCCGCAGGGCCGTGGCACTGCATACGAGGGGACCGGCCTGGGAGGCGCTGCGAGCCAGTAGTGCTGTCCCCGGCGTGGTCGAGCCCCACGTCAACGACGGCGAGCTGTTCGTCGACGGTGGCCTCGTCGACAACCTCCCGGTGCAGGTCGCGCGCGACCGGCTCCCGGGACGGGTCGTCGCCGTCGACGCGAGCGGCACCATGCCGCTCGCGAGGGTGGGTGAGTACCCCACGCCCTGGCGGGCACTCCTGGACCGAGTCCTGCGGCGGCGTGAGTTCGCCGACCTTCCCAGCGTCATCGAGGTCGTGACCCAGAGCATGCTGCTGGCCAGCCTGGCCGCCTCGGAGCGGATGCGCGAGGAGGCCGACCTGTACCTGCGGCCCGAGCTCTCGCAGTTCCCCATGTATGCGACGGGCGCCTCGGACGAGATCATCGACGCCGGCTACCGGCACGCCATGGAGCAGCTCACCGCGCTCGAGCCACTGGATGGCGCTGGCTGGTGAGCTCTGATCGCGCTGGGCGGACGGCACAATGACGTATGCGGTGGGCGCTCACGGTCTTCGGCCTGATGGTGGTGGTGGCAGCGATGGTGTTGTTCGGCCAGCGGAGCATGATCTACTTCCCCGACCGCGCGGACCCCGGCCCTGCGGCGCGGATGGTCCGGGGCGGCTCGGATGTCACCCTGCGCACGCATGATGGCCTGACCCTGCGGGCGTGGCGCATCGACCCGTCGAGCACCGCCGCCCACTCAGGTGCACCTCGGGACCAGGCAGTGGTCTACCTCCCCGGGAACGGCGGCAACCGGGCCGGTCGAGCCACCGTCGGACAGGCCCTCGCCGACCAGGGGTTCACCGTCCTCCTCGTCGACTACCGCGGCTACGGCGGCAACCCGGGCTCCCCGAGCGAGAGCGGCCTGCTGAAGGACGCCGAGGTGGCCGTCGCATACCTGCGCGACGCGGGGTTCGGGCCGGAGCGGACGATCTATGTGGGGGAGTCCATCGGGACGGGAGTCGCGGTCCAGCTGGCGGTCACCCATCCACCCGCTGCGGTGCTCCTGCGCTCGCCGTACACGAGCCTGGCGGACGTCGCGCGGGCGGCGTACGGCATCCCTGTCGGCTGGCTGCTCCTCGACCGCTTCGAGAGCCTCTCCCGGATGCCGCAGATCAGGTGTCCGGTGACCGTCCTCTCCGGCGCGGGTGACACCATCATCCCGCCCGTGCAGAGCCGGGCCATCGCCGACGCGGCTCCACACCTGCACGAGCACCTCGAGCTGCCCGGCGTCGGGCACAACGACGAGATCTGGTTCGGCCCGTTCCTCGCCGATCGGGTGGCGGCCCTCGCCGACTCCCTGCCCTAGCCGGCGGACCCGGCCCACGCACGGCCGCGAGGACCCGTGAACCGGCCCCGATCACCGCGGCACCGGCCCGTCCCGCACGTCGACCTCGCTCGTGCCGTGGGGGACTGCTGCGGTACCCTGAGCCCATGGCACGCTCGCTGCCGCTGGCTGCACTGCTTCTTATGGCGCCGCGCTGACCACACCCCTGGTCGACGCGGCAACCCCTCATGGTCGAGGGGTTTTTTGTTGGCCGCCCGCCGAAACGCAGGGACGCAGGACACGACCCACGAGGACGAGGACATGACCGAGACTCCGCACCGCTACACCGCCGAGCTGGCCGGGCAGATCGAGATCGCCTGGCAGGACCGGTGGGAGGAGGAGCATCTCTTCCGCGCGCCGAACCCGGCCGGCCCCTGGGCCGACCCGGAGGCGGTGGCCAAGCACACCGGGCCGATGTTCGTCCTCGACATGTTCCCCTACCCGAGCGGCAAGGGCCTGCACATCGGCCACCCGCTGGGGTACATCGCGACCGATGTCACCGCCCGCTTCAACCGGATGCTCGGCAAGAACGTCCTGTACACGTTGGGTTACGACGCCTTCGGCCTCCCGGCCGAGCAGTATGCGGTGCAGACCGGCCAGCACCCCCGCAAGACGACGCTGGACAACATCGAGGTGATGTCGCAGCAGCTGCGCCGGCTGGGGATGTCCTACGACGACCGGCGGGCGATCCGCACGATCGACCCGGACTACTACCGCTGGACGCAGTGGATCTTCCTGCAGATCTGGGGCGCCTGGTACGACCCCGACGCGGTGCGCCGCGACGGCGGTCGGGGCGCTGCCCGGCCGATCAGCGAGCTGGTCGAGCAGTTCGCCTCCGGTGCGCGGCCGACCCCGGACGGCCGGCCCTGGGCCGAGCTGACCGAGGCCGAGCAGTCCGCGGTCCTGGACGAGTACCGACTGGCCTACACGACCGAGGCGCCCGTCAACTGGGCACCCGGGCTGGGCACGGTGCTGTCCAACGAGGAGGTCACGAACGAGGGACGCTCCGAGCGCGGCAACTTCCCGGTCTTCAAGAAGAACCTGGGCCAGTGGATGATGCGGATCACCGCATACGCCGACCGGCTGGCCGACGACCTGGACCGGGTCGACTGGCCCGAGAAGGTCAAGATCATGCAGCGCAACTGGATCGGGCGCAGCCACGGTGCGCGGGTGGCATTCCCGGTCGAGGGGCATGAGAGCGAGCGGATCGAGGTCTTCACGACCCGGCCCGACACCCTCTTCGGTGCGACCTTCATGGTCGTCTCCCCGGAGCACCCGCTCGTCGACACCCTGACCGCGAGTGAGTGGCCCGAGGGCACGAAGGACGTGTGGACCGCAGGTGCGGCTTCTCCGCGGGAGGCGGTCGACGCATACCGGCTGGCCGCCTCGCGCAAGACCGACCTCGAGCGGCAGGCCGAGACCAAGGACAAGACCGGTGTCTTCACCGGTGGGTGGGCGATCAACCCGGTCAACGGCGCCCGGATCCCGGTGTTCATCGCTGACTACGTCCTGATGGGCTACGGCACCGGCGCGATCATGGCTGTCCCGGGCGGCGACCAGCGTGACTACGACTTCGCCGTCGCCTTCGACCTGCCGATCATCTTCACCGTCGAGCCGGGGGAGGAGCACGACGGCGCCTCGGCCTGGACCGGACCCGGCAAGGTCATCAACAGCACGAGTGACGCCGTGAGCCTGGACGGGCTCGAGGTGGAGGAGGCGAAGGAGCGGATCACCGCATACCTCGTCGAGACCGGTGCGGGCGAGGCCACGGTGAGCTACAAGCTGCGCGACTGGCTGTTCAGCCGGCAGCGCTACTGGGGCGAACCGTTCCCCATCGTGTTCGACGAGGACGGGGTCGCGCACGCGCTGCCCGACTCGATGCTGCCGCTGGAGCTGCCGGAGGTGCCGGACTACTCGCCGAAGACCTTCGACCCGGAGGACAACAGCAGCGAGCCCGAGGCACCGCTGGCGAGGGCGACCGACTGGGTCGAGGTCGAGCTGGATCTCGGCGACGGACGGGGTATGCGCAAGTTCCGTCGCGAGACGAACACCATGCCGAACTGGGCCGGGTCGTGCTGGTACTACCTGCGCTACCTGGACCCGGAGAACTCCGACGCCATCGTCGACCCGGAGAACGAGCGCTACTGGATCGGTCCCCGCGAGACGACCGTCCCCGGCGCGCCCGAGGGTGCCCTGGACCCGGGTGGTGTCGACCTGTACATCGGTGGTGTCGAGCACGCGGTGCTGCACCTGCTGTACGCCCGGTTCTGGCACAAGGTGCTGCACGACCTGGGGCACCTGAGCAGCGAGGAGCCGTTCCGGAAGTACTTCTCCCAGGGCTACATCCAGGCCCCTGCCTACACCGACGCCCGGGGTCAGTACGTCGAGGCCAGCGAGGTCGAGGAGCGTGTGGGTGCGGACGGGCAGCCGGAGTTCATCTACCGCGGCGAGCGGGTCAACCGCGAGTTCGGCAAGGTCGGCAAGTCGCTGAAGAACATGATCAGCCCGGACGACATGTATGCCGCCTACGGCGCCGACACGCTGCGGCTGTACGAGATGGGCATGGGCCCGCTGGAGGCCTCCAAGCCGTGGGAGACCAGGGCGGTCGTCGGCTCGCAGCGGTTCCTGCAGCGGCTGTGGCGCAACGTCGTCGACGAGGAGACCGGCGCGACCGTCGTGAGCGACAGTGAGCCGGATCTGGACATGCTGCGGGTGCTGCACCGGACCATCGACGCCGTGCGCGCCGACTTCGCCTCGCTCTCGTTCAACACCGCGATCGCCCGGCTGACCGAGCTCAACAACGCCCTGACGAAGGTGCAGGGTGGAGCCCCACGCTCCGCCGTCGAAGCCCTGATCCTCATGACCGCCCCGCTGGCTCCACACATCTGTGAGGAGCTGTGGGCCCGGCTCGGGCACGAGCAGTCGCTGGCGTTCGAGGCGTTCCCTGTGGCTGACCCTGCCTACCTCGTCGAGGACACCGTCACCTGCGTCGTGCAGGTGCGCGGCAAGGTGCGCGCCCGCCTGGAGGTGCCCGCCGACATCAGCGAGGACGACCTGCGGGAGCAGGCGCTGGCCATCCCGAAGATCGCCGAGGAGGCTGCCGGCGGGGTGCGCACGGTGATCGTGCGTGCTCCGAAGCTGGTCAACGTGGTGCCTGCCTGATCGGGTCGCCACTCTCCTGGGCTGCCCGCGATCGCAGGGTTGCGGTCGTTCGACTCGTGCTCCGTGGTTTGACACCTGCTCCGTCGTTTGACTCCTGCTCCGTGGTTTGACACATGCTCCGTGGTTTGACCGCAATTGCGGTCAAACGACGGACTAGGTGTCGCGTGAGTGAGTAGGTGTCGAACGACGGAGGAACCGGCACCGTCCAGCACCGGCCTTCCGGTGAGGTCACTGCCGATGTCCGGGC
>JAAYCP010000240.1 GCA_012729695.1 Actinomycetales bacterium | reverse complement strand
CGTCGCCGACGTTCAGCCCAGAGGTGCTCGATCCGACGGTTGACCTGCTGGCGTCCCTGGCCGGCGAAGGCCCGGCCCTGGAGTTCGCGATCGGAACCGGCCGGGTCGCTGTCCCGCTCGCTGAGCGCGGCATCCCGGTGAGCGGGATCGAGCTCTCTGAGCCGATGATCGACCAGCTACGCACCAAGGCCCCAGCCGAGCTGATCCCGGTGGTCATCGGTGACATGGCCACCACGAGAATCGAAGGTGAGTTCTCGCTGGTGTACCTGGTGTTCAACACGATCGGGAACCTGCGAACCCAGGACGAGCAGGTCGAGTGCTTCCGCAACGCCGCCGACCTCACCCCGGGTGGGCACTTCCTCATCGAGCTGGGAGTGCCCGCACTCCGGCTCCTTCCGCCCGGACAGACAGTCGTGCCATTCGAGGTCACCGACCTGCATACCGGCCTCGACACCTACGACCCCGTGACCCAGCAAGCCACGTCGCACCACTACACCCGACTCGAGGACGGCACCTACCAGTACTCGGTGAGCAACTTCCGCTACATCTGGCCCGCCGAGTGCGACCTGATGGCCCGGCTGGCAGGACTGCGTCTCGCTGGACGATGGGCGTACTGGGACCGCTCCGACTTCACCAGCGAGAGCACCAGCCACATTTCCCTCTACCGAAAACCCGCCACCGTCACTTGATCACCGCCGCTGGCAGGGTCGCTACTCCCCGCTCGTGAGGAACCTGGCTGTCGCCATAGCAGCAGCGATCCTCCCCACGACTGGCGGCGCGCACCAGCCAAGGCGGGCTCAGCGCGGCATATGGAACCACTTGGGGAACGCCATGACCTGCGACAGGTCGCCGCTCACCGCGATCTTGCCGAACACGACCATCTTCACCGGGTTGCTCCGCCCGGTGATCAGACGGAGGAACTCCAACAGTCCGAGTCGCAGGGTGCCGCCGCCACGGTCGGTCGGTTCCTTCTCGGTGTGGCAGATACCGTCCTCGATGACCACCGCATACGCGAGGTCGGGCTGGCTGTCTGCCGTGATGCGGAAGGTGACTCGAGCACTGCGGCCGACCGCCCTGTCCGCCTGGAAGCCGCGGGGGATGCCGCCGAAGACGTGGTCGAGGAGCCGCTCCCGGCCCGGACCGCTGACCGAGCGCACCTCGGTCTGGGTCAGCGAGTCCACCCAGGCGCCGAATTCGCGCGCCTCCATCGCGATGACGCGATCGACGTCGATGCTCATGAAGAGGAGTGGTCGCGGAGGGGGATCGTCTCAGCGAGCGCGCTGGGCATTCCGGTCGATCTCGTGAGCGATCTCCGGAAGGCGCGGGACCGGCAGGTCGTGCGCCATGTCGGGGAACATCACGAGCTTCGAGTGCCGGATCGCTCGCGCGGTCGCGACGCCACCGCTGGGCATGACGAGCTTGTCCCGGAGGCCGTGGATGATGACCGTCGGGCAGCTCACCCCGCGCAGCGCACGCGTGCGGTCCGGGCTGGCGCCGATGGCGATGAGCTGGCGCATCCCGCCGATGACGTCGGTGCTGCGCTCGTAGGAGAGCTCGACCATCTCCCGGACCCGCTGCTCGTCGAAGTGGGGTCCGGAGATCAACCGCCATGTCCTCATGGAGCGCTCGATGGCGCCCTCGCGGTCCCGCGGCGGCACGGAGAGCATGGTCGTCCGCAGCCCGCGAAGGAGGGCAGGGTGGACCCGTCCGACCGTGCGCGCACCGGTGGTCGACATGATCGAGCACAGCGAGGCGACGCGCTCCGGATGGTCGATCGTCAGCTGCTGGGCGATCATGCCGCCCATCGATGCCCCGACCACGTGGACCTTGTCGTGGCCGAGGTGGTCCATGAGGCCCACGAGATCCGCGGCCATGTCGGCGATGAGGTAGTCGGGGTTGGCGCGCTTCGGGTTGAGCACCGACGCGAGCACCGCGCGCCGGTGCGGGGGTGGGCCGGGCGTCTTGGTCGACAGGCCGATGTCGCGGTTGTCCATCCGCACGACCTGGTAGCCGCGACCGACGAGGTCGTCGATGAGCTCCTTGGGCCATGCAACCATCTGGGTGTTGAGGCCCATGACGAGATAGAGAGGGACGCCCTCCCCGAAGACCTCGTACTCCATCTCGATCCCGGGACTGACTGTGGCTCGCGGCATGGGGGCAGTCTATGCGCGTACTGAGCATGCGCTTAGCATGAGCGCCATGTCGGATCCTGTTGTGGGCGGCACCCCCCGGCCGCGTCGCGCACTCGTGCTGGGCAGCGGTGGTCACACCGGAATCGCCTGGGAGGTGGGGCTGCTCACGGGTCTGCAGGACCTCGGGATCGATCTCGGCGCCGCCGACGTCCTCATCGGCAGCAGCGCAGGGTCGGTCGTCGCTACCCGGCTGGCTCTCGGCACCGATCTCCGAGAAGCGATCGAGCTGTTCGACTCACCTGTCGTGGCCCGGACCGGTGCCAGCATGGGCCCTGGGGTCCTCGCCCGGTATGTGCTGGCCGGCTTCCGTCCGGGTTCTCCGGCCCGGCAGCGCTCCTGGCTGGCGCGCCCGGCGGCCAAGGTCGCTCGGCTGGATGAGGACACCTTTGTGGCTGCGGTCTCCGAGGGCATCGGTGACGCGGACTGGCCGGACCGCGAGCTGCTCATCACCGCTGTGCGGGCGGACACGGGGGAGGCGGTTGCCTTCACCAAGGAGAGCGGCGTGCCGCTCGCCCGGGCAGTCGCGGCCAGCTGCTCGGTCCCGCTCGTCTATCCGCCCGTCACGATCCACGGAGACCGCTATGTCGACGGGGGCATTCGCACGGTGACCAATGCCGACATGGCGGCGGGTGCCCAGCGCGTCCTCGTCGTCGCGCCGATCGCCTTCGCGTTCCGGAAGGCCCAGCGGCCCAGGGCCCAGCTGGCCTCCCTCGGCCCCCAGGTCCGGTCGACCTGCATCGTCCCGGACAAGGCCTCGCTCGACGCCATCGGGCGCAATCTGCTCGACCCGAGTCGCGCCAAGGCTGCCCTGGCGGCCGGTGCAGCCCAGGCCGCGCTCGTCGCCGACCGCGTTGCGGCCGTCTGGGAGGACGCGCAGGCGCGCCTCGCGCGGGGTTGAGCGACTCTCCGCCTCTGGAGGACCTCGTTCGACTGCGTTCGGCGCTGCCCGTGGGAGACGGCGGGAGTGTCCGCCCCGGCGGGCCGGCTGTCGTCAGGCCTTGGCTGGCAGGGGAGTCCGTATGCAGTGGGCGGGTTGACGGGGCCCGTCAGGCTCCGGCGTCCAGGACCACGCGACCGGTGACCCGGCCCTCGAGCAGGTCGGTCGAGAGGGCGAGGACCCGGGACAGCGGCTCAGTGCGGGCGATGTCCCAGAGCGCGTCCGGTCGCAGCTCGCCGGCCAGTCGTTGCCACAGGGCGGCCCGCAGCTCGTTGTCGAAGTAGTAGCCCGTGTTGATACCGAGCAGGTTGACCGCCCGCAGGATGAAGGGCAGGACGCTGGTGGGCAGGTCGTTGCCCGCAGCGTTGCCGAAGGTCGCCACACTGCCACCGTGTCGGGCCGTGGACAACAGCCACGCGAGCGGAGCGCCGCCGACGCAGTCGACGGCTGCGGCCCAGCGGGCCCGTCCGAGGGGACGCAGCGCCGAGACGTCGGGACGGTCCTCGACGGCTGAGGCGCCGAGTCGGCGGAGCAGGTCGTGGCTCTCCGCCTTCCCGCTGACCGCGACCACCTCGTGCCCGAGTCGCGCCAGCATCGCCACCGCGAGCATCCCCGAGCCCCCGCTGGCTCCGGTCACGGCGACCGGGCCGCTGCCCGGGGTGAGCCCGTGCTCCTCGAGGCGGTGGATGGCCAGCGCTGCCGTCAGCCCGGCCGTACCGATCGCCATCGCGTCCTCCGGGTCCAGACCCTCGGGGAGGCGCACCACCCAGTCGCCCGGCACGCGCAGCCAGTTGGCCCACCCTCCGTCATGGTCCTCGGACAGCCCGAACCCGGTGACGACGACACGGTCGCCGACCTGGTATCGCGGGTCCTCCGATGCGGCGACGGTGCCGGACGCGTCGATGCCGAGGGTCAGCGGGTGCCGGCGAACGACGGGCGCCGTGCCCGTGGCGGCGAGGGCGTCCTTGTAGTTGAGGGAGCTGAATTCCACGCGGATGAGCACCTCCCCGGGGGAGGTATGCGGGTCGAGCTCGCCGTCCACCCACTGTGGCGAAGCGTCCGCAGTGAGCCTCCGCAACGAGCGCCCGGTGCCCAGTGATGCGTCCATGCGTGCCCCCTACTGCCCTGCGGCCGCGACGAGCTGGGCCCAGGTCACCATGGTCGGAGTGTGCCGGTCCTCGGTGGCGAGGGTGGCGATGGCCTGGGCGCGCTGCTCCCGACCGAGCTCGTCACCGAAGCGGTCGAGGAAGAGGATGGCGCGCGGGCGGGCCAGTCCGCCCATCATCTCGCGCACGATGTCCATGAGCTCGACAGCGAGCGCGTCCAGGTCTGCGCCTGCGGCGTAGGCCGGCTTGAGCGCGACGGCTGCGACGATGCTGCGTCCGACGCTCGGGTCCTTGCGGACCGCGACGTCCACGGCGGCCACGTACGGATGCTCGGCGAGCACCTCGCGCACCTCGCTGAGGGAGACCAGCTGGCCGAAGATCGGCACGACGTCGTCGGTGCGGCCGAGGAAGATGACCTCGTCGGACCCGGTGTCGCGGACGGCCCGGTCGCCGGTCGCATACAGCCCCGGATAGCGCGTCCAGCGCGAGTCCGACACCGACGCGGCTCCGCCCTCGACGCCGACCGCCATGCCCGGCCAGCTCCGGCGCAGCACAGCCTCGCCGGGTTGACCTTCCGTGACGGCCGCACCGGTGCGGTCGACGATGTCCAGGCCGCAGTCCGGGAGGGGAACGAGCGGGGGAGTGTCCGGCAGGCCCACAACCCGCACGATCCCGCCGAGCTCAAGCTGGCCCCACGCGTCACCGAGCTCGAGCCGACCCCCGCCGAGCGTGTCCCTGAGCCACTCGCTCAGCTCCTCCTCGACGGGCTCGCCGGCGGTGATGACTCTCCGCAGGGTCGGCATGGGGGAGACCGAGGGCATCGATCGTGCCCAGCCGCGCATGGTGCGGGCGACCGACGGACTCGTCAGGAGGGTCTCGACGCCGTAGCGCTGGACGATGTGCCAGGCCCGCTCATGGTTCGGGATGTCGAGCGTGCCCTCGTACATGACGGCGGTGTCACCGCACGCGAGCGGTCCGTAGATGCCGTGGAACTGCGTCGCGACCCAGGTGATGTCGGCGGCGCACCAGAACACTCCGCCCGATGAGATCTGACGGTGGACGGCGATCGACGACGCGAGGACGCCGGCGGTGCCGTGCTGGATGAGGATCGGCTGACCGCGGCGGTTGGCCTGCGGCATGGTGCAGGCCGGGTGGTTCGCCCGCACCCGCAGCGGCTCGTCCTCAGCGGTGGTCGCCCCGGGCCGGGTGGCGGCGACGAGGTCGTGGTACCACCGATCCCCTTCGTACCAGGGCACGTCCATGCCGGTCCGCCGCACGACGACCGTATGCTGCACGGACTCGGTCGCGCTCAGGGCCTCGTCGGCGCGCGCCTTGAGCGGCAGGACCGTGCCGTGCCGCCAGGCGCCGTCCTGGGTGAAGAGCACCTTGAGGTTCATGCCGGCGAGACGGTCCGCGAGGGCCTCGGCGGGCAGGGGAGCGGGCAGAACGGTGTGGACCGCGCCGATGCGTGCACAGGCGAGCATGGCCACGACCGTCTCCGGCAGCCAGCCCAGGTGCAGCCCGACGCGGTCTCCGAATCCGACGCCGAGGGAGCGCAGCGCCCTCGCGAGCGCGCGGACCTGCTCGTGCAGCTCGCCGTACGTCAGCGAGCGCCGCTCCCCGGGCTCACCTTCCCAGTGCAGCGCCACCCGGTCGGCATGGGTGTCGAGGTGGCGGTCCAGACAGTTGACCGACAGGTTGAGCTCGCCGCCGGGGAACCAGGACCCGCCACGGGGACCGGGCTCCCAGAGCCGCTGGTACGGCACGTCGAACGTGATCTCGGCGGCGACGTCGTTCCACGCGGGGTCGGGCGCCCCGATGCAGGGCAGCTCAGACATGGCTCAAGGTCCTCCCGGCAGCGCGCGCTGCGCGGCTGAGACTGGCTGCCACCGCTGAGTTGTTCTCAGCGTGGGCGTCGGCAACCGCCGCCGAGAGGGCGCCGACCGCATTGCCTCTGCCATCGATCACAGGCACCGCTACCTCCGGGCTGATCGTCGGATCGTCGGGTGCCACCGCGAGCCACGGCGCCACTGCCCACTCGTCACGCGCTGCGACAGCCTTCTCCCTCTCGCCGTCGTCGAGCAGACGGAGCGCCTGCTCCCAGGAGGCGTCGTCCGAGCGAGCCGCGAGAAGGCGCCCGCCCGCGGTGAGGAGTGCGGGGTAGACCCGGTGGGTGTCCCGATAGGGCCCGCTCGAGGGCCCGTCGACCCGATCGACATAGACCACTTCACCGTGCACGAGCGTCATGACGTACAGGGTCGTGGACAGCTCGTCGTGCAGGGGAGAGAGGTACGGCCCGAGCGCGCCGAGGAGCGGAAGCCGGGTGAGGTAGTGCGCGGACAGTCGGGTGAGCTCGGGACCGAGGCCGTAGCGGGAGGACTGCTCGTCCTGCACCGCCAGGTCGGCGAGGACGAGTGAGCGGAGGAGCCGGTGCACCGTAGGCAGCGACATGCCCGAGCGCTCGGCCAGGTCGCTGAGCTGCTGAAACGCCGGCCCCTCGCCGAGGAGCTCGAGGAGCCGGACCGCGTTACGTACGGTGCCCAGACCACCCTTGCTACCGGCCTCCGCGCCGGGTGCGCTGTTCGGCACGAGTCACTCCTTCCGCTGATCGACCTGATTATCCACTATCGGTAGGAGCGTCAATCACATCGGGATAACGATTCCGATGTAGAGTGTTGCCTTCCAGATAGTGGAAAAGTATTGTCACACTACCTGTCCAGCGAAGACAACGAGCGAGGTCGCCTGTGGTCGTCCGTGCCTATCAGCACTCTCTGCGAGGCTCACACCTGCCTGCGGGGGCGCCCATCCTCGAGGTCGACGGCATCTCGTTGCGGTTCGGCGGTGTGCGGGCCCTCTCCGACATCTCCTTCACCGTCACCGAAGGCAGCGTCCATGCCGTGATCGGACCGAACGGCGCGGGGAAGTCGTCGCTGCTCAACTGCGTCAGCGGGCTCTACCACCCCCAGGAGGGGGAGATCCGCCTCTTCACGGCCGACGAGGGCTCCGGTGAGGTCCGCACGCACCGGCTCACCAGCCTCCCGCCGTACAAGATCGCCAGGTTGCGGGTGGCCCGCTCCTTCCAGAACATCGAGCTCTTCGCCCACATGACGGTCCTCGAGAACCTCATGCTCGGCCGCCACATCCACATGAGGCAGAGCGTGTTGGCCTCGATGCTGTGGTTCGGCCCAGCACGTCAGCAGGAGATCGACCACCGGCACCTCGTCGAGGAGGTCATCGACCTGCTGCAGCTGCAGGCGGTGCGCCACAAGACCGTCGGTTCCCTCGCATACGGCGTGCAGAAGCGGGTCGAGCTCGGTCGGGCCCTCTGCCTGCAGCCGGCGCTCCTCCTCCTCGACGAGCCGATGGCCGGTATGAACGCCGAGGAGAAGGAGGACATGGCCCGCTACGTCCTCGACGTCCACGAGCTGGCAGGGGTCACTGTCGTGCTCATCGAGCACGACATGAATGTCGTCATGGACATCTCGGACCGGGTGACCGTCCTCGACTTCGGCGCGAAGATCGCCGACGGCACCCCCGACGAGGTCAAGACCGACCCGGCGGTCATCGAGGCCTACCTCGGTGCCGAGGAGGACGATGCGGAGGTCCGGGACGCCGTCGCCAGGCTCGAGGCGGATCTCGAGGCTCGGGCGGACGAGGAGGAGGCCCGTGGCTGAGCACGCCCAGGCACGCACGATCTCCGTCGCCGACGGCTCGCTGACCGGGGCCGACGCGACCTTCCCGCGACTCCTCATGGGACTGGCGGCCAGTCGGCCCAGGGACGTCGCGATGCAGGAGAAGCAGTACGGCATCTGGCAGCCCATCACCTGGGCCCAGTACGCCGAGCGGGTCAAGGACGCGGCCCATGGCCTGGCCGCTCTGGGTGTGGAGCGCGGTGAGATCGTCGCCGTGCTCGGTGACAACCGTCCGGAGTGGCTCATCGCCGAGCTGGCCGCGCAGAGCATGGGCTGCGCCGTCGTCGGGATCTACCCGACGTCGATCGGTGAGGAGCTGCGCCACATCCTGACGCTCTCGCGCGCCCGCGTGGTGATCGCGGAGGACCAGGAGCAGGTGGACAAGCTGCTGCGGCTGCTGTCCGAGGAGGCCCCGGCCGACAGCGAGCCGCTGCTCGTGGAGCGGATCGTCTACTACGACCCGCACGGCCTGGAGCAGTACACCGAGTCCGTCCTGATGGAGTTCACCGCACTCGAGGCGCTGGGCAGGGACTGGGAGAAGAGCCACGCGGGCTGGTTCGAGGACCAGGTGGCCAAGGGTTCCGCGGAGGATGTCGCCGTCATCTGCACCACCTCCGGCACCACCTCCAAGCCCAAGCTCGGTGAGCTGACCCACCGCAACCTGCTCGCGATGGCCGAGCACCTCAACGCCATCGATCCCATCGAGCCCAAGGACCGCTACGTCTCGTTCCTGCCGTTCGCCTGGATCGGCGAGCAGATGCTCGCGGTGGCCTGCGGACTGTCCCGCGGGATCACGATCTCCTTCCCCGAGGACTCGTCCACCCAGAAGGCGGACCTGCGCGAGATCGGCCCCGACGTCATGTTCTCCCCGCCCCGGATCTGGGAGTCGATGCTCTCCGAGGTGCAGGTGCGGATCGACGAGGCGGGGTGGCTCAAGCGGAAGATCTTCGGCTGGGGCTACGACGTGGGTGACAAGGTCGCCTCCATGCGGGTCAGCGGCAAGAAGCCCGGCCCGGGGCTGCGGCTCATGCACGCGATCGCCGACCAGGTCGCGACGAGGCCGGTGCGTGACCAGCTCGGACTCGCGCGCCTCCAGCGCGGCTACACCGGTGGGGCGCCCCTCGGTCCGGACGTGTTCCGCTTCTTCCACGCCATCGGCGTCAACCTCAAGCAGCTCTACGGGCAGACCGAGATCTGCGGTATCGCGGTCATCCACCGCGATGACGACATCGCGTTCAACACCGTCGGGACCCCGATCCCCGGGACCGAGCTCAAGATCGACGACGACGGCGAGATCCTGCTCCGCTCCGCCTCGGTCTTCCGCGGCTACCACCGGGCCCCTGAGGCGACCGCAGAGGCGGTGGACGAGCAGGGGTGGCTGCACACCGGAGACGCGGGCTACATCGAGGAGGAGACCGGACAGCTCGTCGTCATCGACCGTCAGAAGGACGTGCTGACGGCGCCGGACGGCACCCGCTACTCGAGCGCCTTCATCGAGAACAAGCTGAAGTTCTCCCCGTACGTCGAGGAGGCGGTCACCTTTGCCCCCGGCGGCGCCGACGAGGGCATGACGGCCATGATCACCATCGACCCGGCGACGGTCGGGTCCTGGGCGGAGCACGAGCGTCTGGGGTACACGACCTACACCGACCTGGCCGGGAAGCCGGAGGTCTACGACCTCCTCGCCGAGGAGATCACCCGGGCCAACCATGACTTGCCCGAGTCGATCCGGGTCCGACGCTTCGTGCTCCTACACAAGCAGCTCGATCCTGACGACGACGAGATCACCCGCACCCGCAAGGTGCGACGCTCGGTCATCGCCGACCGCTACGCCGACATCATCGCGGCCCTGCGCGAGGGCAAGGACGACGTCACCATCCGCAGCCGCATCACCTATCAGGACGGGAGCACCGTGGAGCGCCAGCTCGTGCTGACCATCTTCGATCTGACGTCCTACGAGATCCCCAAGGGTCGCGGACGTCGACCGGTCTGGAGCGGCCGGCGATGAGCACCTTCCTCAACCTCCTGGTCTACGGCCTCGCCGACGGCGCGATCCTGGCGCTCGCGGCCCTGGGCTTCGTCCTGATCTACAAGGCGACGGGCGTCATCAACTTCGCCCAGGGCGAGTTCCTCCTCGTCGGCGCGTACATGTTCTACACAGCCTTCGTCGTGCTGCGGCTGCCACTCGTGCTTGCCGTCGTGTTCGGCGTCGTGGTGGCCACCCTTCTCGGTGTCGTCATCGAGCGGCTCATCCTGCGACCGATGGTCGGGGAGAGCGCGATCAGCATCATCATGGTGACGATCGGGCTCTCGATGCTGCTGCAGGCCCTGGTCCAGATGTTCTACGGCACCTCGCCCAAGAGCCAGCCGGCACTCCTTCCGCGGCAGTCCGTCTCCTTCCTCGGGGCCACGGTCCCGCTCAACCGGCTGCTCGTCATCGGCATCGCGGCCGTTGTGCTCACCGCGTTCACCGTCTTCTTCCGTTGGTCCCGCCACGGCATCGCCATGCGTGCCGTCGCCGACGACCAGCAGGCCGCCATGACGATGGGCATCTCGGTGCGCCGCATCTTCGCGATGGCGTGGGCCCTGGCAGCGGTGAGCGCGCTGGTCGCCGGTGTGCTCCTCGGCGACATCTCGGCCGTCGACCGCAACCTGGCATCCTTCGGCCTCCTCGTCTTCCCCGTCGTCATCCTCGGTGGCCTGGACTCCGTCCCCGGCACCATCGTCGGCGGCCTGACGATGGGACTGCTCAGTCAATACGTCTCCGGCTACCTCGACCCGGGGCTGGCCACTGTCATTCCGTATGTCGTGCTCGTGCTGATCCTCCTGGTCCGCCCGTACGGCATCTTCGGTGAGACCCGGATCGAGAGGGTGTGAGGACTGTGGCAGCGACCGCAACCGGTATCCACCACCGCAGCTACACCTCCGAGCTGCGCCTACGGGCCACCCGGTCCGAGTACTTCCGTCTGGCTCTGCTGGCGGTGGTTCTCCTCGTCGTGCCGTTCGCCCTGGGCAACTACTGGCTCTCCATCGTCAACACGATCTTCATCGCGGTGATCGGCGCGGTGGGCCTGAACATCCTCGTCGGGTACACCGGCCAGATCTCGCTCGGGCAGGGCGGGTTCCTCGCCGTGGGTGCCTACTCCTCGGCGATCCTGTCGGACCGGATCGGTGTCCCGGTCCCGCTGTCGATCCTCTTCGCCGTAGCCCTGACCGCCGTGGTCGGCACCTTCTTCGGGTTGCCGGGTCTGCGCCTGAAGGGTCTCTACCTCGCGATCGCCACACTGGCGAGCCAGCAGATCATCGAGTTCATCATCCGGCGCGACTACGGCGGCGTCCTCACGCAGGGCAAGGGGTACATCAACGTCGACCGCCTCGAGTTCCTCGGCTTCAAGATCGGTGCGCGCGCGGTCTTCGAGCAGCAGTGGTACTGGATCCTCATGCCACTCGCCGTGCTGGTCGTCCTCGCCGCACGCAACATCTTCCGGACCGGCCTGGGCCGCTCGTTCATGGCCGTGCGCGACCAGGACATCGCCGCCGAGGCAATCGGGGTCAACCTCACCCGGGCCAAGCTGACGGCGTTCGCCGTGTCCTCCGGATTCGTTGGGCTGGCCGGTGCGCTCACCGCCCACTACAGCGAGGTCGTCACCTGGGAGAAGTTCACCCTCGAGGTCTCGATCCTGTATCTCGCGATGATCATCGTCGGTGGTCTGGGCAGCGTCGCCGGAGCGGTCTACGGCGCAGTCTTCATGACGCTGCTGCCGGTGCTCATCCGCAACGTCGCCAACGCGGTCGAGGGGTCCGTGCCGTTCCTCGCCGACCAGCTCCCTGCGATCCAGAACGCCGCCTTCGGCGCGATCATCATCGCCTTCCTCATCTTCGAACCCCGAGGCCTGGACCGCATCTGGCAGCGGATGAAGGACTACATCCGGTTCTGGCCGTTCCGCTACTGACCCACAGTCCCTCACCGGTCGCCCATCACGGCAACCCCGAACATCACGTCTCATCAGCGGTATCACTCACATCAAGGAGAGAGAATGTTCCGAAAGACACGAGCCGCAGCCATTGCTGCAGCCGCCGCCACAGCCTTGGTGCTCTCCGCGTGCGGCGGGGACAGCGACACCGGTTCGACCGGTGACGGAGGGGAGGCCGGCGGCGACCCGATCCCCGTGGGCATCATCGCCGACCTGACCGGTGCGACCGGTGACGTCGGCGGCCCCTACAACGCCGGCATGCTCGCCTACGTCGAGCACCTCAACGCCAACGGCGGCATCAACGGCCGCGAGCTGAAGGCGATCTCGAACGACTACGCCTACGAGGTGCCGCGCGCCGAGGAGCTCTACAACCAGTACGTCAACGACGGTGTCGTGGCCATCCAGGGATGGGGGACCGGCGACACCGAGGCGTTGTCCGGCAGCGTCGCGAACGACGAGCTGCCGTTCATGTCCGCCTCCTACGCCGAGCCGCTGACCGACCCGGAGGACGCGCCGTACAACTTCGTCGTCGCGCCGACCTACTCCGACCAGATCCGGGTGGCGCTGAACTGGATCAACGAGGACTCCGGCGGCTCCGCCGAGGTCGCGGTGCTCCACCACGACAGCCCGTTCGGTAACGCCCCCGTCGCCGACGGCCAGGCCTGGGTCGAGGAGAAGGGCTACGACCTCGGGTACAAGGCGTACCCGATGCCCGGTGGTCAGCCGAACTACGTCGGTCTGCTCAGCCAGGCGCAGGCACAGGGCGCGAAGTACGTCATCATCCAGAACGTTGCGCCCCCGGCCGCGCAGGTCGCCAAGGACATCCAGGCCCAGGGTCTGGACATGACGATCGTGTGCCTCAACTGGTGCGCGAACGAGCTGTTCATCTCTCTCGCCGGTGAGGACGTCGCCGAGGGCCACGTGCTCATCCAGCCGATCACCCCGATGATCACCGAGCAGCCCGGTCACGAGAGCATCCGTGAGTACATGGAGGAGAAGGGCATGGACGAGAGCGACGTCAGTGTCTCCTGGGTGGCCGGCTGGGCCACGATGGACGTCATGGCCCAGGGCATCGCGAAGGCCCTCGAGAGCGGTGATGAGCTGACCGGCGCCTCGATCCGGGAGGCCCTTGAGTCGATGGGCCCGATCGACGTCGGTGGCCTCATCGGTGGCGGCGACGTGGAGTTCTCCGCAGAGTCGCACCGTGGCTCCGCGAGCACCGGTATCTACCGTGCCGAGGGTGGCCAGATGGTCGAGATCCAGGGTGGCGTCACGCCATGACCACCAGAGCGGCGCTCTCCCCGGAGGCGGCACCCGCCGCCTCCGGGGGCGCCCTCCTCGCCCTCAACAACGTCGAGGTCATCTACGACGACGTCATCCTCGTCCTGCGCGGGCTCTCCCTGGCAGTCCCGGAAGGCAAGATCGTCGCGCTGCTCGGCTCGAACGGGGCCGGCAAGTCCACGACGCTCAAGGCGGTCTCCGGTCTGCTGCCGAGTGAGCGCGGCGAGGTGACCGACGGATCGGTGACCTTCCAGGGGCAGGACGTCACCCGGATGGACGCCGCGGAGCGGGTCAAGCTGGGTATGAGCCTGTGCATGGAGGGCCGGCACGTCTTCGAGCACCTCACCGTCGGGGAGAACCTCGTCGCAGGCGCCTACACCCAGAAGAACAGCGCCTCCGACCTCGACCTCGTCTACAGCTTCTTCCCGAAGCTGGGCGACATGCGCAACCGCGTCGCGGGCTACCTCTCCGGTGGTGAGCAGCAGATGCTGGCCATCGGGCGTGCGCTCATGGCCCGTCCCAAGCTCCTCATGCTGGACGAGCCCTCCCTCGGCCTGGCGCCGCTGCTCGTGCAGGAGATCTTCGGCTACATCAAGCGACTCAACGAGGAGCAGGGCCTGACGGTGCTCGTCATCGAGCAGAACGCCAGGCGGGCCCTCGAGGTGGCTGACCACGGCTACATCATGGAGCAGGGGCGCATCGTCCTCGAGGGTCCGGCCAAGGAGCTCTCCGAGAACCCCGACGTCAAGGAGTTCTACCTCGGGCTGGGCGAGGAAGGCGGTCGCAAGAGCTACCGCGACGTCAAGCACTACAAGCGACGCAAGCGCTGGCTCTGACCTGCGCCATCGCTTCACCGTCGGGTGGGTGCGCGGGCCGACCAGCATACGGTCGGCCGCGCCCACCCCTGTCCCCGAGGAGCCGGGATGTCTCTCGATGCTGCCCTGCAGAGCTACCTGCAAAACCTGGACGACGCCGTGAGCCGGATGATGGCCGAGGCGGCGCGCGTCCCCGCGCTCGCCGTGCGGTGCGCCGCTGCCGGTGTCGACCCGTCGGCGGTCCGCTCGGTGGCGGACCTCTCCGCCTTGCCGGTGCTGCCCAAGGACGAGGTCGTTGCCCTCCAGGCCCAGGACCCGCCGTTCGGTGGCCTGCTCGCCGATGACGCCGACGTCGTACGGGTGTTCCAGTCGCCGGGGCCGCTCTACGAGCCGCAGCTCGCCGGCGCCGACAGCTGGCGGTGGGGCCAGGTCCTCAGCTCGATCGGGGTGGGACTGGGTGACACGGTGCTCAACTGCTTCGGGTACCACCTCTCGCCGGCGGGCGCGATGATGGAGTCTGGCGCCCTGGTGACCGGGGCGCGCGTCCTCCCCGGCGGCATCGGCAACCAGGACCTCCAGGCGCGGGCCATCGCCGACCTGGGCGTGACCGCATACACCGGCCTGCCCAGCTATCTGAAGGTCCTCGTCGAGCGCTTCGACGAGGCCGGTCTGCCGCGGGAGAGGTGGCGTCTTGACAAGGCGATGGTGACCGCGGAGCCACTACCAGACTCTCTGCGCGCCCTGCTCACCGAGCGGGTGCCGACCGTGCGGATGGCCTACGGAACGGGGGAGACCGGCCTACTCGCGTACGAGAACGGCGATGGGGCCGGACTCGTGCTCGCCGACGGGGTGCTCGTCCAGGTCTGCGAGATCGGCACGGGGGTCCCGATCACCGACGAGACCGAGGGCGAGGTCGTCGTCACGCTCCTGCGGCCCGACTACCCGCTCGTCCGGTTCGGCACAGGCGACCTCTCGGGCTGGATGCTGGGACCGGACGGATCGCTGCGGCTGCGGGGAGTGCTCGGCCGCACCGGCGCAGCGGTGAAGGTCAAGGGCATGTTCCTCCACCCGGCCCAGGTCGCGACGGTGATGAAGGACGTTCCCGGCGTCGCCGACTACCGCTTCGTCATCGACCGCGCCGACCACAAGGACATCCTGCGCTGTGAGGTCGTCGCGCTCGACGGTGCCGACGCCGACGGGCTGGTCGCCGAAGTCGGTTCCCGGGTGCGCGACGGCCTGCGGTTCAACGCCGAGGTGGTGCTCGTCGAGGCGCTGAGCGAGGGCGAGGGCCCGATCCTCGACACCCGGGACTGGGACTGACACAGGCCGGCGTCGCTGCCGGCTCCGATTCCGACCAGGCCTGAGCCGCATACCGTCCCGGGACGGCGGCGCGCGACCCCAGGAGTGCGCGCCGGGCCGGATAGGCTGCAGTCGACCCTGACCACCACGCCGGGTCCCGACACCAGATCCCGGCGCTGCCGCCCCAAGGATGTGGCTGTGACCGACCGTCGCGCACCGAGTGCTGACCCCGTGGACGCTTCGACCCTCATCGACCTCACCGAGAGCCATGTCGCCCGCGGCTACCACCCGCTGCCGGTGGTCCTGCGTGAAGGCTCCGGAGCCTGGGTCACGGACGTCGAGGGCAACCGCTACCTGGACTGCCTGGCCGGGTACTCCGCGCTGAACTTCGGTCACGGGCACCCGGACCTGCTCGCCGCAGCCCACGAGCAGCTGGACCGGCTCACCCTCACCTCGCGCGCCTTCTACAGCGAGCAGCTGGCCCTCTTCGGCGCCGAGCTCGCCGACCTCACCGGCAAGGACATGGTGCTGCCGATGAACTCGGGTGCCGAGGGGGTCGAGACGGCCATCAAGGTGTCGCGCAAGTGGGGCTACGAGGTCAAGGGCGTCCCCGAGCCAGAAGCCTCGATCGTCGTCATGGACGGCAACTTCCACGGACGCACCACCACGATCGTCAGCTTCTCCACCGACGACGTGGCCAGGAGCGGGTATGCGCCGTTCACCCCGGGCTTCCGGCTCGCCAAGTACGGTTCCATCTCGGCCGTCGACGAGCTCATCGACGACACGACGGTCGCCGTCCTCTTCGAGCCGATCCAGGGCGAGGGTGGCGTCATCATCCCGCCAGACGGCTACCTGCGCGAGCTCCGCGAGCTGTGCACCTCCCGCGGTGTCCTCATGGTCGCCGACGAGATCCAGTCCGGCCTCGCGCGCTCCGGGCGGACCTTCGCCTGTGACCACGAGGACGTCGTGCCCGACATCTACATCCTCGGCAAGGCTCTCGGAGGCGGCATCCTCCCGGTCTCGGCCATCGCCGCGGACGAGGACGTCCTCGGGGTCATCACCCCGGGCTCGCACGGCTCGACCTTCGGTGGCAACCCCCTCGCCGCTGCGGTCGGTCGTGCGGTCATCTCCCTGTTGCGGACCGGCGTCTTCCAGCAGCGTGCCACCGAGCTGGGGCAGCGTCTCGAGGAGGGTCTGCGGGGACTGGTGGGCCACGGCCTGGTCGCGGTGCGCGCTCGTGGCCTGTGGGCCGGACTGGACATCGACCCCACTCTGATGTCCGGCCGGGAGATGTGCGAAGGTCTACTGCGGCGCGGGTTGCTCGCCAAGGACACCCACGGCTCGACGATCCGGCTGGCGCCGCCGCTCGTCGTTACCGAGAAGGAGATCGACCTCATCGTGGATTCCGTCGCCGACGTTCTCCGGGAGCGCACCTCCGCATGATCTATGCGCTCACCGTCGCCATCTGCGCGGCAAGTCTGGTCCTCATGCTGCTCGCGGGGTACTTCGCGTTCCGGGACCGGCTCATCAACGACCTCGTCCTCGGCCTCGCGGCCCTCGTCTTCCTCGGTACTCTCGCCCAGGTCGTCATCGGTCTGGTCCGGGTCTCGGCCATCGAGGACGGCACCGAGGTGGCGACCTTCATCTCCTACCTCCTCAGCCTGCCGCTCATCCCGCTCGCCACGACCTTCCTCGCCATCAAGGAGAAGACGCGGTGGGCCATGGGGTCCGTCGCGGTCGGCGCCTTCGCCGTCCTCGTCATGACGGCCCGCCTCCAGCAGATCTGGGACCTCAATGTCTGACAGCACGCCAGGGTCTGACAGCACGCCGACGGTCGACCAGGCTCCCCGGAAGTCCCGATCCGCCCACGGACTCGGCTCAGGTCCCGGACTGATCATCGTCGTCGTCTACGGCGTCCTCGCGCTCGCGGCGACCGGCCGGTCGATCCTGCAGATCGTGGAGTACTTCGAGCGGGCGCCGCTGTCGTACGTGCTCTCCGCTCTGGCGGCGGTCATCTACATCGCCGCGACGTATGCGTTGGCCCGGGGCCACCGCCGCCTCGCCTGGGTCACGATCTCGATCGAGATGGTCGGTGTCCTCGTCGTCGGACTGGCGTCCTATCTGCTCCCCGACCTGTTCCCGAGCAAGACCGTGTGGTCGCACTTCGGCAGTGGCTACGGCTACGTCCCCCTCGTGCTGCCCGCCGTCGGCCTCTGGTGGCTCTCCCGCGGGAGCCGCGCACCGCATACCTCCTGATCGCTGCTGCCCGCAGCTGCCGCGGCGGCCCGGGGGACCTGCGTACCAGAACGTTCCTATTGTCACGTTCTGGTACGCCTGGCGGGTGGGGG
>JAAYCP010000239.1 GCA_012729695.1 Actinomycetales bacterium | reverse complement strand
GATCGTCCTCGTCGACCGAGGTGAGTGTGACTTCTCGCTCAAGATCTCCAACGTCGCCGCCGGCGATGGGCTCGTGGGGATCATCGGCCTCATCGCCCCGGGAGACCCTTTCGAGGGTGGCGAGGGAACCGGTGACCAGCGTGACCAGATCCCCGGCTTCATGGTCAGCCAAGCGGTGGCGAACCGGCTGCGCGAGGGCCTGCCGGAGACCGTCGTCCGGTTCGACCCGGCGCAGGGAACCCCGCTGGTCGGCAGCATGGTCGGCAGCTCATCACGGGGCCCGCAGCACGAGGGCAGTCACCTCATCAAGCCCGAGATCGGCGCACCAGGTGCCTCGATCTCCGCCATCGCGGGGTCCGGCACCGGTGAGGGTCCGTTCGGCGGCACGTCCGGAGCAGCCCCCATGGTGTCCGGTGCCGCCGCGCTCGTCCTCGAGGCATCAGGCGGCGTGAAGGCCACTCCGAACGGCACGCCGGGCGGTCGGGCGGCCGGGCACGGCCTGCGCCCGCACGAGGTCAAGGCGCTGCTCGTCAACAACGGCTACACCGACGTCGTCAACGACGCGCTCACCGGCGCACTCGCCCCGATCACCCGGATCGGCGGCGGCGAGGTGCGCGTCGACCAGGCCGTCGGCGCCCCGACCGCGGCCTGGGTCACCGACACCGAGTCCGGCACCCTCAGCTTCGGCTTCGTCGATGTCACCGACACCGTGACGCTCACGCGCACGGTGGCGATCCGGAACCTCGACAACAAGGCCCGTACCTACACCGTCACCCCGACCTTCCGGTTCGACGACGACAGGAACAGCGGTGCGGTCACGGTCTCGGCCCCGAAGACCGTGCAGGTCAAGCCGGGCAAGGGCAAGGACACGACGTTCACCGTGACCCTCACGATCGACGGCGCGCAGCTGCGCGGGAACCACATGAGCTCGGGGAGCGAAGGCGCCAACCCGGACACCCTGACGCTCAACGAGTACGACGGCTACCTCGTCCTCGACGACGGCAGACACGAGATGGCGATGCCCTGGCACGTCCTCCCGCGCAAGGCCGCCCACGTCACGCCGAGCACGACGACCATCGAGCCGGGCAGCTTCCCGCAGGAGATCGCGCTGACCAACGACGGCGTGGGCATGGCTCAGAACGACGCGTATGCGCTGCTCGCCACGAGCGATGACCTGCCTGAGGGCGCCCAGGGCGAGCAGTCGCCGACCCCGGACCTACGTGCGGTGGGTGTCAACACCTTCCCGGTGTCGGCGGGCTCCTGCTCTGCCAACGCGTCGTTCATCTGGGCCTTCGCCATCAACACGTGGGAGCGCCAGCAGCACCTGCTGCCCGTCTCGCACCAGGTGTGGCTCGACACGGATCGGGACGGCGTGGACGACTACGTCGTGCTCAACCGCGACGCCTCCGGTCTGGGCACGATCTCGGACGGCCGGCAGCTGTCCTGGGTGCTCGACCTGAACACCGGTGCAGCGAGCGCGTTCTTCTACGCCGAGCACTCGACGAACACCGGAAACACCGTTCTGTACCTCTGTGGCGAGCAGGTCGGCCTGAGCGGTAGCGATGTGCTCGCCACCCAGGTCGGCGTGGACGTCGTCGCGCAGGACTTCTACAACGGAGGGCCCGGAGATGAGATCACCGGCCTGACGGTCACGCCACTCGGTGAGAGGTTCTTCGGTGTGCCGGATGATGTACCGGGTGGTGGCACCGGCGACCTCGCCGTGTACGACTTCGGCCCGTTCGACGGCAACACCCCGGAGCTCGGCCTGCTGTTGCTCACCAACGGTGACCGCGGCGCCGGCGCGCGCGGTGGTGCCACCGAGGACACCGAGGCGCTGATCTTCCTCGTGGAGTAGGCCCGACATCATCCCGGTGAGTGAGCCACTCGCTGTCAGCCTGCGGGCGGGATCCCTTCGGGGGTTCCGCCCGCAGTGCTGCTCAGCTCAGCAACTGGGTAGAGGATTCACCGACTCAGCGCCTCCAACAACAGATGCGGCCCACCGACCGACTGCGGCGGATCTCACGGGGGCCTCCGTCACGTGGATCAGGGTGGGGCTGCGTAGGTGTTCTAAGGTGGGGGCGTGCTGAGGACCACGGCCGCAGTCATCGCCGGCAAGGCCGCGCGGGCTGCCACCAGACTCAGAGGTGGTGGGGGATCGGCCTTCCCGGGCCTGGTCGCCGAGCGGGTCGACCCCAGGCTCCTCGCGCACGCCCTCGCCGACGTCCGGGACGGGATCGTCGTCGTCACCGGCACCAACGGGAAGACGACGACGACGAGGATGCTCGTGGCCCTGCTGCGGGCGCACGGCAAGGCGGTCCTGACCAACCCGACCGGGAGCAACTTCACCCGCGGCGTCATCTCCTCGATGCTCAAGGACCTCCCGCTCTCGGGTCGCGCGCGGGCGGACTTCGCCGTCCTGGAGCTCGACGAGGCCCACGCGCTGCGCTTCACCGAAGTCGTCACCCCGACCCACGCTCTGCTGCTCAACATCGCCCGGGACCAGCTCGACCGCTTCGCCGAGATCGACCACACCGCACGGCTCCTGGAGAAGCTCGCCGCCCAGGCCACGGCCGGGGTCGTGCTCAACATCGACGACCCGTATGTGGCCCGCTCGCGGGAGTGCGTGCAGCCACAGGTGGAGGTGCGGTACTTCGGGCTGCACGAGTCGACCGCGCACCGGCTCCCCGAGATCCTCGAGACCGACGTGCGCTTCGACGAGGACTACCACCCGCCGCAGCCGGGGCCAGGAACCGGCCTCCTGCAGCCTCGGGACGAGCGGGAGTTCGACGTCCTCTTCCAGGACGGCGAGGATGTCGGCCCGGTCATGCTCCGCCAACGGGGCCTGGCCGCGATGATCAACGCGACCGCGGCGACCACGACCGCCAGGATGCTGCTCGGCGACGCCTTCGACCCGTCCACTGCCCGCAGCGCGCTCGCCGCGCTCCAGCCGCCCTTCGGACGTGGGGAAGTCGTCGACATCCACGGTCAGCCCCTCGAGCTCGTCCTCGTGAAGAACCCGGCCGGCTTCACCGTGGCGCTGTCCACCTACGGTTCGAGCCCGGTCGCGACGATGATCGCCATCAACGACGAGCACGCGGACGGCCGCGACATCTCCTGGCTCTACGACGTCTCGTTCGAGTCCCTCCGGGAGCGTGGCGTGTCCATGACGAGCGGGGTGCGCGCCTACGACATGGCGCTGCGGCTGTCCTACGACGACGTCGCGGTGGCCCGGATCGAGCCCTCCCTCACGACGGCACTCGACGCGTTCCTCGCCGCGCACCCGGACGAGCCGAAACGGCTGTTCTGCACGTACACCGCGATGATGGCGCTGCGACGCACTCTTGCGGCCCGCTACGACCTGCCGGAGTTCGGGGAGGAGGGTGAAGATGGCTGACGCACTGTTCGACGCCGTCCCGGCGACGTCCAAGGGGACGATCCGGCTGGTCCACCTCTACCCGAAGGAGATGAGCATCTACGGGGACCTGGGCAACACCCGGTGCCTGCAGAAGCGCATCGAGTGGCACGGCTACACCGCCGAGGTGATCCGGCACGCGCCGGGCAACCCGTTCCCCGAGGCCGGGCACCTCTTCATCGGCGGCGGTGGCCAGGACTCCGGTCAGGCACGCGTCGTCGCGGACCTGGAGCGGAACGCGGACACCCTCCGCTCCCTCGCTGCCGCGGGCACACCGATGCTCATGATCTGTGGGATGTACCAGCTCTTCGGCAACGCATTCGTCACGGTCGAGGGCAAGGCCCTTCCAGGCCTGGGGATCCTCGACGTGACCACCCAGGGTGGCGCCAAGCGCATGATCGGCCCGGTCGTCCTCGACACCGTGGTCGGCAAGGTCGTCGGCTACGAGAACCACTCCGGCGCCACCACTCTCGCGGCTGGGCAGGAGCCGTTCGGCAGGGTGGTCCGCGGCTACGGGAACAACGGCGAGGACGGGACAGAGGGAGCGAGGACGGGCAACGTCATCGGCTCATACCTCCATGGCCCGATCCTCCCGGCCAACCCCGCGCTCGCTGACCTGCTCATCGGGCTGGCCGCGGCGCGGGCGACGGGTCGGCCGTTCGAGCCGGAGACCATCGCCGACGCGGTCGCCGACGAGGCACGCAACCGTCAGGTGCGGCGACTGCTCGGCTCGGCCGGCTGAGGCTCCGCCACCCGGCCCCGGACGCGGGTCTTGGGGTCCACGCTCCAGAGCACCCAGGCGAGCACTCCGAAGGGCAGCTCCACGAGGTTCGTGAAGATCGCCATGAGGACGACTGCGGCCGCGGTGAGACCCGGGTCGGCGCCGAGCGCCACGAGTGCGGCCGCCGTCCCGGTCTCGGTGATGCCGATGCCGCCCGGCGTGATGCCGACAGCGGTGAGCAGCCGGCCGATGGCGAAGGCGGCGAAGACTGCGGGGAAGGCGAGGTCGATCCCGGTCACGTCGAGCGCGATGAGGAAGATCGCGAGCTGCGCGGCGAAGAAGCCCACCATGCCGAGGGTCAGCCAGTGCCACGAGTCCTTGATGACCTCGAGGATCTGGGTGCGGGTCTCGTTCATGGCCCGACGGGAGCGACCGGTCGGCTGACCGCGGTGGAGCACCCAGCCGCCGAGCCGGTCCAGGGCGGCACCGACGGCGTTGGCGACCCGGGCCGACCAGATGACCCCGACGAAGATCACCAGGATGATCAGGCCTGAGATCGCTGCGGCCCATGCGGCCTGACGGAGCACCTCCGGCAGCTCACTGTGGACGGCGGCCAGCAGCCCGATGGCGAGCACCGGCAGGGCGACGCGGGTGAGGGTGTTCCACACCCCCGTGACGATCGCCGACGTGGTGACCGCCCCGAGCGAGAAGCCCCATGACCGGCAGAGGAGGAAGGTCGCGGCCAGGCCCACGGCGCCGCCGCCGGGGAGGAACTTCGAGACGGCCGTCCCGGCGGTGTTGACGATGAGGGCCTTGGGGATCGTCAGACCCGGAAGGGACGCCCGCAGGGTGATGGCGTAGGAGAACAGGAAGGCCATCGCGAGCACGAAGCACGACAGCAGCGCCAGTCCGGGCACGGTCTCCAGGACCGCAATGATCTGTCCCCACGTGGTGTCGGTGACCTTGGGCAGCACCCAGCCCAGCAGAGCGACCGCGGCACCGAGGCTGAGCAGCAGGCGCAGCACCGAGCGGACGGTCGGCCGCGGGAAGGCGAGGGCGGGTTCAGAAGCGGGCATCGGACCTATCCTCGCGTATGCGACGCTGGGTCGCGTGAAGATTGCCATGATCTCGGACTGCTACCCGCCTCGCGTCGGCGGAATCGAGTCGCAGGTGCGCGACCTCAGCCGCCGGCTGGTGGACGCCGGTCACGAGGTCGAGGTCTTCACCGCGACCAACGGCGCCGAGGGTCAACGTGGGGGAGTGATCGAGCTCGTCGACGGGATCCGGGTGCACCGACTGGGCCGACGGGTGCCGTTCGGGCTGCCCATCAGTCCCGGCGCCAAGGGAGCGCTGCGTGAGCGTCTCCGGGACGGCGGCTTCGACGTGGCGCATGTGCACATCGGCGTCATCAGCCCTTTCGCTCTCGACGGCGGGGATGCCGCGATCGAGGTCGGGTTGTCGCTGGCGGTGACCTGGCACTGTGTCCTCGGACGCTGGGAACCGGTCGTGGCGCGGATGGGGCACGCCCGGCGATGGGCAGCGGCGGGCGCCGCGCTCCACGGGGTCTCCGAGATGGCTGCCGACCAGGTCCGCCGCCTGGCGCCGGAGGCGCGTGTCGAGGTGCTGCACAACGGGATCGATGCCGAGAAGTGGCGACCCGACGGACCGGGGCGCGGGTCGCATACGTCCTCGGCGGCGGAGCCGCTGCGCGTGGTCATGGCCATGCGCTTCACCCCCCGCAAGCGACCCCTCGCCGTCATCGACCTGGTGCGCCGCGCGCGGGAGCGGAGCTCGGTGCCCATCACGCTCGACGTCATCGGAGGCGGCCCGCTGCTGCCGCTCGTGCGCCGGGTCGTCGAGCGCCGGGGCTGGTCGGACTGGGTATCGCCGCCGGGTCGGATCGATCGGCACGAGCTGGTGGAGCACTACCGTGCGGCGGACGTCTACCTCGCGTCCTCGCGCTTCGAGTCCTTCGGCATCGCTGCACTCGAGGGTCGCACAGTGGGGCTGCCCGTCGTCGCGCTGGCGGGGAGCGGGACGGAGGAGTTCGTCATCGACGGGGTGACCGGCCTGGTGCGCGAGGGTGACGAGGGGCTGATCGCCGGCCTCGTCGAGCTGGCGGAGGACCGCGACCTGCTGCGCCGCCTGAGGGAGCACAACGAGACTGTCGTCCCCTCCCAGGACTGGTCCAAGATCGTCTGGGACGTCGTGGCGGAGTACCTGCGCGCCCAGGGCACCGATGTGGAGCGGGAGACGATGAACTACTGGACCGTCGACATCGAGGGGATCGACGACGCCGACCAGGTCGTCTCGCGCTTCCGCCTCGGGCACGGTGCGGACCCCGTCACCGAGCTGCTCGAGCGGGGCTGGCGAGTCACGAAGGGCCTGGACGTCCACCAGGCCGACACCGCCCTGACCATCCGGCTGCAGGTGGAGCCGACCGAGCCGGCACCGCGCAGCGAGTATGCGCGGGTCCCCGTCCAGGAGGGCCTCACCGAGGAGGACATCGCCACCGCGCACGTGTACCAGCGGGTCGCGGCCTACGCGTTCGTCGAGTCCGAGCGGGGCCTGCTGCTCACCGAGCTCTCCGCAAGGACGTGGCGTCCGGGGGAGTGGACGCTGCCCGGTGGGGGTATCGATCCTGGTGAGTCGGCCCTCGGTGCCCTGCACCGTGAGGTGTGGGAGGAGACCGGGCAGGTCCTCACGGACACCGAGCTCCTCGGTGTGCTGTCCTCGCACTGGATCGGACGCTCGCCCATCGGTCGGGTCGAGGACTTCCATGCCGTCCGGCTGTACTACCGCGCGCACTGTCCATCCCCTTCCGATCCGGTGGTGCACGATGTCGATGGCTCGACGGCCTCGGCCGCCTGGATCCCACGAGCGAGGCTCGAGACCACCCCTTTGGCCTCGAGCCTCGCCCCGGCGCTCGCTCAGTGGTTCGACTGAGCGGCGTCTCCGTCCGACCCCTCCCCTGAGAGGTCATCTGCAGCCCCCTGCGCTGCGGTGACGGGTCCTGGGTCGCCCTGCCCACCGGAGTCGACAGCGTCGGCCGTGGGGTCGTGAGCGGGGATGGTGAGGGTGTCCGCCGCGCTGTCGGCGGAGGTCGCGCCAGCGGCGGTGCTGTCGGTTGCGGTGGAGGCTGCTGATGCGGCGTAGACCGCTGAGATGGTGTCAGCGGCAGTGTCATCGGCTGCGACGGACGCCGGGCGGGGTGCGCTCGCCGCCTGCGGTTCCGTGACCGGTGGGGTCGTCGCCGTGGCCGTTCCGGCG
Source organism: Actinomycetales bacterium (assembly GCA_012729695.1). Classification (GTDB taxonomy): domain Bacteria; phylum Actinomycetota; class Actinomycetes; order Actinomycetales; family Dermatophilaceae; genus F2B08. The sequence continues at coordinate 23,307 of JAAYCP010000239.1, read as the reverse complement.
GCCATGGTTGCGGTGGCGGCCGAAGGCCCCTGGGCTGCCGGCGACGGGGTCGTCGCTGATGTCGCGGCAGCGGTGTGAGGCGAAGGTGCCTGTGCCGTGGGCGGTGCAGTGGCTGCCATGGCCGCGGTCGCGGTGGGGCTCGAAGGTCCCTGAGGTGGCGCCGGTGTTGCCGCCGGTGGAGGGCTCGGCGGTGCCGAGCTGTTGCGGGCGGCCCGGCGGGCCGAGGTCCGCGTCGACCGCAGCACCGCGAGCAGCCCGGCGAGGACGATGAGGACACCGACGACGATGACAGCTCCGGGTCCTGCGGTGGTGAAGGGCACGGTCCAGCCGACGATGTGGACCAGGCCGATGACGACGGCAGTGCCGAGGGCGATCGTTCCGGCGAACATGGTGCCCCAGGGAATGACGCGCTCGTTCATGATGAGTCTCCTTGTGCGCTCAGTGGTCTCGTGGACTCAGCCGGTCGTTACGGGGGCGGTCGTCACGATGCGCAGGCTCCCGAAGCGGACGTTGGCGTTGATGGTCAGCTCGGCCTGGTTCCCGTCATCGGTGCCGAAGAGAAGCTCGGAGCCGACGCTGGTCCCGCCCTGGACCCGCTGGGTCTCCCCGTCGGGGTCGACCACCTCGATCGACCCGAAGACGGCACTGGTGCGGATACGGGTGGGCACGTCGTCCGGGACGAAGATGACGAGCTCGCCGAAGCTCATCGTGGCGTGCACCTCCTCGACGTCCAGCGGGGTTGCGAGCCCGCGCAGGTCGAGATCAGCCGAGCCGAAGCCCCAGGAGTACTCGGAGGACAAGGAGCTGGTGGACGGTGACCACACCGTGTCTCCGAAGCCGCCCTGCGGCACCCTGCCGATCCCCCAGGCGCTCAGGAGCGCGATGGTCAGCAGGACGGACAGCATGCTGCTCAGCACGGACCGGCGTCCGAGGAGGCCGAGGAGGAGGGTGCTCAGCCCAGCCGCTCCGGTGGCGAACATGAGGGCGATGACGCCCGTCGGCCCACCGAGTCCGTCGCCGAACGCCATGCCGAGTCCGTAGCCGAGGACGGTGGCGCCGAGGACGAGGAGGAACCCGGCGAAGCCGGCACCCTTGGCCTTCCGGGGAGGAGGTGGGGGACTCGCCTGGGCGGCCCGCGCATACCCAGTCGTGCGGCTCTGCTCGTCAGCCGGCGGTGGCTCGTAGCCGACGACTGCGGGGCCACGTGTCGCCCAGACGGGCTCCGGACCGGCCTGGGTGTGCACCGGGGTGGTCGGTGCGGACTGTGGTGAGAAGGGCTGTCCGGCTGCCGGGGTGCCGGTCGGGCCGGGGCTGCTCGTCGGGGCTGCGCCGGGGCCGGTCGGGCGGGTCCGCTTGTGACGCGTGAAGACCCACCAGCCCGCGATGGCTATGCCGAGGACGGCGACTCCGCCGGCCAGCCGGTCGTTCCCGAACCACGGGCCGGTGCCGAAGATGGCGACGGCGATGACGATGAGCAGGACGATGCCCCGGGCGTCGCCCTCCCGGATCGCCTTCTCCGTGAGGATGGTGTCGCTCTCGTCCGGCAGGAGGGCCCACGCGATGAGGTAGGCGAGGAAACCGATGCCGAGGAAGAGCGCCGCCACCATCGCCGCGCGGATGAGCAGCGGGTCGACGTTGAGGCGTCGCGCCACGCCTCCGCAGACGCCGGCGATCCACCGGTCCGAGGTGCGGGTGACACCGAGGCCGCGGAGCTGGTCGAAGAAGCGGGAAGACTGGGTGTGGGGAGGCGGTCCAGGACGAGGTGGGGTGTAGTGCGGGGGCTCGTCGTGTGGCGGCTGCGACGAGGTTGCGCCCGGGCCTGTGCCGAGGGGGCCGGCGGCGCTGTCGTGGGAGCCATGGGTCGTGTTCATAGGTCCATCGTGTCGACCTCGCGCCGGCGCTGCCATGAGGGTCGCCCCTGAGCACTCCCTGACACCACCCCTGGGAACGTCCCAGAGGGCTCGCCCGTGTCGGTCGCATGCGTGAAGATGTGGGTATGCAGTCCTCACCTCAGGCAGTACCCCGACTGACCCGCCCCACTCAGGGCCGGGTCCTCGCCGGTGTCTGCCGAGGGATCGCCGACCACGTCGGGGTGGACGTCCGGGTCGTACGGATCCTCTTCATCATCGTCGGGATGGTGTCGGGGGCCGGGATCGTCGCATACCTCTTCCTCTGGGCGATGACGCCGGTCGAGGAGACCCTCGGCGCCGGCCGCCCGATCGACCCGGCCCAGCCCGTATCGGCGCAGGCACAGAACCCCCCATCGCCCGAGCGGACCGGCGGAACGGCCATGCCGCGCGGCTCGGTCCTCCTCGCCGTCGGGGTCCTGACGATCCTGGTCGGTGGGATCGCCCTGCTGCAGGGCACCGGCACGGATGTGCGCGCCGGGATCCTGCTTCCGGTGCTGCTCGTCGCCATCGGCGCCGTCGTCGCGTGGGCGCAGCTCGACGCGACCCAGCGTGCCCGGTGGACGGGGATCGCCGGCTGGCGAGGCCTGGGCATGGCGCGGCTGGCCGTGGGCATCGGGGTCGTGGCTCTCGGTCTCTTCGCGTTCGTCACCCGTGGCCAGTCGGCCGCGCAGGTGTGGGACGTTGCGCTGGCGACGCTGAGCATCCTCGTCGGCACGGCGTTGATCTGCGCGCCGTTCGCCGTGCGGCTGTGGAGTGACTTCCGGCGGGAGCAGGATGCCCGGGTGCGTGAGACCGAGCGGGCCGACATCGCAGCCCACCTGCACGACGGGGTCCTGCAGACCCTCGCCCTCATCCAGCGCGGAGCCGACGACCCCGCCTATGTCGTCACCCTCGCCCGCAAGCAGGAGCGTGAGCTGCGCAGCTGGCTCTACGGGTCCAACGAGGACCCCTCCCAGACGCTCGCCGCGGCGGTCACCGCCGCCGCAGCAGAGGTGGAGGACCTGCACTCCGTCGCCATCGATGTCGTCGTCACCGGCGACCGGCCCCTCGACGAGGGCGGCACCGCGCTCGTGCGGGCGGTCCGTGAGGCACTGCTCAACGCCGTTCGTCACGGCTCGCCGCCGGTGAGCGTCTATGTCGAGATCGGCCCGGACGCCGTCGAGGCGTTCGTCCGCGACCACGGCGCGGGCTTCGACGTCGATGCCGTCCCGCACGACCGGCTCGGGGTCCGCGAGTCCATCCTCGGCCGGATGACCCGGCACGGTGGCACCGCACGGATCCGACGGCGCGAGCCCGGCACCGAGGTCATCCTCACCATGCCGCACCAGGAGCCCGATCCCGACGCCGCACCCAGGGCTCGCGCCCGAGCCGGCGCCTCGTCGGGTGCCTCCGCGCCGTCGGCCGCCTCCGCTGCTGCTCCTGCGGCTTCGGATGCGAACGGTGCGACGACGATGAACGGTGCCCCGCGCATACCCGAGACGGCGGAGCCGACCACGATCCAAGGAGAGAGCATCCGATGACTGTCCGAGTCGTCCTCGTCGACGACCACCACATGTTCCGCACCGGCGTGAAGACCGAGCTGCTCGAGGCCGCGCCCGGGGTCATCGACTTCGTCGGCGAGGCCGCGAACGTCGAGGACGCCGTCGCCGTCATCCGCAAGGAGGAGCCGGATGTCGTCCTCCTCGACGTCCACCTGCCCGGCGGCACGGGACACGGGGGCGTCGACGTCATTCATGGCTGTGTCGGCGTCGAGACCGCGGCCGGCGCGCCCGTGCGGTTCCTCGCACTGTCGGTGTCCGACGCGGCTGAAGACGTCATCGCCGTCATCCGCGCCGGTGCCAGGGGGTACGTCACCAAGACGATCAGCGCGACCGACCTGGCCTCGGCGATCAAGCGGGTCGCCGACGGGGACGCTGTCTTCAGCCCCCGGCTCGCCGGCTTCGTACTGGACGCGTTCGGTGTGGCTGCCGGCGAGATCGCGGAGGTGGACGAGGAGCTCGACCGGCTCTCAGCCAGGGAACGGGAGGTCATGCGGCTCATCGCGCGCGGCTACCAGTACAAGGAAGTCGCCAAGGAGCTGTACATCTCGATCAAGACCGTTGAGACACATGTCTCCTCGGTGCTCCGCAAGCTGCAGCTGTCCTCGCGTCACGAGCTGACAGCGTGGGCGATGGGGCGCCGGCTGATCTGAGCGTGTGAGGTGCGTCGCCTCTGCGGCACCGGATTCCGGGACATGTCACGCTTCGGGATAGCCTGACAGACATGGCCTTCCTCAAGAACCTCATCCTCGTCACGCACTTCCTCGGTCTCGCAGCCCTGATCGGCGGCTGGCTGGCGATGCGCTTCGGTGCGAGCACGCTCAACCTCGTCGCCTGGGGCGCCCGGATCCAGCTCCTCACCGGCATCCTCCTCGTCGGTGTGGTCGAGATGGGTGACCTCTACGAGCCGAACCACATGAAGATCGGCGTCAAGCTCCTCGTCGCACTCGGTGCGGTCGCTGCCGCCGAGATCGCCGTCTCGAAGGCCAAGAAGGGCGATCTGCGCACGACCCTCGTCAACGCAGCCGGTGCGCTTGGTGTCCTCAACGTGCTCGTCGCTGCGCTCTGGAAGAGCTACAGCTGACGCTCGACCCTGCGCCGTGAGAGGCGGCCGCTGGTGTGTCCGGTGGCCGCCTCTTTTGGTTGTGGATCGGTGCACCCCTTGGGTTGGGGTGGCTGCGGTGGTGTGCAAGGACTTCACTGACACTGTCTCCGGGACATGGCTGTCACCCGAGGTCGTGCGGGCTCTCGACGCCCTATCGACAACGGCTGGAGTGCCGGGCCTCCGGTTCAGGGGATGAGGAGGAGCTTGCCCGTCGAGGCGCGTGACTCCAGCGTGCCGTAGGCGTCCTGTGCCTCCTCGAGCGGCCAGCGGCCTCCGATATCCACCTTCAGGCTGCCGTCGGCGACAGCGTCGAGGACCGCGTTACCCCGCTCCAGCAGCTCCTCCCGGGTAGCCACGTAGTGCGCGAGGCTCGGTCGGGTGACGAAGAGCGATCCGCCGGAGTTGAGCCGCTGGAGGTCGAACGGGGGAACCGGACCGCTGGCCGCGCCGTAGAGCACGAGCATCCCGCGAGGTCGAAGCGATGCCAGCGAGGCATCGAAGGTGGCCGCGCCGACGCCGTCGTAGGCGACGTCCACGCCGCGTCCCCCGGTGGCCTCGCGGACCGCACTCGCCAGATCGTCGACCTCGCTGTAGTCGATGGTGACCTCGGCACCGAGTGACTGGGCGATCTCGCACTTGCTGCTCGACCCTGCCGTGGCCACGACGTGAGCACCCTTCGCCACGATGAGCTGGGTGAGGAGCTGGCCCACCCCACCGGCCGCGGCGTGTACGAGCGTCCAGTCGCCGGCGGAGACGGGGAAGGTGTCGTTGACGAGGTAGTGCGCGGTCATGCCTTGGAGCAGGACGGCTGCTGCTTGCTCGGCGCTCACAGCGTCGGGCACCGGAACGAGTCTTGTCGCGGGCACGGTGGCTGTTGTCGCGGCCGCACCATCGACCATCGCCCAGCCGACCCGGTCGCCGACCTCGACGCCGGTGTCCACTCCCTCACCGACCGCTGTCACCGTCCCCGCTCCCTCGGTGCCGAGAACGAAGGGGGTCGGTGACGGGTACCGACCCTCCCGGAGGTAGACGTCGATGAAGTTCACCCCGACCGCCTCGACGGCGACCGCAACCTCGCCTTGGCCGGGCCGCGGTCGTCGTCGCTCCTGGACCTCGAGGACCTCGGGACCTCCGTGTGTGGTGACGATGAGAGCGCGTTCGGTCATGGGCCCCATTCTGGCCTCTGGGGCATGGGGCGGGGAGGGGTGTGTCGTGCGCGGGGTAGGAGCCGCGCCTGACACACGCGAACGGAGGGTGATTGAAGGGTGTGCCGTGCGCGGGATATGAGCCGCGCCTGGCACACGCACGGCCAGGATGCTCGCAGGGGTGTGCCGTGCGCGGGGCAGAAGCCGCGCCTGACACACCCGGTCCAGGGCGCTCAGGCGTTGAGCCGGACCACTCCGAACATCTCGCCGATCCGTCCCTCACCGAGGCCGAACCGGTTGGCGACACCGACCCCCCACTCCCTGAGGAAGTGCTCGAGGTCCTCCCGGTGCCCGGTCTGCGAGGAGTGCTCGAGCAGCGCGGCCACCTTCCGGTCGAAGGTGTCGGTGATGTCCACGGCGTGGGTCGGGTGCGGGTGGGCCATGAGCCAGATCTCGCCGACCTTCCACGGCGCCAGCCCCTCGTCGAGCAGCTCCGGCCAGGCGAAGGGGTTCTCCGCCGCGGGGTAGCACGCCCGGATTGTGGCCTCACCGGCAGCGAGATGGTCCGGGTGGGACGCCTGGAGTCGGTCGTACCACCGCTCCGGGCTCTGGCACAGGATGCGCTGCGGACGCACGTCGCGGATGACCCGCACGATGTCGTGCTGCAGCTCGAAGGTCGGCTCGAGCCAGCCGTCCCGGAACCCGTCGAGGAAGCGGACGTCGCTCACCCCGAGACGCGCGGAAGCCGCGCGCTGCTCGGCCTCACGCAACGCCGGCATACCGTCGGAGTCGGCGTCGGCGAGGCCGCCCTGCTCCCCGCGCGTGACGAGGAGCAGCGTCACCTCGATCCCGGCCGCAGTCCACACCGCCAGCGTTCCGGCGCAACCGAAGTCGGCGTCGTCGGGGTGGGCGGCGACCACGAGCGCGCGCTCGATCTTGGCGTCGTCGATGGGTGCGGTCACACGTGCACTGTATGCGGTGGTCACCTCAGGCGTGTTTGGTTCGTTGTCATCAAGGCAGAGCGCTGTAGCGCTCCGGGGTGGGGAAGAACGAACCAAACACGGGGGGATGGGGCGATCAGGGTGCGGACTCGCCGTTGAGGGTGGGGTCCTTGGCCTCGATGGCGGCCTCGATGGCGGAGTAGTCGCCGTCCGGGTCGTCGCCGAGCACGGCGGCCATGGCCGGGACGACCTCGTGGGCATAGCGGTGTCCCTCGCCCGGTGGCGCCTCGACCGCCCAGACGAGATCGGCGCTGACCTGCCAGAACGTCACGAACGGCGCCCACGACATCTGCTCGGCCGGTGAGCCGAGGCGCGTCTCGTTGAGCCAGTCGGGGGAGCGGACCAGCAGCTCCGGGCTCCACCACACGACCGGGTCGGAGCGGTGCTGGAGGTAGACCACGCGCGGGAACTCCCAGGGGCCGAGTCCGCGACCCCACTGATCGGCGGTGAGCTCGTCCTGCTTGGAGGCGAACCGGACGTGGCGGCCGTCGTCGACGACGGGCAGTGCCTCGGTCGAGGAGACGACCCGGGAGTCGGTGATCTTCTGGTGCAGCGGCGTGAAGCCCGGTGTCCCGGTGAAGATCGCCCCATCGAGCCGCGCGACGAGGTCGTCGAGGGACTCGAAGGCAGCGTTGGCGCCGTAGGCGCCGAGCGACTCCCCGGAGACGAACAACCTCGGCCTGCTGTCCTCCGGCAGGGCGTTCACCGCCTCCTCGACCGCCGTGATCATCGCGCGACCGGCCTCCGGCGGCAGCGCGGCGCTCTCGAGGAGGGCGAGGGGTGAGGGCAGCGTCGAGTACTGCATCGCGGCGATCGCGGAGTCGCCGCCGGTGAGGAACTCGAACGAGGACGGCACCCACTCGTTGACCCAGCCGGTCCCGGTCGTCACGAGCATGAGGATCGCTTCCCGCTCGAACGCCCCGGTGCGCTCGAGCTCGGCGACCACGGCGGCCGCGGTGTCGGCGAGGGTGCGGTTGCCGGCGAGTCCCGCATACACCCTGATCGGCTCGTGGGCCGGCTGCCCCGTCACCTCGGCGATCTCCTCCTGAGTGGGTCCGGCCGTCACGAAGTCCCGGCCGGCGTGGCCGAGGGAGGCCCAGGACTCGTTCGACTCCGGTGAGCCCGACCGCAGCGGGCTCTCCGGAGGTTGGTCGGAGAGTCCCAGGGCGTTGACGTCGTGCGCGGCCCGGGCGGCGCGATGGGCGAACGGGTCGATGAGGAAGCGGTCGGTGGCGAAGGTGAGGACCGACAGGACGACGACGGTCGCGATGGTCTGGGCGACCCAGCGCGGCACCCGGCTCTCGAGCCGTCCTCTGCTCAGCTGTCGCGAGATCCACCCGACCAGACCCGTGATGCCCTGCCAGAGGCCCATGAGAAGGGCGAAGACGACGGCAGCGAAGATCGTCGCTCCGAGGAGCTCGAGCTCGGTGGGCGCACTCGTGCCGACGATCTCCGCGGTCCGCTGGTGCCGCCGGACGGTGACGGGAGGAGTGAGGAGCACGATCGCGATGAGCAGCGCCGGCCAACCCCACAGGATCAGGGACCGGGCCGTGTCGGACATGGTGACCTTGAGCTCGGCCAGGCGCGCGACCGCGATGACGGCCAGCTCGATGAGGCGACCGACCGCATACCCGAAGAGAGCGGAGATGCCGGCCACGGCGCCCTGGATGTACCAGCTCCGGGGGAGGAGTGACGGTGACATCGAGACGAGGTACCCCGCGAGTGCGAGCAGCGTGCTCGAGAGGTGCGAGCGTCTCGCCCAGGGGCGCAGCACGTTGCGCACCTGCACGAACAGGGCGGACCAGCGACTCACTCCTCGTCTGCCTCGTCCTCTGGATCGGGCGCGGGCTCGGCACCGTTCGCGTCGTCGCGGTCTGCCCACTCGAGCAGAGGTGCGATGTCGAATGGGTGGTCGTCGATGTCGGCGTGCAGGTCGCCGGTCTCCGCGAACCGGGCGGGCATCGTGGAGATGGTGAAGTCCGCGGGCTCGGCGTCGGGAATCTCGTTCCAGCGCAACGGGGCCGACACCCGGCCCTCGGGAGTGCCGCGGACCGAGTAGGCGGCGGCCATCGTGTGGTCGCGGGCGTTCTGGTTGTAGTCGACGAACACGGCGCGCGGGTCGCGGTCCCGCCGCCACCACGCCGTCGTCACCTCGTCGGGCAGGCGCCGCTCCACCTCGCGCGCGAAGGCCAGCGCGGCGCGGCGCACCACCTTGAACCCGTGGTCGGGCCGGATCCGGACGTAGATGTGCAGGCCCCGGCCACCGCTCGTCTTCGGGAAGCCCACGGCACCGAGCTCGTCGAGGATCTCCTGCGAGACTGCCGCCGCCCGGCGGATGGAGGGGTAGGTCGCCTCCGGCATGGGGTCCAGGTCGATCCGCCACTCGTCGGGTGACTCGGTGTCGGCGCGACGGGAGTTCCACGGGTGGAACTCGACGGTGCTCATCTGGACCGCCCAGATGACGTCGGCGAGCTTGGTGACGCACAGCTCGTCGGCGTGCAGCCCCCACCTCGGGAAGTGGAGGCGGACCGTCTCGACCCAGGGCGGCGCGCCACGGGGGAGCCGCTTCTGGTGCACCTTCTCGCCGTCCACCCCGTCGGGGAAGCGGTGGAGCATGCACGGCCGCTCGCGCAGGGCGTTGACGATGCCGGGTCCGACGGACATGTAGTACTTCGCGAGGTCGAGCTTGGTCTCGCCGCGGGCCGAGAAGTACGGACGGTCGGGGTTGCTGATGCGTACGTCGTAGCCGTCGACGTCGAGGACGACGGGCTCCCCGTACTGTCCTTTGCGCGCGGCCATGTCACCCAGGCTATTGCCTGTGGCCGGGGAGGGGGTCGCGCTTCGGCTCGCGGGTGGCGCAGGGGAGGCCGCGGCCGTATGCGGTGGTCACCTCGCAGAGGCGTACCAGAACGTTCCTATTGTCAGGTTCTGGTACGCGGTGGCGTGCTGGGTGCGTACCAGAACGTTCCTATTGTCAGGTTCTGGTACGCCCTTGGGTAAGTTGGCGCGTGGGAGGGGCCTCAGGTTCGGGCGAGGGTTGGGGGTCGCATAGGCTCTGCGCATGTCCGAGCAGTCGCGTCCCGCCAAGGGCCAGGTCACCGTCCAGCGCCTCATCCCCGCACCCGCCGAGGCCATCTTCGACATCCTGGCGAATCCGGAACGGCACACCGAGATCGACGGCTCGGGCACGATCCGCCAGGCGCGGTCCTCCCGCGGTGAGCGGCGTCTGAAGCTCGGCTACTCGTTCGGGATGGACATGAGCTGGGGCGTGTCATACGCGACCCGCAACGTCGTCACCGAGTTCGAGGAGAACCGCCGCATCGCATGGCGGACCCTTGCTCCGTCCCCACTGGACAAGCTCTTCACCGGACGCACGTGGCGCTACGAGCTCGAGCCGCACGAGAACGGCACCATCGTGCGCGAGACGTGGGACACGACCACCGAGGCCCTGCCGGGCCGGCTCTTCATCGGGCGCCTCGCCGACCTCACCCGGCGCAACATGACCCGCACCCTGGAGCGCATCGAAGAGGTCGTCACCGCCCAGGAGTGACCCTGCCCCTTCTCTCCCCGGAGGGAAAGGGCGGAGTCGGACGTGACCCGGTTGTGCTCGAGCGCCGCGGTTGTGCCGTGATGACCGGCTTGCGGGACGCTGCCCGCGAAGTTGCGCGGTCACGGCTGCCGTAGCCGGTCGGTCGGGCATAACCCGGTCGCCCGGGCCGTAGCCGGTCGGTCGGGCATAACCCGGTCACGGACGCGGTAGTCGGTCCGTCAGGGAACACGTGGCAAAGTGGGCGCGGAGGACGTCCGGGCCAGGTATGCGCTGGTCGGGCATGTCGGCGCCGCACCTTAGGCTGGTACGTGACATGAGCACCCTCTTCGATGACCTCTTCGGCCCGGATGCGCCACGGCTGACGCCGGAACCGACCGGTCGATCCGCCGACCCCCGCACCACCCCGGTGACCGAGGCCGGCGTCCCCACCTGGGCCGAGCAGATCGGGGATCGCGAGCCGTCGCCTACCCGGTCCAAGGTCGACCCCGAGACCCTCCTCGAGGGCCTCAACCCTGCTCAGCGCGACGCGGTCCTGCACGAGGGCTCTCCGCTGCTCATCGTCGCCGGCGCCGGCTCGGGTAAGACCCGGGTGCTGACGAACCGGATCGCCTACCTCCTCGCCGCCCGGGGCGTGCAGCCCGGCCAGATCCTCGCCATCACCTTCACGAACAAGGCTGCCGCCGAGATGCGCGAGCGCGTCGAGGCGCTCGTCGGCCCGCGGGCGAAGTCGATGTGGGTCTCGACGTTCCACAGCGCCTGCGTGCGGATCCTGCGCCGCGAGGCCAAGACGGTCGGGCTGAAGTCGACGTTCTCCATCTACGACGCCGCCGACAGCCACCGCCTCATGGCCATGGTGATGCGCGACCTCGACCTCGATCCCAAGAGGTTCCCGCCGCGCTCCTTCAGTCACCAGGTGAGCAACCTCAAGAACGAGCTCATCGATGAGGAGACGTATGCGTCGGGTCTCGGCGAGCACGCGACCCACCGGGATCAGTTGCTCGCCCAGGCGTACACGATGTACCAGCAGCGGCTGCGCGCCGCCAACGCGCTTGACTTCGACGACCTCATCATGACGACGGTCCACATGCTTCAGGCCTTCCCGGAGGTCGCCGAGCACTACCGACGTCGCTTCCGGCACGTCCTCGTCGACGAGTACCAGGACACCAACCACGCGCAGTACGTCCTCGTCCGCGAGCTCGTCGGTGGCTCCGGCGCGACCGCGTCCACGCCCGAGGGTGCGCCGGAGATCGAGCCGGCAGAGCTCGTCGTCGTGGGTGACGCGGACCAGTCGATCTACGCCTTCCGCGGAGCATCGATCCGCAACATCGTCGAGTTCGAGCAGGACTACCCCGACGCACGCACGATCGTCCTGGAGCAGAACTACCGCTCCACCCAGACGATCCTCTCGGCAGCCAACGCGGTCATCGCGCGCAACGAGGGTCGTCGGAAGAAGAACCTGTGGTCCGATGCGGGCCCAGGAACCCGGATCATCGGCTACGTGGGGGACTCCGAGCACGACGAGGCCGCCTTCATCGCCAGGACGATCGACCGGCTTGCGGACGAGCACGGGGTCAAGCCGAAGGACGTCGCCGTCTTCTACCGGACGAACGCCCAGTCCCGTGCGATCGAGGAAGTGTTCGTCCGGGTCGGCCTGCCCTACAAGGTCGTCGGCGGCACGCGGTTCTACGAGCGACGCGAGGTCAAGGACGCCATCGCCTATCTGCGCGTCATCTCCAACCCCGCCGACACGGTGAACCTGCGCCGGATCCTCAACGTCCCCAAGCGCGGCATCGGCGACCGGGCCGAGGCCTGCATCGCTGCGCTCGCCGAGCGCGAGCGCATCCCCTTCATCGCCGCCCTCGGTCGGCCCGAGGACGCCCCCGGGATCGCGACGCGATCGATCGCTGCGGTCAAGGGATTCACCACCCTCCTGGAGGGGCTGGGCGAGATCCACGCCGACGAGGACGCGGGGGTCGCCGAGCTGCTCGAGGCGGTGCTCGAGCGCTCGGGGTACCTCGACGAGCTGCGCAACAGCCGCGACCCCCAGGACGAGACCCGGCTGGAGAACCTTGCCGAGCTCGTCTCCGTCGCAAGGGAGTTCGACGAGTCCCGCGCGGAGACGGGGGAGGCGTACAGCCTCGAGGACTTCCTCGAGCGGGTCTCCCTGGTGGCCGATGCCGATGAGATCCCGGACGAGGCGCCGGGGGCGGACGACGGTGTCGTCACGCTGATGACGCTGCACACGGCCAAGGGCCTGGAGTTCCCCGTCGTCTTCCTCACGGGGATGGAGGACGGGACCTTCCCTCACCAGCGGTCGTTGGCGGAGCCGAAGGAGCTGGAGGAGGAGCGCAGGCTCGCGTATGTGGGGATCACCCGGGCGCGGGAACGTCTCCACCTGTCGCGGGCCGCGGTGCGCTCCGCGTTCGGTCAGCCGATGTACCAGCCGGCCTCGCGCTTCCTCGACGAGATCCCGGACGAGCTGCTCGACTGGGAGCGGACCGGCCCGACCGGTTCGTTCGGGGGCGGGCGCCGCGCGGGGGAGCCGGCGATCGCGACGCTGGCCGCGCGTCCGGGCATCAAGGCACGTGGCACCCGTCCGATCCCGTCCCTCAAGCCGGGGGACAAGGTCACCCACGACAGCTTCGGGCTGGGCACGGTGACGGCGGTGACCGGAGAGGGCGACCGCGCTCAGGCTGAGGTCGACTTCGGCGCCGACACGGGCGTGAAGAGGCTGCTGCTGCGGTTCGCGCCCCTCGAGAAGCTCTAGGCGCTTGCGCCTCAAGAGGTCTGGCGCTCCAAACGCTCAGCGTGGGCTGCTGGAGAATGCGTCAGCTCGCTGGGAGAGCCCTGGCACGCGGTTGGTGGATCAAGCGCCAGCTCGCTGGGAAAGCCCTGGCGCGCGGTTGTTGGATCAGGCGCCAGCTCGCTTCGGGGAGTCCCTTGGACTCAGACGCCGAGGCCCTTGGCCTGCAGCCACTTGATGGGGTTCGTCGGGCCGCCGTTCATCCCGTTGGGGTGCACCTCGAAGTGCAGGTGCGGGCCGTAGGAGCGGCCGGTGTTGCCCGTGCCGCCGATCTTCTGACCGGGGCCGACCCGCTCGCCGACGTTCACCGAGAAGTAGTCCATGTGGCAGTACCGGGTGATGGTGCCTTCCCAGTGCTCGATCCAGACCTGTCGTCCGCAGCCACCGGCGCTGGAGATCTTCACGACCTTGCCGCTGGAGATGGAGACGATCGGGGTGCCGATGGGAGCTGCGAGGTCGATGCCGGCGTGCAGCCGACCCCAGCGCTGACCGAACGCCGAGGTGAAGTTGTAGTTGTTCATCGGAAGCACCCACTTCTGGGCTGCCTTGCGGGCCTCTTCCTCGGCCTTCTTGCGGGCTTCCTCTTCCTTCTTCTTCGCCAGCGCGACGCGCTCCTGCTCGCGGGCGACCCGCTCGGCCTCCTGCTGGCGGCCCTGGAGGAGCGCCGACTGGTCGGTCACCTCGGTGCGGCGGGCGGCAAGGGCCTCGGTGTCGTCGATGCTCTCCGAGACCTGGCTCTGGGCGAGCGCGAGATCGATGGTCTGGGTCTGCAGCTCAGTGGGTGCCGAGTCGGCCAGTGATGCGCCGGTCGTGGTGAGCACGAGGGTGGCCGCAGCTGCCGTGGGGAGCGCGAAGGTCGGTGTGAGAGCACGAGGGACACGCTTGGTGCGCGGCGCTCTGTGTCGTCCGGGCGCACGGTGGCGACCGGAATACGACTGGGAACTCAACGAACAATCCTCACGGCAGGGGGCACACACGAAAAGCAGAACAGCGCGGACGACGGTAAACGCAGGGGACGTCGAGGTCGCTGGTCGCGCTGTCAAAGACTAAGTCACCATAGCGTAACCATTCCGTTATGCAAATCTATGGTCCACATCTCTTGCGCCCGACCTTGTCGGTCTGCGCACGGACCGTCCGGACAGCGGACAGCACAGCGCCGAGACGCCCGCGAGCACCATCGCAGGCCCTGGAAGGGGCGCACATCGCGCCTACCGGCGTGGTGTCGACCTGGGTGAGCGACGTTGGTAGGGAAGGGAACTCCCCCTTCCCCGACCGGGTGTTGCGAGCGGCAGCGCACCGGGCCGCTTCGTCGACCCGTCCGGCTCCAGGTCGGCCAGTGCCGAGGAGATGCCGTGGACGACGGATCCGAGGAACGGCAGTGAGAGATGACCCACACCGTGGAGCGCGACGTTGCGGACCCGCAGGTCCGGGTGGTCGATCGCCGCGTTGTGCTGGGGGAAGACCAGGGCATCCAGGTCGGACCAGTAGGCGACGAACCGCGTACGACACCCGGGGACCGGCTTGCGCAGCTCCTCGATGAGGCCGCTGTCCGGGCGCATCTGCGCGACGAGCCGGGTCGGCCACGCATAGGCGGCGTAGGTGCCTGCGTGCGGGGTGCCGAGCGTGACGAGCGTGTGCACACGCTCGTCGCCGGCGAGCCGGGTGACGTAGTAGCGGGCGATGAGCCCCCCGAGACTGTGACCGATGATGTGGATGCGCTCGTAGCCGGTCTCGGCGACGATCCGCTCGACCTCCTCACCGAGGTGCGCCGCGGCGACCCGGATGTCGGAGACGATCGGCGAGTAGTTGAGGGTCGTGAGGTGGTTGAAGCCACGCGAGCGCAGTCCGCGCTGCATGAGGGTCCAGATCGAGCGGTTGTCGATGAGCCCGTGGATCATGAGGATCGGCGTCCCCGCGGCCTCGATGTCAGAGACGAGCAGCCCGCGCTGATGCGGCTTGAGGTGCTCGATCCGGTAGCCCTGGTCGACGCGCTCGACCTGCTCGGCCCGCAGGCCGAAGGGGTAGGTCGCCACGTGCGCGGTCAGCCACCCCGCCTCGATCGCTGCCCCCGCGAGTCCGCTGGGCGTGGCCAGTCCCCGCGCGACCTCGCCGAAGATGCTGGCGACGCCACGGGCCATCGTCGTCACGCCGCGGACGGTGCCTTCGGCGGTCCGGACGAGGGCGGAGTCCGTGACCTTGAGCGGGCCCCGCGCGCTGCTCAGGGCGCCCTGGATCGAGCCCAACAGAGGCGCCGATGCCTGTGTCGCGGCGGACTTGTCCACACCGATGTGTCCCGCTGTCATAGCGGAGCCACCGTACCCCGAAGACAGCCTGGAAAGGCGGAAAACGGCGCGGATCGCGTCGCTGCCCCGGAGCGGATCCATGCTCGGCGGGCACGACGTGGTGCTCGTCACCCTGGCCGGGACGCCCTCCCATGAGCACACCGTGCGGGGCTAAGGTGACGCTATGAGTGAGACCGTCTCGACCGCACCGGTGCGCGTCATCGTCGCCAAGCCAGGCCTGGACGGCCACGACCGTGGTGCCAAGGTCGTCGCACGTGCGCTGCGGGACGCCGGCATGGAGGTCGTCTACACCGGCCTGCACCAGACGCCGGAACAGATCGCCGAGACCGCGATCCAGGAGGACGCCGACGCCGTCGGGCTGTCGGTCCTCTCGGGCGCGCACCTCACGCTGTTCGCGAAGGTGATCGAGGAGCTGAAGAAGCGCGATGCGGAGGACATCGTCGTCTTCGGTGGAGGGATCATCCCCGAGGGGGACATCCAGCCTCTCCTCGACCTCGGTGTCGCCCGGGTGTTCACCCCGGGGACCTCGACCCACGAGATCGTCGAGTGGGTCAGCTCGGCCGTCGCCGGCTGAGCCCCCACCAGATCGACTGACCGCCGTGCGGCGCGTCATCCATACCGCCCAGGCGCTCGTCGACGCGATCGTCGAGGTGCCCAGCCTGCCGGAGCGCGGCGGCAACGTCATGGCCTCCTCCTACTCCCGGTATGCGGGGGGCGCCGTCACCATCCTGCTCACCGCAGCCCGGTGCGGAGCCGCGGCGGTGCACGCCGGCTCGATCGGCACGGGGCCGAACGGCGACCTCATCCGGGCCGCCCTCGCCGAGGGCGGGGTCGAGGTGTCGAGCCCGCCGGTGCCGGGCCTCGACACCGGCGTCTGCGTCGTCATGGTCGAGCCCTCCGCGGAGCGCACCTTCGTCACCACCCTGGGCGCCGAGCGGCACGTCACCCCCGAGAGCCTCGGGAGCGCGACCCCGGCTCCGGGTGACCTGGTCTGTGTGAGCGGGTACAGCCTCATCGAGCCGACCGTCAGCGGCCTGCTTCCTTGGCTGGAGGACCTCCATCGTCAGGTGCCGGGGGTCGAGGTCGTCCTCGACCCGGGCGCCGTCTTCGCCGACCTGCCCGAGGACATCCGCGAGCGGGTCCTCGCGGTGACGACGGTCTGGACCGGCAACGCCGCCGAGGCCGAGGCGCTGTGTGGATCCGACGAGCTCGACCGCGCGCCAACCCTCCTCGCGCAGCGTCTGGATGAGAGCGCGGTCGCCGTCGTCCGGGACGGCGACCGGGGCTGCGCTGTCGCGGTCGCGGGCAACAGCCGGGTCGTGCCCGGCTTCCCGCAGATCCCGGTCGATACGAACGGAGCCGGCGACACGCATACCGGGGCCTTGTGTGCGCGGGTGACCGGGACGCCCGGGCCCGGCCGGGACCTCGAGCGGTGGGCGGCGGCTGCGAGGTATGCGAACGCCGCCGCGGCCATCAAGGTCACCCGCCGTGGGTCCACGAGTGTGCCGTACGCGGCGGAGGTCGAGGCTTTCCTGGCCGCTCATCCGCACTAGCTCGGTCCCCGCGAGCGGGCAACGTGACCGTCCGGCGCACGCATCTGCCGCCCGGGCTCTGTGATGAACCGGACAGCGGCACCCCGGGCGCGCCCTCTCGCGTTGGCCGCTAGGCTCGGAACGACAATCCCCTCCACGACGAAGGATGGACCCGCCCCGTGGACCTCTTTGAGTACCAAGCGCGTGATGTGTTCGAGAAGCACGGGGTCCCCGTGCTCGCCGGCGAAGTAGCCACCACCCCCGAGCAGGCTCGGGAGGCGGCTGAGCGGATCGGCGCCGCCAGCGGCGGGGTCACCGTCGTCAAGGCCCAGGTGAAGACCGGTGGCCGAGGCAAGGCCGGTGGCGTGAAGGTCGCCAAGACCCCCGAGGAGGCCGAGGCCGCGGCCCGCCAGATCCTCGGGATGGACATCAAGGGCCACACGGTCCACAAGGTGATGGTCGCCCAGGGTGCCCAGATCGCCGAGGAGTACTACTTCTCCATCCTTCTCGACCGGGCCAACCGCTCCTACCTTGCGATGTGCAGCAAGGAGGGTGGCATGGAGATCGAGCAGCTCGCCGAGGAGCGGCCCGAGGCGCTCGCCAAGATCGAGGTCGACCCCAACGTCGGCATCGACGACGCCAAGGCCCAGGAGATCGTGGACGCGGCCGGCTTCGACGCCGAGACCGGTGCCGCGATCGTGCCTGTGCTGAAGTCGCTGTGGACCGTGTACCACGACGAGGACGCGACCCTCGTCGAGGTCAACCCGCTCGTCAAGACCCAGAGCGGCGACATCGTCGCCCTCGACGGCAAGGTCTCCCTCGACGCGAACGCCGCCTTCCGCCAGCCCCACCACGCCGAGCTCGAGGACGTCGACGCGAGCGACCCGCTCGAGGCGGCCGCCAAGGAGAAGGACCTCAACTACGTCAAGCTCGACGGCAACGTCGGCGTCATCGGCAACGGGGCGGGCCTCATGATGAGCACGCTCGACGTCGTCGCCTACGCGGGCGAGCAGTACGGCTCCTCGCCGGCCAACTTCCTCGACATCGGCGGTGGCGCCTCCGCGGAGGTCATGGCCAACGGGCTGCACATCATCCTCAGCGACCCGCAGGTCAAGTCCGTGTTCGTCAACGTCTTCGGCGGCATCACCGCCTGTGACGCTGTCGCCAACGGCATCGTCGGCGCCCTGCAGAAGCTCGGTGACGAGGAGGACCGCCCGCTCGTCGTGCGTCTGGACGGCAACAACGTCGAGGAGGGCCGGCGCATCCTCGCCGAGTTCAACCACCCCCTCGTGACCATCGAAGAGACCATGGACGGCGCCGCGGCCAAGGCCGCCGAGCTCGCCGCTGCGAAGTAAAGGACGACGAACCGCATGGCAATCTGGCTCAACTCCGACTCCAAGGTCATCGTCCAGGGCATGACCGGCAGCGAGGGCATGAAGCACACGACGCGCATGCTCGCCTCCGGCACCGACATCGTCGGTGGCGTCAACCCGCGCAAGGCCGGACAGGTCGTCGACTTCCCCGGCGACGTCCAGGTCCCCGTGTTCGGCACCGTCGGTGAGGCGATGGAGGCCACCGGCGCCAACGTCTCCGTCGTCTTCGTCCCCCCGGCCTTCGCCAAGGACGCGGTCATCGAGGCCATCGACGCGGGCATCCCGCTGCTCGTCAT
The DNA here is from genome assembly GCA_012729695.1 of Actinomycetales bacterium. Lineage (GTDB taxonomy): Bacteria > Actinomycetota > Actinomycetes > Actinomycetales > Dermatophilaceae > F2B08. The sequence continues at coordinate 4,751 of JAAYCP010000239.1, read as the reverse complement.
CATCACCGAGGGCATCGCGGTCCGTGACAGCGCGGAGTTCTACAACTACTCCAAGGGCAAGAGCACCCGGATCATCGGCCCGAACTGCCCGGGCCTGATCAGCCCCGGGAAGTCCAACGCCGGCATCATCCCGGCCGACATCTCCGGTCCCGGGCGCATCGGCCTGGTCTCGAAGTCGGGCACCCTGACCTACCAGATGATGTACGAGCTGCGGGACTTCGGCTTCTCGACCGCTGTCGGCATCGGTGGTGACCCGATCATCGGCACCACCCACATCGACTGCCTCGAGGCGTTCCAGAACGACCCCGAGACCGACGCCATCGTCATGATCGGCGAGATCGGCGGCGACGCCGAGGAGCGGGCCGCCGCGTACATCAAGGAGCACGTGACCAAACCGGTCGTCGGATACGTGGCCGGCTTCACCGCTCCTGAGGGCAAGACCATGGGCCACGCCGGCGCCATCGTCTCCGGCTCCGCGGGCACGGCCCAGGCAAAGAAGGAGGCCCTCGAGGCCGCCGGGGTCAAGGTCGGCAAGACGCCGTCGGAGACCGCTCGCCTCATGCGCGAGATCATGGAGAGCATGGCCTGAGCGCAGCACCGCTGACGACGCAGGACCTGAGAGAAGGGTTCGCCCCACGATGTGGGGGCGAACCCTTCCTCACTTCTCGGGTCCTTCAGAGGAGGAAAGTGCCTGGACATCGCAGAGGCCCGGACGTCCGTGGCAGTCGTCCGAGCCTCTGCTCCCCTGTAGTGATGTGCCCCTGCATGAGCCTCATCACATCTATTGACGTGTGATCTGCCCCAATGGTTGCACCTCGAGGCGAAAAACTTCGAGCAATTTCCGAGTCCTTCATACGTTCAGCCCACCATCTCCACAGCCCCCCGCCCCGCATCGGCGTGTGCGCCGAGGACTGGAGGTGGTCCTGCGGTTGACTGGAAGGACCATGAGTCCACTCGATCTGCTCCGTCGTGCCACCGATCGCCTCGAGGGCGTGGGAACGGAGCGCGCGGACAGCGGACGATCTCACGGCGGCGACGTCGCGGGCTCCCGAGCGCTCATCCGGGCAGGGGTGCACGGGGTCGTCGCGGCCCTCCTCACCCTCGTACCGGTGGGTCTGCTCGCCTCCCTCCTCTGGCTGACGACGGCCGACATCCGGCTCAGCTGGGCTGAGGCCGCGGCTGCGGGTGCGTCGTTCTGGCTGCTGGCCCACGGCATACCGATCCTGCTCACGACCGGTGTGCTGGGCATCGTCCCGCTCGCCGCCTTCCTCGGTGTCCTGCTCGTCGGTGTCTGGTCCGCCGGCCGGTCGACCTGGGCCGCCGCCGAGCACGGGTGGCGGCCGGCCCTCCGGGTTGCCGGAGCCTGGATGGGTGGGTATGCGCTGGTCATCCTCGGCGCCGGAGGCCTCGCCGTGCTCGGGCCCATGGACCCGGCGCCGGGCCGCTGGGCGCTGGCGACCGTTCTCATGCCCGCACTCATGGGCATCATCGGGATGGTCCGGACCCTCGACCACGACGACGTCGACGAGTTCCTCGAGCGCTGCTTCGTGCCGGCCGCGGTGCGGCGCGGCTGGCGCCCGGCGATCCACGCCACTGTCGTCCTGCTCGTCGGTGGGACCCTCGCGGCCGCGACCGCCGTCGCACTCTCGCTCGGTGACGTCCTCACCCTGCACGAGTCGCTCCGTCCAGGGGTCACCGGCGGCACCATCCTCGTCCTCCTCCAGCTCCTGGCCCTGCCGAACCTCGGGCTGTGGAGCGCCTCCTTCGTCGCCGGCCCCGGCTTCAGTGTCGTCGAAGGGGCCTCCGTGACCTGGGACGGGTCGAGCACGTCACTCGTGCCGATGATCCCCGTCCTCGCCGCGCACCCCGACCCCGCGCTCTTCCCGGCTGCCACCCCGGCGGTCGCCATCCTCCTCGTCCTGCTCGGGGGCTGGCTCGGCTGGCAGAGCCTGGCAGCGACCGCCCGGCTCGCCAGCCTGCGCGCCAAGTCGCTGACCGTCATCAGTGCGGCCCTCTCGACCGGCACCCTCGTCGCCCTCCTCGACTGGGTCGGCGGCGGCGCGCTCGGCATGGACCGGCTTGCCTCGATCGGTGCGCCGGCACTGCTGCTCGGTGTGACCGTCACCGGCTGGCTCCTCCTCGGCGGACTGCTCGTCCTGCTGTGGGACTGGCGCACCCTGGACGTATGACCGCACCAGCTGCTGCCGCGCCTCTGCGCGTCGTCGTCCTCGTCTCCGGGTCGGGCACGCTCCTGCAGGCTCTCCTCGACGCAGGCCCACCCGAGCAGACCGGGTATGCGGTGGTCGCCGTCGGTGCCGACCGACCCGACACCGGTGGCGAGGAGCGGGCCAGGGCGCGTGGCGTCCCTACGTTCGTCGTGCCCCTCCGCGCGTTCGAGACCCGGGCCGAGTGGGACCGTGCGCTCACGGAGGAGGTCGCAGCGCATACGCCCGATCTTGTGGTGTCCGCCGGCTTCATGAAGGTGCTCGGGCCGCACTTCCTCGGGACGCACCGGGTCATCAACACCCACCCTGCGCTGCTGCCGAGCTTCCCCGGGACGCACGGGGTGCGGGACGCGCTGGCGCACCGCGTGAAGGTGACGGGGTGCACCTGCCACTGGGTCGACGCAGGCGTCGATACCGGGCCGATCATCGACCAGCGGGCCGTCCGCGTCGAGGCCGATGACACCGAGGAGAGCCTGCACGAGCGGATCAAGGTGGCCGAGCGGGAGATGCTCGTCCACGTTCTCGTCCGCCTCGCTGCCGATCGCGGCTCCTGGCTACACTGACGGGCAGACGACTGGCGTAGGTGGACCACCACCGGGGAGTCACTGTCCCATCGTGAGCATCGCCCGCCTGGGTGCTCCGGACGTGATGATCGACCTGCCGTGAAGGAGCCCCCTTGTCCTCATCCCTTGCCGCGCCCGGACCCGCTGCCGACGTCCGCCCGGTCCGCCGTGCGCTCGTGTCCGTCTACGACAAGACCGGCCTGGAGGACCTCGTCCGCGGGCTGCACGACGCCGGCGTCGCCCTCGTCTCGACCGGCGGGTCGGCCGCGCTCATCGAGTCGCTCGGCCTGCCCGTGACCCGGGTCGAGGACCTCACCGGCTTCCCCGAGTGCCTCGACGGCCGGGTCAAGACTCTGCACCCGCGGGTGCATGCCGGCCTCCTCGCCGACACCCGTAGGGCCGAGCACCTGGCGCAGCTCGACGAGCTCGGCGTCGAGCCCTTCGAGCTCGTCGTCTGCAACCTCTACCCCTTCACCGACACGGTGATGTCTGGCGCGGGTCCGGACGAGTGCATCGAGCAGATCGATATCGGCGGGCCGACCATGGTCCGGGCGTCGGCGAAGAACCACCACAGCGTCGCCATCGTCACCTCGCCGGCGCGCTACCCCGAGGTCATCGAGGCGGTGCGCTCCGGTGGGTTCACGCTCGCCCAGCGCAAGTCGCTGGCCGCCGAGGCCTTCATCCACACGGCGACCTACGACACCCACGTCGCCTCGTGGATGGGCAACGCCTACGTCGACACCTCCAATGACTCGGGCTTCCCCGGCTGGCTCGGCGCTACCTGGGACAAGGTCGCCGTCCTGCGCTACGGCGAGAACCCGCACCAGCGAGCCGCTCTGTACGGCAACGGGTTCCAGCCCACGGGACCAGGTCTCGCGCAGGCGAGGGTCCTGCACGGCAAGGAGATGTCCTACAACAACTACGTCGACGCTGACGCGGCGGTGCGTGCCGCCTACGACCACGGCGACCTGCCCACCGTCGCGGTCATCAAGCACGCCAACCCGTGCGGGATCGCGGTGGCGACCGCCGGCGAGGGCATCGCCGAGGCGCACCGCAAGGCGCACGAGTGCGACCCGGTCTCGGCGTTCGGCGGGATCATCGCGACCAACCGCCCGGTGACGCGCGACATGGCCGAGCGCGTCAAGGACATCTTCACCGAGGTCGTCGTCGCCCCCGCCTTCGACACCGAGGCCCTCGAGATCCTCACGCAGAAGAAGAACATCCGGCTCGTCGAGTGCGCCGCACCGACTCGCGGTGGCGTCGAGACCCGGCCGATCTCCGGCGGGATGCTCATGCAGACCAGGGACACCCTGGACGCGCAGGTGCGCGACGACGCCGGCGAGGTCACCGGCGGCGACGACGCCGCGAGCTGGCGGCTCGTCTCGGGGGAGGCCGCGGACGAGGCCACCCTGCGCGACCTCCAGTTCGCCTGGCGCGCAGTCCGGGCGGTGAAGTCCAACGCCATCCTGCTGGCCAAGGACGGCGCCTCGGTCGGCATCGGCATGGGCCAGGTCAACCGCGTCGACTCGTGCCGGCTCGCGGTCTCGCGCGCGGGTGAGTCGCGCGCGGCCGGAGCGGTCGCCGCCTCGGACGCCTTCTTCCCCTTCGCCGACGGCCTGCAGATCCTTCTCGACGCCGGGGTCAGGGCCGTTGTCGCCCCGGGCGGCTCGGTGCGGGACGCCGAGGTCGTCGAGGCGGCCACCGCGGCCGGCGTGACGATGTACTTCACCGGCACGCGGCACTTCGCCCACTGACGCGTCCTCGTGCCCACTGACAGCCCGGCCGGCCCGAAGGGTGTCGTCGACCTCCCGCAGGAGGTCGAGGTGCTCATCGTCGGGGCCGGGCTGTCAGGGATCGGGATGGCCTTCCGGCTCGGCGAGGCCTGCCCCGACCTGGCGTATGCGGTGGTCGAGGCCCGAGCGGTCTCCGGCGGGACATGGGACCTGTTCCGCTATCCCGGCGT
>JAAYCP010000238.1 GCA_012729695.1 Actinomycetales bacterium | reverse complement strand
GGTTCTGCCGTCCTCGGGTCGTGAGTGGATGTCGTCAGGTCAGGTCAGTCGTCCGCCACGTCAGCCGAGGTCCCTCCCTCGCTGCGAGTCGGACGGGTGCCCGCGCGGTGTGGAGACCCGCACCCCACGTGCTCGATCGATCCTGCCATGTGCGTCGACGCCGGCGCCTACGGCTTCCAGCAGGCGGGCTCCCCGGAGCCCGGCTCCCCGAGACGCAGCGGTCCCCGATCGGGTGCTACATGAGGCTCGCCTGGCCCGACTCCAGCTCGAGCAGTCGGGCCTTGAGCTCGGTGCCCCCCGCATACCCGGTCAAGGTCCCTCCCGACCCGATGACGCGGTGGCACGGGATGATGACCGGGATGGGGTTGCGCCCGTTGGCGGCGCCCACTGCGCGCACCGCGCTCGGGCGACCGATGACCGCGGCCTGCTGCGCGTAGGAGCGCGTCTGCCCGTACGGAATCTGGATCAGCGCGGACCAGGCCTGGCGCTGGAAGTCGGTCCCCACGGGCCGCAGTGGGACGTCGAACTCGGTCCGCTCCCCGGCGAGGAACTCACGCAGCTCGGAGGCGGCGCGGGCCAGGACCGGATGGTCGTCCGGGGTGGTCGGCTCACCCCATGAGTCGTCCGGCTCGTTCCCAGGGAAGTAGACCGCGGTGACGGCGGCATCGTCGGCGACGATCGTGAACTCGCCGAACGCGGTCTGCACCTGCGTGTGGCGTAGCGCGCCGACCGGCTCGGTGAGGAACGGGGTGCTGGTCATGAGATCTCCTCGGAGCCTAGGGGTGGCCGTGGGTCAGGCAGGTCGTTGATGGGGTGGGTTCCGGTGGCCCAGAGGTGCTGGACCGCGTACGCGCGCCAGGGGCGCCAGCGCTCCGCGCGATCGGCGAGTGCGCGGGGTGTCGCGATCCCCAGCCCGGTGGCGGCCCTGCCCACCCCGAGATCGGTCGCGACGAACGCGTCGGGGTCACCGAGGGCACGCATGACGATGCCCTCCACGGTCCACGCTCCGATGCCCGGGATGCCGGCGAGAGCCTCGCGTGCGACCGCCCAATCCGCCCCGGGTCCGAGGTCGAGGCCTTCCTCCAAGGCCCCTGCCAGTGCCCTGACCGCACGTGCCCTCGTCATCGGGAGGCGCAGGACGTCGTCGCCCGCCCCGGCCCACGCGGATGGCCCCGGGAAGAGGTGGGTCAGTCCTCCCTCCGGGTCCTCGATCTTCTCCCCCAGAGCGGCGACGAGCCGCCCGGTCACGGTCCGCGCAGCGGCCGTGGACACCTGCTGGCCGAGCACGATCCGGATCGCCAGCTCGTCGGGGTCGACCGTCCGCGGTATGCGGCGCCCGGGTGCCCCTGCGACCAGGGGCTCCAGCAGTGGGTCACTGGCCAGAACCGCGTCGATCCTCAGCGGGTCGGCGTCGAGATCGAGGAGCCAGCGGGCTCGCTGGACCCCGGCGGTGAGGTCGCGCAGATCGGCGAGGTGGAGCGTGCCGTCGAGATGGCGGGCATCGGCGCGGCGGCCGTCGAGTGACGGCAGGTGGACCGCCAGGATCCCGTGACCGTGCGGGAGTCGCAGCGTGCGTCGGTAGGCGTCCCCCGTCCACTCCTCGACCCCGGGAACGGCGGTGGCGACGAGGTGGCCGAAGAGCTGCCGAGGCTCGATCGGCGGCCGGAAGGGCAGGCGCACGGGCACTTCCGTGTAGCCCGGGGCGCCTGGTTGCTCACGAACGGACAGGAGCCCGCCCGTGGAGAAGGAGCTCGAGCTCTCACTCGTTGTGTGGGCGCTCGCGAGACCGGTGACGCGGGTGCTCACGCCCCCTCCGGTGCCCTGACCGGTGGTCTCCGCCCGCGCCCGCAGCTGACGTGGGCTCGCGCCGTAGACCGCTTGGACGACCTCGTTGAACGTGCGGATGCTCCCGAAGCCGGAGGCCCAGGCGATCTCCGAGAGCGGCAGCCGGGTGCGTTCGATGAGGGTCCTCGCGGTCTGCGCGCGCTGCGCCCGGGCGAGTCCGAGGGGGCCGGTGCCGATCTCGGCACGCATCACACGCTCGAGGTGCCGCGGGCTGTAGCCGAGCGACGCGGCGAGCTCGGGGACCCCTGCCCGGTCGAGCAGTCCGTCGCGGATGAGGCGGACCGCGCGGGCGGCGACATCCGCCCGGACGTTCCACTCCGGTGATCCCGGGCTGGCGTCCGGCAGACAGCGCTTGCAGGCGCGAAACCCGTCGCGGTGGGCTGCGGCCGCCGTGGGGTAGAAGCGCATGTTGGTTGGTGACGGGGTGCGTGCTGGACAGGATGGTCGGCAGTAGATCCCGGTGGAGGTCACCCCCGTGATGAACTGGCCGTCGTAGCGGGCGTCCCTGGTGCGGACGGCTCGCACACAGGCGGCGTGGTCGCGATGCATGCCTCCATCCTCACCCCGGACGAGGTAGATGACTAGCGGAAAAGCGACATGACCGTCGCGACGATGTGCTGGCGGCCCAGAGGCTTATGACTGCTACGACAGACGGCCGGGGCGGTACACCGACACCGTCGGCTCGCCGTCGAGCCAGAACCGCCAGGGGTATGCGTCACCGTGCCCACCCGGGCCGCTCACCCCGACCCGCGGCCCGGTCCGGATCACAGCCGGGTCGGGACGGCTCCCGGGTCGCAGCAGCGCGACCTCAGAAGAGCCGGCGCACAGGTCGATGCCGTTGTCCGCACGCGTGAGGCCGAGCGTGGCACCGAGCCGGCCGGGGCCTCTCGCCCAGTCCCGCTCCCGGATGCCCGCCCGGCGGGCGGCGACGATCTCGTGCCCGTCCACCACCTCACCCGCCCGCAGCAGCACAGCCGACGCGGTTCCGGACGTCCCGGTGACGAGGTTGGCGCACAGGTGCATGCCGTAGCTGAGGTAGACGTACAGGTGCCCTGCCTCGCGGAACATCACCTCGTTGCGTGGTGTCGGCCCACGGAAGGCGTGCGATCCAGGGTCGACCTGACCCGCATACGCCTCGACCTCGGTGAGCCGGACGGTCACGCCGCGCACGGTCACGTGACAGCCGAGGAGCTCAGGAGCCACCTCGAGGACCGGCCGGGCGAGCCAGTCCCTCTCGACCGGCTTCAACCCGCCCGCCCCGCCTGTGCTGCTCACGGAACCAGACCTCTCCCCCTGCTCACCCGGCAGGAGCCGCCCACTGTCGCGCGACCTGCACCCGGTCCTTGACCGCGGCGAGCTGCTCGGCGACCCGGGCCGGCGCGGTGCCGCCCTTGGCACTGCGCGAGGCGAGCGAGCCCTCGACGGAGAGGACGTCGCGGACGCCAGGGGTGAGGTGGGGCGAGATGGCCGCGAGGTCCTCGTCGGTGAGCTCCCACAGCTCGATCCCTCGCGACTCGCACACCCGCACGCACTCCCCCGCCACCTCATGGGCGATGCGGAACGGCACACCTTCGCGCACCAGCCACTCGGCCACGTCGGTCGCGAGCGAGAACCCCTGCGGCGCCAACGACTCGAGGCGCTCGGTGTTGAAGACGAGGGTCTCGAGCATCCCGGCGAAGGCCGGCAGGAGCACCTCAAGGGTGTCCACCGCGTCGAAGACGGGCTCCTTGTCCTCCTGCAGGTCCCGGTTGTATGCGAGGGGCAGTGACTTCAACGTCGTCAGCAGACCCGTGTGGTCACCGACGAGACGACCGGCCTTGCCGCGCGCGAGCTCCGCGATGTCCGGGTTCTTCTTCTGGGGCATGATGCTCGACCCGGTCGAGAACGCGTCGTCGAGGGTGACGAACGAGAACTCCTTCGTCGCCCAGAGGACGACCTCCTCGGCGATCCGGGAGAGGTCGACGCCGGTCATCGCGCAGACGAAGCTGAACTCGGCGACGAAGTCCCGTGACGCCGTCCCGTCGATCGAGTTGTCCGCGGCCCTGTCGAAGCCGAGGTCCGCTGCCACGGCCTCGGGGTCGAGGCCGAGCGAGGAGCCGGCGAGGGCCCCGGATCCGTAGGGGCTCACCGCAGCGCGGCGGTCCCAGTCCTGGAAGCGCTCGACGTCGCGCAGCAGAGCCCACGCGTGCGCGAGCAGGTGATGGCTGAGAAGGACCGGCTGGGCGTGCTGGAGGTGGGTGCGTCCGGGCATGGCCACGCCGAGGTGCCGGTCCGACTGCGCCACGACGGCGTCGACGACGTCGAGCACGAGGGCGGCGACCGACCGCGCGTGGTCGCGCAGGTACATGCGGAAGAGTGTGGCGATCTGGTCGTTCCGGGACCTGCCGGCGCGCAGGCGCCCGCCCACCTCGGGGCCCACCCGCTCGATGAGGCCGCGCTCCAGAGCGGTGTGCACGTCCTCGTCCGCCTCGGCGGGGACGAAGGCACCGGAGGCCACGTCGGCCGCGAGTTCGTCCAGCCCGCGCAGCATCTCGGCGAGGGTGTCCGCATCGAGCAGCCCGGCGGTGTGCAGGACCTTCGCGTGCGCCTTGGACCCGGCGATGTCGTAGGGCGCGAGACGGAAGTCGAACTGGGTGGACTTCGACAGGGCCGCGAGAGCATCGGCGGGTCCCCCCGCGAAACGGCCGCCCCAGAGGGACACCCGCTCGTCGTTCTCCGGCGTGGCCCCGTGGCTCATGAGCCGTCCTTCCTCGTGAGTGACATCAGCAGATCGGCGACCCGGCGGCTCGCTCGCGCACCGGTCGTGATGACCATGATGGTGTCATCACCGGCGATCGTCCCGAGCACGTCCGGGACGGCGCCGTGGTCGATGGCCGAGGCGAGGAAGTTGGCCGCACCCGGTGGGGTGCGCAGGACGACGAGGTTCTCGGTGGGCTCGGCGCTCACGAGGAGCTCCTGCACCCGCTGCTGGAGTCGCTGGCTGACCTCCTGTGCGTCGGGGGCCGGTCGGACTGTGCGGTCGCCGCCCTCCCCAGGCACCGCATACACGAGCTGCTTGCCGACCCGCACCTTCTCCGCGCCGATCTCGACGAGGTCGCGCGAGAGCGTCGCCTGGGTGACCTCGATCCCGTCGCGGGCGAGGATGTCGAGCAGCTCGGGCTGGCTGCGGATCGACTGCTGGCTGAGGATCTCGATGATCCGCTGCTGCCGCGCGGTCCGGCTCGAGGCGATCTTCATGGCCGGTCCTCAGCGCGGTGCTGCTCGACGAGCCAGGACAGGACCGCCTTCTGCGCGTGCAGCCGGTTCTCGGACTCCTCGAAGACCACGGACTGCGGTCCGTCGATGACCTCGGCGCTGACCTCGAAGCCCCGGTAGGCCGGCAGGCAGTGCAGGAAGAGCGCGTCGGCGGCGGCGTGCGACATCAGCGCCGACGTCACCTGGAACCGCGCGAAGGGACTCGCCTCGCCCTGACGCTGCGCCTTCTCGGTCTCCTGACCCATCGACACCCAGGTGTCCGTCGCGACGGCGTCGGCCCCGGTCACCGCCTCCATTGGGTCGTCGGTGACGAGCACCGACCCGCCGTGCTGGGCGGCCAGCTCCTGCGCCCTCGCGAGGATCTCGGGCTTGGGCTGGTGGGACTGCGGCGTGCCGATCCGCACGTGCATGCCGGCGAGCGTCCCCCCGAGGAGGTAGGAGTGCGCCATGTTGTTGGCCCCGTCGCCGACGTAGGCGAGGGTCTGGCCAGGGAGCGCGCCCCGGTTCTCCTGGATCGTCTGCAGGTCGGCGAGGATCTGGCAGGGGTGGAAGTCGTCGGTGAGGGCGTTGATGACCGGCACCTGCGCATACTCGGCCATCTCCTCGATCCGGTCCTGGCCGTAGGTCCGCCAGACGACCGCGACGGCCTGCCTGCCGAGGACCCTCGCGACGTCAGCGATGGTCTCCCGCACCCCGACCTGGGCGAGGTTGCCGTCGACGACCATCGGGTAGCCCCCGAGGTGGGCGATCGCGGCGGAGAAGGACAGCTGGGTGCGCAGCGTCGGCTTGTCGAAGAGCACCGCGACGACCTCGGGTCCGGCCAGAGCGCGGTTCTCGAACGGGGCGGACTTGAGGTGTGTCGCGCGCTCGAGGATGAGGGTCTGCTCCTCGTGCGTGAGGTCGTCGTCGCGAAGGAAGTGGCGCAGCGTCATGGTCAGCCTCCGGTGGCGGGTGCGGCAGCCGTGGCCGCGTCGATGAGTCCGGGCAGAGCCGCCACGAAGGTGTCGATCTGCTCGGTCGTGATGATGAGGGGCGGGGCCAGCCGGATGGCGGCGGGGGCCACGGGATTGACGATGAAGCCCGCCTCCCGCGCAGCCGCGGCGACGGCGGGCGCGACGTCCTGCTCCAGGATGATGGCCCGCAGCAGACCACGGCCGCGCACCTCGCGTATGCGTGGGTCACCGAGTGCCGCAACGGCGTCGACGAGGTGCTCGCCGACGAGCCGGGCCTGCTCGAGGAGCCCCTCGATCTCGATCTGGTCCAGGACTGCGAGCCCGGTCGCCGTCGCGAGCGGGTTGCCGCCGAAGGTCGTGCCGTGCTGACCCGGGGTGAGCAGACCCCGGACCCGCTCGCCGAAGGCCACGACGGCACCGATGGGCACGCCGCCACCCAGGCCCTTGGCGAGCGTCATGACATCGGGCATCAGGCCGGGCACGCTCTGGAACGCGAACCAGTCGCCGGTGCGTGCCACCCCGGTCTGGATCTCGTCGAGGACCAGCAGTGCTCCGGTGGCATCGGCCAGCTCCCGCGCAGCGAGCAGGTATGCGCTGGTGGCCGGCACGACGCCCCCCTCACCCTGGATGGGCTCGAGGACGATCGCCGCCGTCCGGTCCGACACGGTCGCTCGCAGGGCGTCGATGTCGTTGTAGGGGACGAAGGAGACCTCGGGGATGAGCGGCTCGAAGGGAGCCCGGTAGATCTCCTTGCTCGTCAGGGCCAACGCGCCTGTCGTGCGGCCGTGGAAGGAGCCCTCCGCGGCGACGATGTGGGTGCGGCCCGTGCGGCGCGACATCTTGATGGCCGCCTCGATGGCCTCGGCGCCGGAGTTGCAGAAGAACACCCCGCTCCCCTCCGGCGCCCCGCTGAGGGCGAGGAGCCGCTCGGCGAGGGCGATCTGGCTCGGCGAGGTGAAGAAGTTCGACAGGTGCAGCATCTCGCTGGCCTGCTTGGACACCGTCGCGACGACAGCGGGGTGGTTGTGGCCCAGGGTGTTGACGGCGATGCCACCGAGCAGGTCGAGGTAGCGCTTGCCCTCGGTGTCCCAGACGTAGCAGCCGTCACCGCGGGTCAGCACGAGCTGCGGCACGCCGAAGACGCCGATGAGCGAGCGCTGGTAGCGCTCCAGGAGGTCGCCGGACAGGGTCATCGGGGCTCCTCCCCGGTCGGGGCGTCAGGCAGGATCATCGTCCCCACGCCGGTGTCGGTGAAGACCTCGAGCAGGAGCGAGTGCGGCACCCGTCCGTCGATGACGTGCGCGCCGGGCACCCCGCCGTCGACGGCCCTGATGCACGCCTCGAGCTTGGGGATCATGCCGGAGTCGACGGTCTCCAGGAGCTCCTTGGCCCGGGAGACCGACAGCTGCGAGAGCAGCGAGTCCCGGTCGGGCCAGTTCCCGTAGACCCCCTCGACGTCGGTGAGGACGATGAGCTTGTCGGCTCCCAGCGCCACCGCGAGGGCCGCCGCAGCGGTATCGGCGTTGACGTTGAGGACCTGGCCGGAGTCGTCCAGGTCGGGTGCGATCGTCGAGACGACGGGGATCCGGCCCGCGGCGAGCAGGTCGTCGATCGCGGTCGGGTCGACGTGGGTGACGTCGCCGACCAGCCCGAGGTCCACCTCGACGCCGTCCTCGACGAGTCCCTTGCGCGTCCCGCCGAAGAGTCCGCCGTCCTCCCCGGAGAGACCGACCGCGAGGGCGCCGTGCTGGTTGAGCAGGCCCACGAGCTCGCGCCCGACCTGGCCCACGAGGACCATGCGCACCACATCCATCGCCTCGGGAGTGGTGACCCGCAGTCCGCCGCGGAACTCGCTCTCGATCCCGAGCCGCTTGAGCATCGACCCGATCTGCGGACCGCCCCCGTGGACGACCACGGGCCGCAGCCCGGCGTAGCGGAGGAAGGCGACGTCCTGGGCGAAAGCAGCCTTGAGGGTGTCGTCGGTCATCGCGTTGCCGCCGTACTTGACGACGACGAGCGAGCCGTGGAAGCGCTCCAGCCAGGGCAGCGCCTCGATGAGCGTCGCGGCCTTGGCCTGGGCAGCCGCGATCTCCTCGCGGTGCCGGGAGGTGGCGGCCCCCGGACCGTGAGGGGCGGGGGCGGCAGGGGTGGGCGTCCTGCCCTCGGGCCCGGTCATGTCGAGTACGCGCTGTTCTCGTGGACGTAGTCGTGGGTCAGGTCGTTGGTCCAGATCGTCGCCGTGTCCTCGCCGGCATGCAGATCGATGCGGACGTGCACCTCCCTGCCGGAGAGGTCGACGAGCGAGCGGTCCTCCCCCACCCCGCCCCCGCGGCACACCTCCACGCCGTTGATGCTCACGTCGAGGTCGTCGGGCTCGAAGGCGGCACCCGTGGTCCCGACTGCCGCGAGCACCCGGCCCCAGTTGGGGTCGTTGCCGAAGACGGCGCACTTGAAGAGGTTGTTGCGGGCCACCGCGCGGCCCACCTCGAGCGCATCGTCGACCGAGGCTGCGCCCGCGACCTCGATGGCGATGTCGTGCTTGGCGCCCTCGGCGTCTGCAATGAGCTGGCGGGCCAGGCTCGCGCAGACCTCGGTCACCGTAGCCGCGAGCTCCTCCTGATCCGCCCGTATGCCGCTCGCACCTGAGGAGAGAAGCAGCACGGTGTCGTTGGTCGACTGGCAGCCGTCGGAGTCGATCCGGTCGAACGTCACCGCGGTCGCCTGCCGCAGAGCCGCGTCGAGCTCCTCAGGCGTGCTGACGGCGTCGGTCGTGACGACGACGAGCATCGTGGCCAGCGCCGGGGCGAGCATGCCGGCACCCTTGGCCATGCCACCGACGGACCATCCCCCGCGCTGCGCGGCAGCGGTCTTGGGGACCGTGTCGGTCGTCATGATCGCCGCGGCGGCGTCCTCCCCGCCGTCGACACTCAGCGCAGGCGCGGCCTGGCGGATGCCCGCCTCGATCCTGTCCATCGGCAGCAGCTCGCCGATGAGGCCCGTCGAGCACACCGCGACGTCCCCGGCGCTCACCTCGAGAACCTCCGCCACGAGCTCCGCGGTGCGGTGGGTGTCCTGGAAGCCCTGGGCACCGGTGCACGCATTCGCGCCACCGGAGTTGAGCACGACCGCGTCGACCCGGCCGTCTGCGAGGACCTGCCGTGACCACGTGACGGGAGCCGCGCATACCCGGTTGGAGGTGAAGACGCCGGCGGCGTGGAAGTCCGGCCCCTGGTTCTCGACCAGCGCCAGGTCGGGCTTGCCCGATGCCTTGAGGCCGGCGGTGACTCCGACAGCGCGGAAGCCGGCGGGGACGGTGACGCTCATGAGCCCTCTCCCAGATGAGGTGGAGTGACGAGGAAGCCCTCCCGACGCCAGATCTGCTCGGCCTCCTCGGCCCGGTCGACCCGCACAAGGATCCAGTCGGTCTCGTACGTGGAGGTCGTGATCACCGTGATCCCACGGGCGGCCAGGGGGTCGATGATGCTCGCGAGCACTCCGGCGAGTGCGAAGTCGAGCGGACCGGCGACCTCGAAGACGTGGAAGGGTCCTTCGGTCGTGACGCCCTTCGGCACCGCACTCTCCGCACAGATGACCGACGTCTCGGTCGAGGTGTACGTGACCGAGAAGAGCACCGAGCCGGAGCGGTCCCAGATGATGTCGCTGTTCGGCGGCATCGAGGCCAGCACGTGCGGCTCGGGGTGATGGAGGATGTGCAGCTTGAGCAGGCTCACGGAGCGACTCCGGCGGTTGGCAGCCCGGTGGTCTCGTCCCACCCGAGCGTGAGGTTGAGGCACTGGACGGCTGCGCCGGCCGTGCCCTTGGTCAGGTTGTCGATGGCGGCGATGGCGATCACCCGTCCGACGTGCGGGTCGAGGACCACCTGGACGTGGGCGTTGTTGCTGCCCAGGACCGCGGCCGTGCTCGGCCACGAGCCCTCCGGGAGGAGGTGCACGAAGGTCTCCCCCGCATACCGCTCCTGCCAGGCGGCGCGGACCTTGTCGGCCGTCGTGCCCTCCACGACCCGGGCCGTGCACGTGGCGAGGATGCCGCGCGACATGGGGGCCAGGGTGGGCGTGAAGGAGATGCTGACGGGCTTGCCGGAGGCGAGGGTCAGGTTCTGCTCGATCTCGGGCGTGTGCCGGTGGCCACCGCCGACGCCGTAGGGCGACATCGAGCCCATGACCTCCGAGCCGAGCAGGTGGGGCTTGAGCGACTTGCCGGCTCCGCTGGTGCCGGAGGCCGCGACGATCGTGATGTCCTCGTGCTCGATGACACCGGCGGCCAGCCCGGGCGCGAGCGCGAGCGAGCAGGCGGTCGGGTAGCAGCCGGGGACGGCGATGCGCCGCTGACCGACGAGCGACTGGCGCTGGGTGGTCCCGTCGGCGAGCACGAGCTCGGGCAGACCGTAGGGCCACTGGCCGGCGTAGGTCGTGTCGTAGAAGGTCTCCCACGCCGACGCCTCGGCGAGGCGGAAGTCCGCGCCGCAGTCGATGACGACGACGTCGTCGTCGAGCTGCTCAGCAAGGCTCGCGGAGTGTCCGTGCGGCAGAGCCAGGAAGACGACATCGTGGCCGGACAGCGCCTCGACCGTCGTGTCCGAGATGACCCGGTCAGCGAGCGGTGTGAGCGAGGGGTGGATCGAGCCGAGCCGGCTCCCGGCACTGCTGGCCGCCGTGACCGCACCGATCTCGACGTTCGGGTGCTGTATCAGGAGTCGGAGGATCTCTCCGCCTGCGTACCCACTTGCCCCAGCGACTGCTGCCTTGATCACGATGCATGACTATACATCACACAGCACATTCATTCACTCGCCCCCTCCCCGTGTTTGGGCCGTTCCTCCCTCGACCGGAGCGCTGTAGCGCTCCGGTCTGATGGGAACGAACCAAACACGGGGTCAGCGCTGGACCGCGCCGACCTCCTGTGCTGCGGCCGCGACGGCAGCGTCGCGCAGCGCGGAGACCTCTTCGGTCGTCAGCGTGCGCCCGGGGGCACGGAACGTGAGGTGGTACCCGAGCGACTTCTTGCCCTCGTCGATCTGGTCACCGCGGTAGAGGTCGAAGAGGTGCACGTCCTCGAGCGTCTCCCCTGCCCCGGCCCGCAGGGCCGCCTCGACAGCTGCTGCCGTGACGGCCTCGTCGACGACGAGCGCCACGTCGCTGTAGGCGACCGGCGAGGTGATGACCGGGCGGGCACGCACGGTCTTCGACCCGGCCTCGATGAGCATGTCGAGGTCGAGCTCGGCGCCCAGGGTCCGGGCGGGAAGGCCCATCGCTGCGACGACCTTCGGGTGCAGCTCACCGGCGTGGCCCAGCAGCCGGCCGTCCTCGAGATGCACGGCCGCGCACCGTCCGGGGTGGAAGGGCATGACGTCGGCGGCGCTCTCGAGGGACACGGCTGGACCGAGACCCTCCGCGAGGGCTCGCACGAGCTCGAGGATGTCTCCGAGCTCGGCGGGTCGTCCGCTCCCCCACCACCCGGCGCGGTCACGATCGCCGGCGAGCAGGATGCCGAGGTGCCTCGGCTGCTCCGGGATCGCGGCGTGGATCGCGGCGAGGGTGTCCGCGCTCGGCAGCACGCCGACCTCCTCGGTCGGCGCGACCCGCTGCGGTCCGGTCAGGGCGGTGACGAGACCGATCTCGAAGAGCCCGACGTCCTTGGTGCCGCGGGCGACGTTGCGCAGGAGGGCGTCGACCATCGTCGAGAGCAATGAGATCCGCATCAGCGGCTGCTCGTCCGAGAGCGGGTTGAGGAGGCGAACTGTGCGCGCCCGGGCCTCGTCGACGTCCCAGCCGAAGGCCTGGTGGCGCGCGTCTCCGACGAAGGGTGCGCTCCAGACCTCGCTGAGGCCCTGGCCTGCGAGTATCTCGGCGGCGATCCGTCGGCCACGTTGGCTCCGGGTCAGGCCGCTGCCGCTCGGCGGGGTCGGCACGATCGAGGGGATCTTGTCGTACCCGTCGATCCGGGCGATCTCCTCGACGAGGTCGGGCGGGGTCCTCAGGTCCGGCCGCCACGACGGCGGGGTCACGGTCAAGCGCGTCCCCCGAGGTGCCTCCACCTCCTCGACGGTGCACCCGATCTCGGTGAGGATCCGACGCACGACGTCACCGGGGTAGTGCACCCCGACGAACTGGGCCGGGTATGCAGGGTCCAGGTCGATCGTCACGACCGGCCTGGGGGTGCCCACGTCGGTGACGCCGGGATCGACGGTGCCGCCGCCGTACTGGACGAGCAGCTGGATCGCCAGCTCGGCGGCAGCCGGAGCGAGCTCGGGGTCGACGCCCCGCTCGAAGCGCTTGGACGCCTCGCTCAGCAGCTTGTGCCTGCGGGCCGTGCGGGCGATGGACACCGCATCGAAGGTCGCGGACTCGAGGAGGACGTCGGTCGTACTGTCGCTGACCTCGGTGTCCTCACCTCCCATCACGCCCGCGATGGCGATCGGGGTGTGACCGCCGTCGGTGATGAGGAGGTCCTCGGTACTGAGCGAGCGCACGACGCTGTCGAGCGTCGTGATCGTCTCGCCCGGTCGGGCGCGGCGCACGACGATGTCGTCCTGCAGCCTTCCGGCGTCGAAGGCGTGCAACGGCTGCCCGAGCCCGAGCATCACGTAGTTGGTGACGTCGACCGGCAGGGAGATCGGGCGCATGCCCGCCTCGGTCAGCCGCATCCGCATCCAGCTCGGGGTCTGCGCGGAGACATCGATGCCCCGCACGATCCGGGCGACGTACCGGGTGCACCCCGGGCGACCCTTGAGAGGCGCCTCGTCCTCCAGTCGCACGCCGTACCCGCTGTCGTTCGACGCCGGTGCCGCAGCGGACAGGGCGAGGACCGGATCGGTGAAGGCCGCACCCGTCGAGTGCGAGTACTCCCGGGCGATACCGCGGATCGAGAAGCAGTAGCCGCGGTCCGGGGTGACGTTCACCTCGACGGTCTCCCGGTCCAGACCGAGGAGCGGGATGGCGTCGGCGCCGGGCTCGAGCCGGGCCAGGACGTCGGGTTCGTCCGCGAACCGCTCGGTGAGCACCATGATGCCCTCGTGGTCGTCTCCGAGGCCGAGCTCGCGCTCGGAGCAGATCATGCCCGCCGAGACGTGGCCGTAGGTCTTGCGCGCCGTCACCTCCATCGGACCCTGCGGGGTCGTCACCGTGCCTCCGGGCAGGATGACGGGCACGAGGTCACCGACCTCGAAGTTGTGGGCACCGCAGACGATCCCCTGCGGCTCCCCGGTGCCGTTCGCGTCGCCGACGTCCACGGTGCACCAGCTGATGACCTTGCCGTTCTTCTGCGGCTCCTTCTCGAGGGTGAGGACCCGCCCGACGACGAGCGGACCGGTCACCCCGGCACGGTGGTAGGCCTCCTCCTCGAGCCCGACCCGGACGAGGTCGGCCGCAACCGACTCGGCGGTCGCGTCGGCGGGGACGTCGACGTACTCCCGCAGCCAGTCAAGTGGGACTCGCATGTCAGATCTCCATCCCGAACTGGGCGTTGAAGCGCACGTCGCCCTCGATCATGTCGCGCATGTCGGAGACGCCCGTGCGGAACATCAGGGCGCGGTCGATGCCCATGCCGAACGCGAAGCCGGAGTAGACGTCAGGGTCGACGCCCGTGGCGCGCAGCACGTTGTGGTTGACCATGCCGCAGCCACCCCACTCGATCCAGCCCATGCCCTTGCAGGTCCGGCACTCGGCGTCCTCGCCGCGGCAGACGAAGCAGCGCAGGTCCATCTCGGCGCTCGGCTCGGTGAAGGGGAAGAACGCGGGCCGCAGTCGGGTCGTGATGCCCTCACCGAAGATCTCGCTGGCGAGCCGGTCGAGCGTGCCCTTGAGGTGGGCCATGGTCAGGCCCTCGTCGATGGCCAGTCCCTCGACCTGGTGGAACGCCGGCATGTGGGTCGCGTCCAGGTCGTCGGTGCGGAAGACCCGGCCCGGGCAGGCGACATACAGGGGCACGCCGCGCTCGAGCAGAGCGCGCGCCTGCACAGGAGAGGTATGCGTGCGCAGGACGAGCCCGCTGCCCTCACCGGACTCGTCCGCCGGGTTGGCGACGTAGAACGTGTCCTGCATCTGGCGGGCCGGGTGGTCGGCGTCGAAGTTGAGTGCGTCGAAGTTGAACCACTCGGCCTCGATCTCCGGACCCTCGGCGATCTCCCACCCCATGCCGACGAAGATGTCGGTGATCCGGGTGGCCATGAGCTCGATCGGGTGCCGCCGGCCGAGCGGCCGCCGGCCGGTCGGGAGGGTGACGTCGACGGCCTCCTCGACGAGGATGCGCTCGTCACGCTCGGCCTCGAGCTCCGCCTGGCGGGCGGCGAAGGCCGCAGCGACCCGGGCCCGGGCGGCGCCGACGCGCTTGCCCGCCTCCGCCTTCGCGCTCGGCGGGAGGGCGCCGATCTCTCTGTTGGCGAGGGCGAGGGGGCTCTTGTCACCCTGGTGGGCGGTGCGAGCGACCTTGAGCTCCTCGAGGGACCCGGCTGCGGCAACGGCCTCGAGTGCGGCGGCGACGTTGGCCTCGATCGCCTCGGGCTCGAGGGCGGCCACCTGGACAGGATCGAAGTTCGTGTTCGGTCCGGACATGGGTGTTCTGACTTTCGCGAGGGAGATGGGGGATTCGGTCGACGGTGCCGGGCGCCGCGCATACCTCCCGATCAGCCGGGGCGCAGCGGCCGTGCGAAGCCCTCGGGCGCGCCCAGATACTGGGACAACGGCACCCGAAGGCTAGCTAAATCGGCGACCACTCATCGCGGGCCAGCCTATCGCCTCTATGGTGACGGCATGACCGACACCCTGAGCACCGGGACCGCTTCGGAGCTGCGCAAGGCAGTCCTGCCCGAGAGCGAGATCCCGACCCACTGGTACAACCTCCTGCCCGACCTGCCGGAGCCGCTGCCGCCGCACCTGCACCCGGGCACCAAGGAGCCCGTCGGACCGGATGACCTGGCTCCGCTCTTCCCGATGGGGCTCATCGCCCAGGAGGTGAGCCCCGAGCGGTTCATCGAGATCCCGGAGCCGGTGCGGGACATCTACAAGCTGTGGCGCCCCTCCCCGCTGTACCGGGCCCGCGGCCTGGAGCGGGCGCTCGGCACACCCGCGCGGATCTACTACAAGTACGAGGGCGTGTCCCCGGTCGGCTCGCACAAGCCGAACACGGCTGTGGCCCAGGCGTACTACAACCACGTCGACGGGGTCTCGAAGATCACGACCGAGACCGGCGCCGGCCAGTGGGGCAGTGCACTGTCGATGGCGTGTGCTCTCTTCGGCATGACCTGTGAGGTGTGGCAGGTCGCGGCCTCCTACGAGTCCAAGCCCTACCGGCGGATGATGATCGAGACCTACGGCTCGACGATCCACTCCTCCCCCTCCGAGCTCACCGAGTCCGGCCGGCAGATGCGCAAGGACTTCCCGGACACCACCGGCTCACTGGGCATGGCGGTCTCCGAGGCCGTCGAGGCCGCGGCGACCGACCCCGAGGCCCGGTATGCGCTCGGCTCGGTGCTCAACCACGTCATGCTGCACCAGACGGTCATCGGCGAGGAGGTCCTCAAGCAGCTCGCGATGTTCGGCGAGCCGCAGGCCGATGTCGTCTTCGGGTGCGCCGGCGGCGGTTCCAACCTCGCCGGCCTGACCTTCCCGCTCCTGCGCGAGAACCTCGCCGGTCGCACCACGAGCCGACTCGTCGCCGTCGAGCCCGAGGCCTGCCCGTCGATGACCCAGGGCCGCTACGAGTACGACCACGGCGACGTGGCGGGGCTGACGCCGCTCATGAAGATGTACACGCTCGGCCGTGACTTCGTGCCGGACCCGATCCACGCCGGCGGCCTGCGCTACCACGCGATGAGTCCGATGGTCAGCCACGTCGTGCACCTCGGCCTCATGGAGGCGGTGGCGGTCGGGCAGGACGAGGCCTTCGCCGCCGGCGTCGAGTTCGCCCGCTCCGAGGGGCTCATCCCGGCGCCGGAGTCCACCCACGCGGTGGCTGCCGCGCTGCGGGAGGCGCGCGCCTGCGCCGAGTCCGGCGAGGAGAAGTCGATCCTCATCGGTCTCTCCGGGACCGGCGTCCTCGACCTGCCCGCCTACCAGGACTACCTCGCGCGGGCAGGAGACCAGGCATGAGCGAGTCGCCCGAGCCGGACCTGACGGTGCTGCACAACCCCCGCTGCTCGACCTCGAGGTATGCGGTGGAGACCCTTGCGGAAGCCGGCGTCGCGCATACCGAGATCCGGTACCTCGACGAGCCGCTCGACGAGGTGGCCCTGCGCGAGCTCATCGCCAAGCTCGAGGACCCCGTGACCGAGCTCGTGCGCCGCGACCAGGGCTTTGAGAGGGCCGGGCTCACGGAGGCGGACGTCGCCGACACCGAGGGCGTCATCCGGACCCTGCTCGCGCATCCCGAGGTCATGCAGCGGCCGGTCCTCATCACGTCGGACCGGGCCTTCATCGGCCGCCCGAAGTCGCGGGTCGAGGACCTGGTCTGAGGCGGGATAGCCCCCACAGGCTCAGGCCGGCAACGAACCCGAGGAGCCCGACGAGCACGAACCCTCCGGCACCGCCCCACCGGTCGATGGCTGCACCACTGAGCGGCGCGCCGAGCGCGAGCCCCGAGGTCATCGCCGTCGAGTGCCAGCCCATCGCCTCACCCCGGGCCACCTCGGGCACCCGATCGACGAGCTGCTCCAGGGCCGCGGTGATGGTCGGCTGACCGAGCAGCCCCGCGACGAGCAGCAGCAGGCCGAGGCTGAGCGTGCCGGTGCTCAGCGCCGGCAGCATGGTCACGGCACCAAGGGCTGCAAGCAGCAGGAACGGGCTGATCGGTCGGGCAAGGCCACCGTAGACGAGTCCACCGATGAGGGAGCCGAGCGCCCACAGCGCCAGCACCCAGCCGATCGAGGACGCCTTGCCGACCTCGTTGAGAATGCCGACGGTGGACAGGTCCGTCCCGGCGAAGACGACGGTGCTCGTCACCGCGCCGAGGAGGAGGGCGCCCACGGCGAGGCCGAACCAGGTCCGTGTGGACGGTCGGGGAGCGCCCAGCTCCTGGGCCGGCTCCTCGGATGAGCTGGGGCTGCGGCGCAGGGGAAGGTTGACGACATAGAGGATGATGCCGGCGAGCACGCTCGCCCAGAAGACCCCGGCCAGCACGTAGGAGGTGTTCCACGTCGTCGCGGCAGCGACGGCGATCGCCGGGCCCAGCCCGGCGCTGATCTCGAGCACGACGCCGTCCAGCGAGAGGACCGTGCGGCGCTGGCTCTGCGCCGCGGCGGCCATGACCGTCTGGCGCAGGATCGCCTGGACGGGGATGAAGAACAGCCCGGCCACGATCTGGGCGATGAGGAACGTGCCGAACTCGAGGAACGGGGCGACGAGCGCATACCCACTCTGGACGACGATCGAGGGGACGAGGACTCTGCGCAGGCCGTAGCGGTCGAGGAGCCGGCCACGCCACGGGCCCGCGACGGCGATGGCGAGGACGAGGGCCGCGCCCGCGATTCCGGCCTCGGTGTAGGAGCGCTCCAGACTGCGCACGACATGGAGGGTGACGACGACTCCGGCACCGAACAGCGGCAGCCGAGCCAGGAAGCCGACGAGGATGGCGGTCCGGATCGTCGAGATGGCCACGACGTCGCGGTACTGGCGGAGCACCGGCACATCGTAGGCGAAGGCGGGTGGAGACGACGCCGTCGCGAGATATCGTCGGGTGTGCCCTCCCCGAGCGCGCTGCCCGAGCGGCTCAGCCGCCGCAGCCTGACCTGGCGCCTGTCCTGCGTCCTCGCGTGTGTGACAGTCCTCATCGCAGCACAATTCGTCGACACGGATGACTACTTCCCGCTCGGTTCGCTGTCCCAGTACGGCGCGCCCAAGGATCTCAACGGCTCGGTGCGCTCGGTCTATCTCGAAGCCCGGTTCGCCGGGGAGAACGCGCCGCGTGGGCTCGGTCTGTCGCACCGCTCGACCGGCGTCGCGCGAGGCGAGATCGAGGGACAGCTGGGTCGCTTCGTCGACGACCCGTCCCTCCTGCAGGCGATCGCGGACGCCTATGCCGAGCTGCGCCCGGACCGCCCACAGCCGCAGGTCCTCTACCTACGCCGCTCGGTCCAGCAGCTCCGGGACGGCCGTGTTATCGGAGCACCGCACATCCTCACCCTGGCCGAGTGGACCGTGCAGCGATGAGCGTGACCGCAGGTGCGGCCGCGGGCAGAGGAGCCGGTGTCCTGCAATGGTTCGTCGCGCCGGTGCCACGCGCCAGACTGGCCGCGTTCCGACTGCTCGTCTACGCCTTCATCCCGCTGGAGGTGCTCTGGATCAGGGCCAGTGTCATCCCGCACTCCTATGTCCCTGAGCTGTACCGCCCCACGTGGCTGGCTCGGGCCGTGCAGCTGCCGCCGCTGAGTGTGGGCGTGGCCACCGCGCTCCAGTGGGCGATCCTCGCGCTGGTGGTCGCAGCCCTCGCCGCGGTCTTCCTCGGCCGGCTGCAGCGCACGACGGGGTGGCTGCTGGCCGCAACGTTCTGGGTATGGATGCTCAACTCGATGGGGTTCGGCTACGTCAGCCACGACCACCTCGCGATGATGGTCGCGGTCACCGTGCTCCCCACGGCGGGGGTCGCGACCCTCCACGACCGCACGGCCAGCGAGGCCGCCGGATGGGCGCTGCGCTGCGTCCAGATCGCCGTCGTAGCAACCTACTTCGGCTCGGCTGTGCTCAAGACGTTGCGCGCCGGGTCTCCGGCCGCCTGGGCCAACTCGGCGGTCTTCGTGTGGGCGATCATGCGTCGCGGTTCAGACCTCGTCCGATGGACGCTGGAGGTTCCGCTGCTGCTGCGGGTCGGTCAGTGGGGCTTGCTCGCGATCGAGTTCGCCGCACCGGCCGTGCTGTGGTTGCGAGGGCGCTGGCTCTATCTGGCCATCGCCACCTTCTGCGGCTTCCACCTGCTCACCTTCGCGGCTCTCGGGATCCACTTCCTGCCGACCGTGGTCTGCTGGGCTGCCTTCCTGCCCCTCGAGCGGTGGCGAACGCTCGACGTGGGGTCAGGGAGCCAGCACTGGCGGCCGACTGATTCCGAACCGCTGGCGCAGGGCGTGACGGGCGGCGAACCACCCGCCCATCCCGTGCACCCCCGGGCCGGGAGGGACCGAGGATGAGCACAGATACACACCGGGCACGCCGACCTCGTACGGGTTCCAGGCGGGCCGCACTCCCGTCAGCATCCGCGGCACGGTGACGGCACCGGTTGCGATATCGCCTCCGATGTAGTTGGCGTTGTGGCGCTCCATCTCCGCGGCCGGCACACAGCGTGAGGCGACGACGAGGTCTCGGAACCCGGGAGCGAAGCGCTCGATCTGCCGGGTCACGTCCTCGGTCACATCGCGATCCGAGCCATGCGGCACATGGGCGTAGGTCCACAGCGGCCGCAGACCGCCCAGCTCACGTCCCGGGTCGGCCGTCGTCGGGTCGCTCAGCAGCACCATCGGCTGCTCCGCATGCCGGCCCGCGGCGACGGACGACTCTGCGGCGGCCATCTCCACTCGGGTCCCCCCGACGTGGACCGTGCCGGCCTGGCCGGTCTCTGGCGTCTCCCAGGGGACCGGCCCGGAGAGCACGAAGTCGACCTTCGCCGCGGCGTCGCCGTACCGGAACCGCCGAAGTGACCTCACAGCCCGTGGCGGCAGCAGGTCACCCCAGATCTCGGCCGCAGCCCGCGGGGACGTGTCCAGCAGGTATGCGCGGGCGGCGGGAAGCTCCCGCCAGGAGCTCACCGGGGCGCCGGTGCGCAGGCCTCCACCGTGGGCCCGGAGGTCGGCCACGAGCGCGTCGATGATCGCCTGGCTGCCGCCGATGGGTATGGGCCACCCGACGGAGTGCGCGAGGGTGGCGAGCAGCAGTGCCGCCCCGGCCGGTGCCAGACCGGGCACCGGAGCGATGGCATGGGCCGCAACGCCGGTGAGCAACGCGGGTGCCACGTCGTCCTCGAACGCGCGGTTCCAGGCGCGGGTACCCTGGGTCAGGATGCCGCGCGCGAGACCGAGCGCAGCCCGCAGGCCGCTGGCGCCGTCCATGAGCTCGCGCGGGACCGACCTCTTGTCCCCCATCGAGAGGGCGACGACGGCATCGCTGCGCTCGACCAGCGGCTCGAAGAGGCTGCGCCAGGCACTCCCGTCGACGCCGAGGCCGGCGACCGTGCGGTCCAGGTCGTGCCACGCGAGGCCGACCCGGCCGCCGTCCAGGGGCTGGGCGT
This sequence comes from Actinomycetales bacterium, assembly GCA_012729695.1. GTDB lineage: Bacteria > Actinomycetota > Actinomycetes > Actinomycetales > Dermatophilaceae > F2B08. The sequence goes on along the minus strand of JAAYCP010000238.1, from coordinate 36,533 downwards.
ACGACAGCTCCGGGACGGCCAGCTCCACCCCGCGGGCTCGCAGGTCGAAGTCGCGCAGGAAGGGGCTGGCAAGGGCCATCGGATGCACGGCGGAGCACACGTCGTGGCGCATCCCCACCTCGAGGCCCAGGTCCAGCGTGCGAGCCCCGCCCCCGATCGTCTCCTGACCCTCGATGACGAGCACCTCGAGACCGCCCCGGGCCATCGTGACGGCGGCGGCCATGCCGTTCGGCCCCGATCCGACGACGACGACGTCCGCCTGCTCCATTCTTTGTAGGCTAGTCCCTGAGGTGCTCAGGCTCGCCGGCAGGAAGCAGCACCTCGATCCGCGCTCCGCCGCCGTCGTGCTCTCCGACCTGCACGGTGCCGCCGTGGGCTTCGACGAGGCCGCGCACGATGTACAGGCCGATCCCGGTCCCGGCGCGGGAGCCACCCTGCCAGTAGCGGGAGAAGACGAGCTCGCGGTGCTCCTCGGGGATGCCGTCCCCCTCGTCGCCGATCCGCACTGCGACGGCCGGCTCGCCGTCGAGATGATGCGCAGCCGCCTCCAGGAACACCCGGCCGGCGCCGTGGCGTACCGCGTTGTCGACGAGGTTGGTGAGGATCTGCTCGACCCGATCCGGGTCCGCCCACAGCTCGGGGAGGCCGTCAGGGACATCGACGACGAATCGCTCCTCGCTCTCTCCCCTCGCCACCCTGCGGGTCACCTGGTCCGCGAAGAGCACCGCCGGGTCCACGAGCTGAGGCCGCAGCGACAGGGACCTGGCATCGATGAAGGACACGTCGAGCAGGTCGGCGACCAGGCGCATCACCCGCGCCCCGTCGTTCTGGATCGTGCGCAGCATGACCTGCTTGTCATCGTCCGCGAAGCGGTCCCAGTGCCGCAGGAGGCTGTTCGTGAAGCCGGTCATGCTCGCGATCGGCGACTTCAGCTCGTGCGCGACCGTTGCGACGAGGTCCGCCATCTTCCGCTCGGCGCGCATCCGCTCCGCGGCGTCCCGCAGACCGAGGACGCAGCCGAAGAGCGCCCCGTCCGGGGTGCGGAGGTAGCGGGCGGTCAGCAGGACGACCCTTCCGCTCGGATGCATGAGCATCCGCTCGCGGTGCCCGGTCGTGATGCGCAGGGCCCGCGCCGGGTCGGACATCTCCCAGTAGCTGTTGCCCTCCATGTCCTGGAAGTCGAGCACCTCGCGGACCGACTGCCCGACCAGGCTGTCCTCGGCAACCCCGCAGACCGCGGCGGCCCGTGCGTTCGCGCTGCGCACGATGCCGTCCGCCGAGACGGCGACGAAACCGTCGGGAAGCAGGCGCGCGAGCATGGCCACCCGCGCGCGGCTCTCCTCGCCGGTGACGCCTTCCTGCTCGTCCCAGCCGATGATCATGGATCGAAACTAACCGCTATTGGGTCTGGCACGCTCGGCGGACGCTGAAGCGTAGACGCAGATCGTGGCCGCCATGGCGAGGTTCAGGGACTCGGCGTGACCGTAGATCGGCACGCGCACGACCTGGTCGCACGCGTTGCGGAGCGCCTCTGGAAGGCCCCAGGCCTCGTTGCCGAACACCCAGCAGTGCCGGCCGGTGAGATCGACGTCGGGCAGCAGGTCGGTGCCGTGACCGTCGGCCGCCAGAGTCCGTATGCCGTGGTCACCGAGCCGCTGCAGGGTCGCCTCGATCGGGAGGTCGCGCACGACGGGCAGGTGGAAGAGTGATCCGGCCGTCGAGCGGACCACCTTCGGCGAGGTCACGTCGACAGACTCGGCACTGACCAGGACGGCGTCAGCACCCGCGGCGTCAGCGGCCCGGATGACGGTGCCGAGGTTCCCGGGGTCACGGACGTGCGTGAGCAGCACGAGGAGTCGCGGCTCGGCTGCGAGGACGGTGTCGAGGTCGGGCGCGACGTCCTCGACCACCGCGATGATGCCCTGCGGGCTCTCGGCGTCGGCCATCGCGGCGAGCACCTCGTCGGTGCACTCGTGGACGTAGGGCGTCGCTGCCCGCGCCGGCCCGATGATGTCCGAGGCGTAGCGGGAGATCGCCCCGGCCGTCGCATACACGTCGACGACCCGGTCGGGAGCGAAGCGCACGGCCTCGCGGACGCCCTGGGGCCCTTCCACGACGAAGCGGCCGGTGCGCGAACGCACCGACCGCTTGGCCAGGGACCGGACCGCCTTGACGCGGTCGGACCGTGGGTTCGTGAGCACCTGGCTCACCGGCTTCGCCGGATCAGGCCGAGGCGTCAGCGGTCGCCGGGACGTTGGCCCGGGCGATCTCGACGAGGGCGGCGAAGGCCGGCGCGTCGTTGACGGCGAGGTCGGCGAGGATGCGACGGTCGACCTCGACCTCCGCGGCCTTCAGACCCTGGATGAACCGGTTGTAGGTCATGCCGTTCGCGCGGGCCGCGGCGTTGATCCGCTGGATCCACAGGCGACGGAAGTCACCCTTCTTCGCGCGCCGGTCGCGGTAGGCGTAGGTGAGCGAGTGGGTGACCTGCTCCTTGGCCTTGCGATACAGCCGCGAGCGCTGGCCGCGGTAGCCGCTGGCCTGCTCGAGAACGGTACGGCGCTTCTTCTGGGCGTTGACTGCCCGCTTCACGCGTGCCACGTGAGTACTCCTTCTAGGTTATGCAACGAGATTGGGGGCAGCCGGTCAGAGACCGAGCATCCTCTTGACGGCCTTGGTGTCCGCGGGGCTGACCACGACGTCCTTGGAGAGACGCCGCGCCTTCTGCGGGGTCTTCTCGTGGAACTTGTGGACCACGCCGGCACGCTCGCGCATGATCTTGCCGGAGCCGGTGACACGGAAGCGCTTCTTGGCGCCGCTGTGGGTCTTGTTCTTCGGCATGGCTGCCGATCTCCTTCATCTCTCGCGCGCCCGCCGGGCGAACGCGTGGGGGTGTGCTGGTCAGGTTTGCCTGGCCAGCGGCTGGGGGCTTGGCTGCAGCGGGGCTGCGTCAGGAGGCCGTGGGCGCGGTGGCGGTCTGCTCCGCTCCCGTGCTCTGCTCCTCCTGCTGGGACTCGGTTGCCGACTCGGGCTGGGTCGGCTCCGCCGGGCTCGACTGGGCCTCGGTCGGCTGAGACTGGGTCGACTCGGACTGAGGTGAGTCAGACCGTGCCTGGTCGCGCTTGCGGCGCTGCTCGGCCTTGGCCTCGGACTTCTTCTTCGTCGGAGCGATGACCATCACCATGTTCCGACCGTCCTGCTTCGGCTGGCTCTCGACGACGCCGAGGTCGGCGATGTCCTCGGCGAGACGCTGCAGGAGACGGAAACCCAGCTCCGGGCGCGACTGCTCGCGACCGCGGAACATGATCGTCACCTTGACCTTGTCGCCGCCCTTGAGGAATCGCTCGACGTGGCCCTTCTTGGTGCCGTAGTCGTGCGGGTCGATCTTCGGGCGGAGCTTGATCTCCTTGATGATCGTGTTCACTTGGTTCTTGCGGGCTTCGCGGGCCTTCATGGCCGCTTCGTACTTGTACTTTCCGAAGTCCATGAGCTTGGCGACGGGCGGCTTGGCCATCGGCGCCACCTCGACGAGGTCGAGATCGGCCTCGGCGGCCAGACGGAGGGCGTCCTCCACCCGGACGATGCCGACCTGCTCGCCGTTGGGTCCGACGAGGCGCACCTCGGGGACCCGGATGCGCTCATTGATGCGGGGTTCGCTGATGTGCTGCTCCTTCGATCGTGTCGAGCGTTGTCATCGTGAACGGCGTGTCCGCCCACGAAAAGCGAAAAGGCTTCTTGGCATGCGCGCAAGAAGCCTTCGAAACGACCTGTCGACGGTGGGCCCTGTCAGGACCTGCCGTACGGCGGTCGACCTCGGAACCTCGTCACCGTTCGGCGTGGGGATTGCTGCCACGTCCGTTGTGCTGGTGCCGGGTGGAAGCTCGAGAGCTTCTCTTGCGCTTGCGACCGTCCGTGCCAGGTCACCCTGAAACGCACAGCCGAAGCCGGTTGGTCAAGGGTAGCAGTCGGTGCGGCAGGGACCCAAGTTGGCACGTCCGCGCGGCTGGTCTCGCTGGATTACCGCCCGTTCCTGCACCCACGACGGGGACGCCCCAACACTGGGTGGTCCCGCGCGCACTCGTTCGCGCGCTCGTGCACCCCACGACACCGACGCCCCGGCAACGGGTGCTCCAGCGCGCACTCCACCGCACGTTGACCCACCCACAACGCCGACGCCCCGGCAACGGGTGCTCCAGCGCGCGGCTGGCGTCGCCGCGGCGCAGACTCAGGCAGGCGCGAGGATGAACGACAGCCCGTCGACCCGGACCCTGAGCTCACCGTCTGAGGCCAGCCGCTCCCCCACCCGCGTCGCGAGCGCCTGGACCTGCTCCACCTCGAGGCCCGCACGCAGCTTGAGCCGGATGCCCAGCACACCTTGACCGGCAGGTTCACCGGGCACGAGGTCGTGGTCGACGACCTCCTCCTCGGCGGCGAGTGCACGGGCGACCGAGTTGGCGACGAACGGGTCCTCGTGTCCGGGCACCCACTCCCGCCCGGTGGCCAGCGCATAGATCATCGAGGGCCGCAGGACGAAGGTGTCGGCGCCGGCGACGTCGACGACGATGACGTCGCACTCCTCGGTGATCGCGGCCTGGGCCGCCCGGGCAGCCGAGACCGGGATCGGGCGGGCCCGCGGGTCCCACTCGCTCAGCGCATACGTGCCTGTGAAGACCGGGAGCGCACGTTGCCCGTCCGGCGCCATGAGCGAGACCATCGCCATGTCGCTGGTCTTGTCCACGGTGAGCCCGTCCACCTCCTCGACCTCGCCCGGCATGGCGACGACCGGCACCAGGAAGCGAGCCCGCGCGACGGCGGCCACCCAGCCGCGCTCGTCGGAGGGATTCGCTCTGGCGATGACCAGCGCCTCGTCCGCAGTGCCGTCATCGGCCTCGAACCCGGTGGGCTCGAGCGCCCGCCCGCTGAAGGTCTGGCCGGCGGAGTCGTGGCTGTGCGGCCCGGAGCTGTGGCTGTGCTCCCCCGAGCCGTGCGTACGCGGTCGCTCGCTCACGGGCGACCCGCCACATCGAGGGCCTCGGGGAGGGTGAACGCACCCTTGTAGAGCGCCGACCCGACGATGGCGCCCTCGACCCCGAGGGGAACGAGCGCGCGGATCGCCTCGAGGTCGGCCAGCGAGGAGACACCACCGCTGGCGACCACGGGCCGCGAGGTGCGCGCACACACGTCGCGGAGCAGCTGCAGGTTGGGACCCTGGAGCATGCCGTCCTTCGCGACGTCCGTGACGACGTAGCGCGCGCATCCCTCGGAGTCGAGGCGCTCGAGGGTCTCCCACAGGTCGCCGCCCTCGCGGGTCCAGCCGCGGGCAGCCAGCGTGGTCCCGCGGACGTCGAGCCCGATGGCGATCCGGTCGCCGTGCTCGGCGATGGCCTGCGCGGTCCACTCCGGGTTCTCGAGCGCGGCGGTGCCCATGTTGACCCGGCGGCACCCGGTGGCGAGCGCCGCCTCGAGGGACTCGGTGTCGCGGATCCCGCCACTCATCTCCACGTTGATGTCGAGCCGGCCGACGATCTCGGCGAGCAGGTCGGCGTTGGATCCGGTGCCGAACGCCCGGTCGAGGTCGACGAGGTGGATCCACTCCGCGCCCTGCTCCTGCCAGGCCAGGGCCGCCTGGATCGGGTCCCCGAACTCCCAGCCGCTGCCGGCGATGCCCTGCTGCAGCTGGACGGCGCGCCCCTCTCGGACGTCGACGGCGGGGAGCAGCTCCAAGCGCGGCAGTTCAGACATTGGTGGATTCGACTTTCTCTCCGGGGGCGGGAAGCTCGGACTTCGCAAGAGGCCCATGACCATGCGAAGTGCGCCTTTCTCTCCGGGGGAGAGAAAGGTGAGGCGTCACAAGGTCGCGAGCCAGTTGCGCAGCAACGTCAATCCTGCCTCGCCGGACTTCTCGGGGTGGAACTGGGTCGCGCTGAGGGGACCGTTCTCGACAGCGGCGACGAACGGCGCGCCGTGGACAGCGGTGGTGACGAGCGGCGCCTGGTTCGCGAAGGACCCGGTGGGGGTCGGCATGATCCACTCGGGCACCGCATACGAGTGCAGGAAGTAGAACCGCTCGTGCTCGATGCCGGCGAACAGCCTCGACCCCGGTGCCGCGGTCACCGGGGACCAGCCCATGTGGGGCACGACATCGGCCTGCAGCCGCTGGACCAGCCCGGGCCACTCCCCCAGCCCCTCGACCATTTCCTCGTTCGGCTCGGTGGACCCCTCGAAGAGAACCTGCATGCCGACGCAGATGCCCAGCACCGGGCGGCCCCCGGCGAGGCGCCGCCCGATGAGGGCGGGACCGCGGGCCGCGGCCAGCGCGCGCATACAGGCGTGGAAGTTGCCGACGCCGGGCACGAGCAGCCCGTCGGCCGCGAGGACGGCGTCCGGGTCGGCGGTCAGCTGCACGGATGCTCCAACCCGCTCGAGCGCTCGCACAGCAGAGCGGACGTTGCCGCTGCCGTAGTCGAGGACGACGACGGACGGCTGGGTCATGCGCGCTCCTCACGTAGATCGTCGGCGGTCAGCGCGAGGAAGGTCTCGACCGCCTGCTCCTCCGGCTCGGTCACCGGCACCCCTCGCGGGGGGCCGAGGATGAGGTCCACCGCCGGCACCTCGAGGGCGAGCATGATCCCGGTGAGCCACTCCTGCGTGGTCGCCCGCTTGCTGCGCAGCGCCTCGAGGATCCGGCCTCTGGCACCGGGGCGGCCGACGGCAGCGGCCAGGGCGTCGATGCTCGGGGCGGGCAACGGCGGGAGGGTATGCGTCCCTCGCCCGGGCGTCCACGCCAGCCACTCGGTGCGGGCGCGGACCCGACCGGCCTGGAGCGTGAGGAGGGCACGCTCCCCCGAGTCGTCGCGGGTGACGAAGAAGCCGATGCCCGGTCGCTGGTTGCGCCGCAGCGGGTGGCCCGCGAGGGCAGGGACGACGGCGTCGTACGGCTCAGGCACGCGGGTCTGCGACTCGGCCGGACACACGCCGACCCAGCCCTGGACCGGGACGACGTGGGCGGCGACGACTCCTCGGCGCACCCAGGCCTCGATCTCGGCGGGGGTGCCCCGGACGAGAAGGACGCCGTGGACAGTCACGGTCCCATTGTGACGGACGAGGCCTCGCAGCGAGCGACGCGACGCTCAGAGGACACCCTTCGCGCTCGGAACGCCCTGGACCCGCGGATCCCGTGCCACCGCGGCGCGCAGTGCTCGGGCGATCGCCTTGAACTGCGCCTCGACGATGTGGTGCGGGTCCCGACCGGACAGCACCCGCACGTGCAGAGCGATGCCGGCGTGGTAGGCGAGGGTCTCGATGACGTGTCGGGTGAGCGAGCCGACGTACTGGCCGCCGATGATGACGTACTCCTGGCCGGCGGGCTCACCGGTGTGCACGCAATAGGGACGCCCGGCGACGTCCACGACGGCCTGGACGAGCGCCTCGTCGAGCGGGACGGTCGCGTCGCCGAACCGACTGATGCCGCGCTTGTCGCCGAGGGCCTCCTTGAGTGCGTCACCCAGGAGGATCGCGACGTCCTCGACCGTGTGGTGTGCGTCGACGTCGATGTCCCCGGTCGCCTGGATGTCGAGGTCGATGAGTGAGTGCTTCGCCAGCGACAGCAGCATGTGGTCGTAGAAGCGGACCCCCGTCGACACGCTGCCCTTGCCGGACCCGTCGAGGTTCACGCTCACGCGCACCGAGCTCTCCGAGGTGGTGCGCTCCAGGGAGGCGGTGCGATCACTCGCGCCGACCCCACTTGCTGCCTGACCCGACTCACTCATGCTGACTCCCTGTGGTGGACGAAATCTTGTCGTGGACGACATCTGCGAGGGCATCGAGGAACCCGGTGGTCTCCTCCGGGGTCCCCGCTGTGACCCGAAGGTAGTGCGGGATGCCGACATCCCTGAGGAGCACGCCCCGGTCGAGTAGCTCGCGCCAGGTCGCGCTCGCGTCCGGGAGGTGCCCGAAGAGCACGAAGTTGGCATCGCTCGCGACCGGCTGCAGCCCGAGCCGCGGAAGGGTCTCGACGATCCGGTCCCGCTGGTCCTTGATGACGCCGACGGTGGCGAGCATGAGGTCGGTGTGCGCGAGAGCGGCGAGCGCGACGGCCTGGGTCTGGGTGGCGAGGTGGTAGGGCATCCGGACCAGCCGCAGGGCATCGGTGACGGCCGGGTCCGCGGCGAGGTAGCCGAGCCGGGCGCCGGCCAGGGCGAAGGCCTTGCTCATCGTGCGGGTCACGACCAGCCGCGGCCGCCCCTCGAGCAGGGTCAGGGCGAACGGCGTTCCGGGACGGGCGAACTCGGCATAGGCCTCATCCACCACGATGAGGGTGCCCGGTGCTGCGTCGTACACGGCCTCGACCACGTCGAGCCCCAGCGCCGTGCCGGTCGGGTTGTTCGGCGAGCAGAGGAAGACGACGTCAGGTCGGTGCTCGAGCACCTGCGCCCGAGCCGACTCCGCGGTCAGGTCGAACGGTTCGGCCCCGGCCAGCCCGCGCATACCGTCGACCCAGGTCGTGCCGGTGGTGCGGGTGATGATCGGGTGCATGGAGTATGCGGGGGTAAAGCCGAGCGCGATCCTCCCCGGACCGCCGAACGCCTGGAGCAGGTGGAGGAGGACCTCGTTGCTGCCGTTGCCCGCCCACACCTGGTCGGCCGTGATCGGGGTGCCGGACCTGGAGAGGTACTCGGCGAGCCGTTCGCGCAGCTCGGTGAACTCACGGTCGGGGTAGCGGTTGAGGGTCGGCGCGACCTCCCGGACTGCGGCGGTGATGCTCTGCACCACGACGTCCGGGACCGGGTACGAGTTCTCGTTGGTGTTGAGCGCGATCGGGACGGCGAGCTGCGGTGCCCCGTACGCCACCTGTCCACGCAGGTCAGGGCGCAGGAGCGCCTCCACCTGGGAGCGCGCGGAGCTCTCGGACGTCATGGCTCCCGAGTCTACGAGTGGACCGTGACCGGCCTGGTTCCCGTCTCACCACCCGTCTGGTGGGGAACGTCGGGCGAGGGTGACGACCGACCGCTCAGCCCAGCTCGGGCAGCCGCGCGGTGACCGCCTCGCCGTGGGCGGGCAGGTCCTCTGCCCGGGCCAGAGTCACGACGTGGGCCCCGACCTCGCGCAGGGCCGCCTCGTCGTAGTCGATGACGTGGATCCCTCGGAGGAAGGACTGCACGGAGAGGCCACTGCTGTGGCACGCGCAACCCCCTGTCGGGAGAACGTGATTCGAGCCGGCGCAGTAGTCACCGAGGCTGACCGGCGCCCAGGTCCCGACGAAGATCGCACCGGCGTTGCGGACCCGGGCGGCCACCGCGGGGGCATCCTCGGTGTGGATCTCGAGGTGCTCTGCGGCATAGGCGTTGACCACGTCGAGCCCGGCCTCGAGGTCGTCGACGAGGACGACTCCGGACTGCCGACCCGACAGGGCGGTCGACACGCGCTCGTGGTGCTTCGTGGCGGCGACCCGGGTCGCGAGGGCCTCCTCGACGGCCGCGGCCAGGTCGGCGCTGTCGGTGACGAGGACCGACGCGGCCATCGGGTCGTGCTCCGCCTGGCTGATCAGGTCGGCGGCCACGTGGTCGGGGTCGGCAGTGGCGTCGGCGAGGATCGCGATCTCGGTCGGTCCGGCCTCGGCGTCGATGCCGATGATGCCCTTGAGGAGACGCTTGGCCGCCGCGACGTAGATGTTGCCCGGCCCGGTGACGAGCGAGACCGGCTCGCAGTCCGTGCCGTCCGTCTCGTCGCTGAACCCGAAGGCGAAGCCGGCGATGGCCTGGGCGCCGCCCATCGCATACACCTCGTCGACCCCCAGCAGCGCGCACGCGGCGAGGATCGTCGGGTGCGGCCAGCCGGCGAAGCCCTCGATGGCGTCCCGCTGCGGCGGGCTCGCCACGGCGAGGCTGCCGACCCCGGCGATCTGGGCGGGGACGACGTTCATGACGACGCTGCTCGGGTAGACCGCGAGCCCGCCGGGCACATAGAGGCCGACGCGATCGACCGGCACCCAGCGCTCGGTCACGGTGCCGCCGGGGCTGACCACGGTCGTGGTGTCCTCGCGGCGTTGGTCGGCGTGCACGAGCCGGGCCCGGCGGATGGACTCCTCGAGCGCCTCCCGGACGAGCGGATCCAGTCCTTCGAGGGCCCGTGCGATGACCTCCGCGGGGACCCGCAGCCGCTCTGGCCGCACGCCGTCGAACCGCTCAGCCGCCGCATACAGCGCCTTGGCACCCCGGTCACGCACGTCCTCGCAGATGGGGCGCACCTGGTGCAGGGCCGCCTCCACGTCGAACTCGGCACGTGGCAGGGCGGCGCGCAGCTCGCGCAGCGTGAGGCTGCGACCGCGCAGATCGAGGACGGACATCATGTCTCAAGATTCTACGAAGCCGACGCGATCCACCGTCCCGACGTCTCAAGAGGGGTCGGAGGGGCGGTGTCGGCTGGACCTGTGGCGACGGCGCTCTGGCCCGGTTGCGCACGAGTGACCGGGTTGTGATCCAGTGACCGGGTTACCCCACGGATGACCGCGAAATTGCCCGGTCACGCGGGGCACAAGCCGGTCAGGCGGGCACAAGCCGGTCACCCGAGGATGCTGCGAGCACCCGGCAGAAGCGGCGCAGGGAGCAGCAGCTCACACGCGTGACCGGGCGCATCCGGTCTCACCCGTAGAGCGCCACAGCCAACCTCAGTCGTAGAACAACGCCTCGTGGGCGTGGCGGGCGCGCCGCGCATACCGCCGGTACATGTCGGCCAGGGCAGCACCGGAGCCGGGCGGCATCCCGAGGATGCGGGCGACGCCGTCCGCCTCGCGGGCGTCGCTGGGGACCGAGTCGATGCGGCGGGCGCGGAACAGCACCCCCGCATTCCGTATGCGCGAGCCCAGCTCCCAGGCCCGGCGCAGGTCAGTGCCGGGCTCGGTATCGATGAGCCCGGCCTCCATCGCGGCATCGAGCGCCGCGAGGGTGGACGTGGTGCGCAGGGTGGGGTGGTCGTACGCCTGCTGGAGCTGGGTGAGCTGGACGACCCACTCGACGTCGGACAGACCTCCGTGACCGAGCTTGATGTGGGTCTTGCGGTCGGCACCCCGCGGAAGCCGCTCGGCCTCCATGCGGGCCTTGAGCGTGCGGATCTCGCGCAGCTGCTGGGCCGAGAGGCCGCCTTCGGGCCAGCGCAGCGGCTGGATGAGCGTGAGGAACCGGTCGCCCAGGTCTTCGTCTCCGGCGACGACCGCAGCCCGGACGAGGGCGTGGAACTCCCACGGGTGGGCCCACCGCTGGTAGTACTCGGCATAGGAGGCCAGGGACCGCACGAGCGGGCCGTTCTTGCCCTCCGGGCGCAGATCGAGGTCGATCTCGATGTCGGGATCAGGCCCGCGCTGACCGAGCACCTTGAGGAGCTCCTTGACGATCTCGAGCGCCTGCTCCTGAGCCGCGCCGGCGTCGACCCCCGGCACCGGATCGTGCACGAACATGACGTCGGCGTCGGAGCCGTAGCTCTGCTCCCGACCTCCGAAGCGGCCCATCCCCACGACGAGCAGCCTCGTGAGCACCCGACCGCCGGTGCGGTCCGCCACCGCCTGGGTGATCCGCTCCAGGGCCACCTCGACGAGCGCTGAGGTCACGTCGGTGAGGGCTGCCCCGACCTCGGTCAGACCGGCCTTGCCGGCGAGGTCGGCCACGGCGATCCGGAACAGCTCGGTGCGACGGATGCCGCGCGCAGCCGTGATCGCCTCGACAGGGTCCGGGCGGCGACCGGCGGCGGCCCGCATGCGGCGCAGGATGTCCTCGCGGGACTGGGGCGTCAGTCCCCTCGGGTCGCCGAGGAACTGGACGCACTCGGGTGCCTGCTCGAGCAGATCGGCCGCGTACCGGGAGCGAGCCAGGGTGTGTGCCAACCGCTCCGCGGCCAGGCCCTCGTCGCGCAGGAGCCGCAGGTACCACGGCGTCGACCCGAGCTGGTCGGAGATCCGGCGGAAGGCGAGCAGCCCGGCGTCCGGGTCGGCCTCGTCCGCGAACCAGCCGAGCATGACCGGGAGGAGCTGTCGCTGCAGGGCCGCCCTGCGCGATGAGCCTTCCGTCAGTGCCTCCAGGTGGCGGAACGCCCCGGCGGGATCACGGAATCCCAGCGCTGTCAGTCGTTCTCGCGCGGCCGAGGGAGTGAGGCGGGTCTCGTCCGTCGTGAGTCGCGCGACCGCCGCAAGGAGGGGGCGGTAGAAGATCTGCTCGTGCAGCCTGCGCACCTCCCGCTGCACGCCGCGCCAGACCTGGATGATCTCCTCGGCCGGAGCCTGGCGGTAGCCCAGCGCCCGGCCGAGACGTCGCAGGTCCTTCTCAGCGCTGGGTAGGACGTGAGTCCGACGGAGCCGGTGCACCTGAATACGGTGCTCGAGCGTCCGAAGGAAGCGGTACGCCTCGGCCAGGTTGGCTGCCGCGTCGCGCGCGACGAAGCCGCCGGCAGACAGGGCCGCGAGCGCCTCGAGCGTGTTCCTCGAGCGGAGGGTGTCGTCGGCACGGCCGTGGACGAGCTGCAGCAGCTGGACGGAGAACTCGATATCCCGCAGCCCACCCTGGCCGAGCTTGAGCTGGCGGTCAGCCTCCGCCTTGGGCACGTGCTGCTCGACCCGGCGCCGCATGGCCTGGACGTCGTCGACGAAGTTCTCACGCGAGGCCGCCTGCCAGACGAACGGACTCATGGTCTCGATGTATGCCTGGCCCACCTCGGGATCGCCGGCCACCGCCCGGGCCTTGAGCAGCGCCTGGAACTCCCAGGTCTTGGCCCACTTCTCGTAGTACGTACGGTGGGACTCCACGGTGCGCACGAGCGGCCCGGACTTGCCCTCGGGGCGCAGGGCCGGGTCGACCTCCCACAGCGAGCCGGCGGCGGTCTTCGTCGAGCAGATCCGCATCACCCGCGTGGCGAGGTCGCTGGCCACGGCTGTCGAGGTTGCCTCGTCGACCAGCGTCCCGTCCGGCGACACCGCGGGCTCGGCCACGAAGATCACGTCGACGTCGGAGATGTAGTTGAGCTCACGACCTCCGGTCTTGCCCATCGCGATGATGGCCAGACGGGTCTGGTCGGCGGCCGCGCCCACTTCGGAGCGCGCGATGATCAGGGCTGCCTCGAGTGCTGCGGCGGCGAGGTCGGCGAGTGCGCGGGAGGTCACCTCGAAGCGTTCGGTCGCCTGCGCCGCGGTCACGTCCAGGGCCGCGATGCCCAGCAGCTGCTCCCGGTATGCGATGCGCAGGACGTCGATCGGGTCACCGGCGGCGCCCACGGCCGATCCGCCCACGATCGAGGTGCCGCCGGCGGCGTCCGCACTGCTGGATGGAGTGCTTGTCGAGTCGGCGTTCCGTGAGTCGATCGCCGCCTGAACGGCTTCGACGAGGCGGTCCGTGCGTTCCACTGGGCCGAGATCGACGGCCTCGGCGGCCGCCACCCAGTGCTCCGGGTGGGCGACGAGGTGGTCGGTCAGGGCGCTCGAGGCACCGAAGACGCCCAGGACCCGGTCCCGTGCCGCCCCCGGCCGGCAGAGGGCGGAGGTGACAGCGGCATACAGGGAGTCATCGCGGGCGGCCGCCTCCATGAAGCGGACGACGGCGAGAGCGGCGTCATCAGGGTCGGCCGTGCGGCTGAGGGCCTGGGCCAGCCCGTCGGGCTCGATGCGCTCGCTGTCCTCGAAGAGGTCGGCCACGGCCGGATCGGAGAGGAGACCCAGCACGCGCTTGGGGTCGTCGAATCCGAGCCGGGCGATGGCGGCGGGCAGGCTCTCGGTGCGCGGGCGAACGGATTCGGTCATCGGACTCGCTCGCTACCGCTCAGAGGGCGCGCAGGTATCGCTTGAGCTCGAAGGGGGTGACCTGCTGGCGGTAGTCGTTCCACTCCTGGGCCTTGTTGCGCAGGAAGAAGTCGAACAGCTGCTCGCCGAGCGTCTCGGCGACCAGGTCGCTGCCCTCCATGACCTGGATGGCCTCGTAGAGGGAGGACGGCAGGGGCCTGATGCCCATGGCCCGCCGCTCGGCGTCGGTGAGACTCCAGACGTCGTCCTCGGTCTCCGGCGGCAGCTCGTAGCCCTCCTCGATGCCCTTGAGACCGGCCGCGAGGATGACCGCGAAGGCGAGGTAGGGGTTGCAGGCCGAGTCGATGCTGCGGATCTCGACCCGGCTGCTCTGGCCCTTGTTGGGCTTGTACATCGGGACGCGCACCATGGCGGAGCGGTTGTTGTGCCCCCAGGTGAGGTAGGCCGGCGCCTCTCCCCCGCCCCACAGCCGCTTGTAGGAGTTGACCCACTGGTTCGTCACGGCCGTGATCTCGGCGCCGTGGGTGAGCAGCCCGGCGATGAACTGCCGGCCCACCTTGGAGAGCTGGTAGGGCGCACCCGGCTCGTAGAAGACGTTCTGGTCGCCCTCGAAGAGCGACATGTGGGTGTGCATCCCCGACCCCGGGTGGTTGGCGAACGGCTTGGGCATGAACGAGGCGTGGATGCCCTGCTCGAGGGCGACCTCCTTGACGACCGTGCGGAAGGTGACGATGTTGTCCGCGGTCGTCAGCGCGTCGGCGTAGCGCAGGTCGATCTCGTTCTGGCCCGGGGCGCCCTCGTGGTGACTGAACTCCACCGAGATGCCCATCGACTCCAGCGTCGTGATCGTGGCCCGACGGAAGTCGTGTCCGGTGCCCTTCGGCACGTGGTCGAAGTAGCCGGCCTCGTCCACCGGCTTGGGCTTCCGGCCCGGCTTGGTCCCCTGCTCGAAGAGGAAGAACTCGATCTCCGGGTGGGTGTAGAAGGTGAAGCCCAGGTCCGACGCCTTCGTCAGCGCGCGCTGGAGCACCTGGCGGGGGTCGGAGAAGCTCGGGGTGCCGTCCGGCAGGAGGATGTCGCAGAGCAGACGGGCCGTGCCGGGGTTCTCACCGCGCCACGGCAGGATCTGGAATGTCGAGGGGTCGGGCCGGGCGAGCATGTCGGCCTCGTAGACCCGGGCGAATCCCTCGATGACAGATCCGTCGAAGCCGATGCCCTCGGCGAAGGCGCCCTCGAGCTCCGCCGGCGCGATGGCGACGGACTTCAAGGTCCCCACCACGTCGGTGAACCACAGCCGGAGGAAGCGGATGTCGCGCTCCTCGATGGTGCGAAGGACGAACTCCTGCTGACGATCCATGACCAGATCCAATCAGAGCGATGTTTCGGACGGGTTAAGGGCCCGCCCATCCTCGCAGACCGGGCCCGCCCGTTCCTGCTCTGCTCAACCGATCCAGTGGAGCCGCAACCATCCGGTCTCGCAAAACCGGGACGGCGTACCCCGATCAGCCTCCGACCGGCACGCCCGTGATGGGCTCGAACCCGGGCACCTCGACGGTCAGCTCCTCGGGCGGGCTGTCCCCGCCGAGCGGACCGAAGAGCGCCGAGAGGATCTGGCCCTTGGTGGGCACGGCCGAGACCAGGTCGGAGCAGAGGCAGCGGAACCGCTCTGCGGAGTCGACCTGCTCCTCGTCCTTGGGTGCGTAGACGGTAGGGCCTACATACCGTTCGGACGACGCGTCGATCAGCCTGACCCCGTCGACGAACGTGGACTTGCGATCGAGCGAGAGCGATCGGTGCTGGTCCGGGGACAGTCGGGTGTCCTCGGGCCAGCTGATACGCACGCGGAGCACGAAGCCACCGGCCTCGGTCGGGTCGAGTTGGACCACCTCGAGCGTGCCTCCCGGCGGGAGACCCTCGGTCATCGCATCGGTCGACGCGATCGGGTCACTCTCGGACTCGACAGCGGCGTCGAGGTCGGCGATGACGTCGTCGGGGATCAGGGGCGCCGTCGCGGGCTCGTCCGGGGTGCTCTGCTCTGAGGTCGCGGGCGCCGTGGGCGTCCCCGTGGCATCGGGAGCCGGGTCACCACTGCAGGCGGTGAGGAGCATCGCCACCGCCGCGGCTGCAGCGAGCGAGCGCGTGAGGCGCGCAGACGTACGACGGCGGATCATCGGCCGTCTCCTGTCCCGCCGACGCCTTCGAGGGTGATCGTCACCCGTCGGTTGAGGGCTCGTCCCTCGTCGGTGTCGTTCGCCGCGATCGGCTCGTGCCAGCCCCGTCCCGCGACCGTGAAGGTCATGCCGGGCAGCCGTTCGGCCAGCTTCGCCTGGACGGCCCGCGCGCGCTCCTCGGAGAGCCGCTGGTTGTAGGCCTCGGTCCCCTGGCCGTCGGTGTGTCCGACGATCGTTGCGGAGGTCACCTCGGCCTCGCCGATCTCCGCGGCGATCCGGTCGAGGACCGAGTCCGCCTCGGATGTCACGTCTGCCTTGTCGAACTCGAAGAGCACGTCCGCGGCGAGGTCGATCTCGCGAACCTCTCCCGAGTCCCGCTGCGCCCAGGCCCCATCGGCGGCGCCGGATCGTTCCGCCAGGACCCAGACCGATCCGAGGGTGCGGCTCTCGGCGGCCCGGGCGATGACGTCGGCCGGAGGTGGTGTGGGCCAGCCCTGTCCGGAGGCAACCCACTCCTCGGCGGAGACCTGCGGCTCGGGCAGCGCCTCTTCCCGGACCGGCACGTCCGGCATGATCCCGCCGTAGCCGTCGAGGTGGACGTCGACGGTGTCCACCCCTGGTGGCAGCTCTGGGAAGACCGCGTACACCATCTGCCAGCCGTCGGAGATCTTCGCGGCCTCGTTGTCCTTCAGACCCATCTGCGTGACGTTCGTGCACAGGCAGGTCTCGGTGGTCTCGTCGAGAAGCACGGGATAGAGCTCACCGGTCTGGCGGACCGCCAGCGAGGTCTCGGTGAACCCTGGCGGACTCGTCAGGTTCGCGGTGCCGGCCCGCATCTTGTGGGCGGTGCTCGTCAGGCTGCGCTCATCACCCTCCGAGGGCCGGTGCCGGACCGACGAGTAGGCGACCGTGCCCCCGTCGATGCGCCACACACCGTGCAGCACGTGGTCGAAGCGCCGCAACGTCCCCCCGGAGCCCGACTCCGACGCCACCGCTCCGACGACAGGGAGCGGCGTCTCCGTCAAGGGCGCGGTTGGCTCCTCCGGAGCAGCCGATGCCGTCGCGGCGCCGAGCGGCGCGGTGAGCAGAAGCGCGGACATGACGACAACGGCTGGCGTGGGCCAGGCCATGTGAATCCCCTTTTCCCTGCCGAGTTCACAAACCCGACTACCTTGCGTGACGCGCGGAGATGAGTCAATTCGGGAGCAGGTCGGCAGGCCGCGAACGCGTCGGCCCAATCCGTCCCCGCGCGCTCGGGAGCGGCCAGCGTCAGCGGTGCCGACGCAGTCCCACGAGCAGCGGGATGACCTCCTGCTGACCACCACTGTGGGTGACCGTGATGGCGCGCTCGTCCGCTCCGCCACCGGGCTCGGCCACGGTCAGCTGGCTGGCGTGCGACCGCAGTGCGGCGAGGACCCGCTCACGCGTGTGCGGCAGCTCCGTCCACTCGCCGAGCCATCGGGTGCCCTTGCGGGTCGGCAGCACCTCGAGGAGCGGAACCCCCGCAGTCATCGCCGCGCGCACGCCGGCGTGGTGGATGTGCACATGGTCGGGGTGCCCGTAGCCGCCGGTCGAGTCATAGGTGACGAGAACCTCCACGCCCGCACGCCGGATCCAGTCGGCCACGGCGTCGGCCACCTCCTCGAGCGGGGCACTCGTGAGAGCCCGCTCGCTGACGTCCTCGGCCGGACCGGCGACGGTGTCCGTGATCCAGCGCATGCCCGAGTCCTCGTAGTCGAGGAGCTCCGGCGGCTCCGCGCCGAGCGCCGCGAGGGCGTTCTCCAGCTCACTGACCCGGTGGTGGTGAAGTGCCTCGGTGCCGACGAGGTGGCTGAGCGGACCCTCGACGACCTCGCCCCGCTCCCCCCGGGTCGCGGTGAGGACCCGGCACGTCACGCCGTGCTCGACGAGGTCGGCGATGAGGGCACCGGTGGCGAGCGACTCGTCGTCCGGGTGGGCGTGCAGCAGGCCCACCGTGCCGGCGCACCTCAGCAGGTCGAGCAGCTCTCCCGCCTGGTCAGATGGGTTCGGCTGCTGCTGCTCGCTGTCGCGCAGCCTGCGGTAGAGACCGACGAGGTGGTCCGCGTGCTCCTGCCAGCTGAACCCCAGGGCGTGGGTGCGGCCGTTGTGGCCCAGGCGCCGCGCATACTCCTCATCGGTGAGGACGCGCGAGATCGCCTGGGCCCACAGGTCCGGCTCACGCTCGGGGATGAGGACGCCCGAGCAGCCGTGCACGACCGCCTCGGTGAGGCCGCCCGCGGCCGAGGCGATGACCGGGACACCACTGGCGCCGGCCTCGAGCGCGATGAGGCCGTAGGTCTCCGAGTGCGAGGGGACGAGGACGGCGGTCGCCGACCGCAGCATCCACGCGAGCTCCTCCGGCGGCTTCGGTCCGACGAAGTCCACCCAGTCCGTCAGCCCGTTCTCTGCGACGAGGGCGTCCAGCTCGCGGCGGTAGTCGGCGAAGTCGGCGGAGACGTCGCCGGCGATGACGAGTCGCGGCCGGCCGACGGGTCCGACATCGGAGTCACCCAGCAGTGCGTATGCGGCGATCGCCAGGTCTGCACCCTTGAGCGGCTGCAGGCGGGCGGCGAAGAGGAGGAACGGCTCGTCGCGCCACCGCTTCTCACCCGCGAGCAGCGGCCGGAACATCTGCGAGTCGACGCCGGGCGAGACGATGCGGATCTTGGCCGGATCGCCCCCGCACCGCAGGATCACCGTGCGCGCCTCGGCGTGGCTCACCGCCACGACGAGGTCGCTCTCCTGGGCGGCGAACCGCTCCCCCGGCACCCTCCTCGGCGACTCCGGAGGCTCACCCTCCCCGAGCGGGCTGTCGGGGAGCGCTGCGACGCTGTGGAAGCTCTGGACGTGCGGCACGCCCCAGGCCCGTGCGGCCGGGATGGCGCTGACCCCTGACATCCAGTGGTGGGAGTGCACGACATCCGGAGGATCGAGCCGCGTGAGGTGGTCGCGGAACTCGTCGAGGTGGTCGTCGATCCGGCTCTTCGCCAGCGGGGCGGGCGGCCCGGCCGGCAGGTGGCGCAACGTGACCCGCGGCGCAACGGCGACGACGTCCGGGGAGTCCGGGTCGGCCCGACGGGTGACGAGCTCGACGGTGTGACCGAGGTCTGCGAGAGCCATGGCCTGGTGCCGCTCGACGACGTTCATCCCCCCGGCATCCCCGGCGCCCGGAATGGTGAGCGGTGAGGTGTGCATGGAGACGAAGCGGATCATCAAGGGCTCGACCACGCTCGTAACCTACCCCTTCGCCAACCGAGCCCTTCGTCGCCCCGAGGCCCTGGCTGCCCATGCGCCCCACTGACGGTGAGAGGGGCGCGACTAGGATCTGAACATGAGTGAGACGACCGCCCCGTACGGCACCGGAGTCCAGGCCGCGCCCCAGCGCCGCGTCCGCATCCCGCACCTTCAGAAGATGAAGGAGGACGGGGAGAAGTGGGCCATGCTCACCGCCTACGACATGTACACCGCCGAGATCTTCGACGAGGTCGGCATCCCGGTGCTCCTCGTGGGCGACTCCGCCGGCAACAACGTCTACGGCTTCGAGACGACCGTGCCCGTGACGGTCGACCACCTCGTGCCGCTCTGCCGGGCGGTCACCCTGGCCGCCAAGTATGCGATGGTCGTCGCCGACCTCCCCTTCGGCTCCTACCAGGCGAGCCCGCAGCAGGCCCTGAACACGGCGACCCGCTTCATGAAGGAGGGGATGGCTCACGCCGTCAAGCTCGAGGGCGGCAAGGCGATGGTCCCCGAGATCGAGCTCCTCGTCCGGGCCGGGATCCCCGTCATGGGCCACATCGGCTTCACCCCGCAGAGTGAGCACGTGCTCGGCGGCTACAAGGTGCAGGGCCGAGGAGCCGGAGCCGCGAAGCTCCTGGAGGACGCGCTCGCGCTCCAGGAAGCCGGCTGCTTCGCCATCGTCATGGAGATGGTTCCCGCCCCCGTGGCCGCCGAGGTCACCAAGGCCCTGCGGATCCCGACGGTCGGTATCGGCGCCGGGCCGGACTGCGACGCCCAGGTGCTCGTCTGGCAGGACATGGCCGGTCTCCGCGGCGGTCGCGCGCCCCGCTTCGTCAAGAAGTACGCAGACCTGCGCGGCGAGCTGAGCCGCGCCGCTCAGGCCTACGCCTCGGAGGTCCGGGACGGCACCTTCCCCGCCTCGGAGCACTCGTTCGAGGAGTGAGGTGCCGGTGACCAACAGCGGTTCGGACCGCATACCTCCTCCGACCCGCTGGTCCGAGGTGAGCAGCGGTGCGGAGGCGGCCGCCGCATACCGTCGCCGTTTCGCGACCCTCGAGGCCCAGGGGGTGGACCTGCACGGCGAAGCCCGGTTCATCGCCTCCGTCCACCCACCGCCGGCGCGGGTGCTCGACGCGGGGTGCGGCTTCGGCCGGCTCACGCGGGTGCTGACGCAGATGGGGTACGACGCCGTGGGGGTCGACGCCGACCGGCACCTCATCGACATCGCGCGGCGCGAGGACCCGCACACCGAGTACGTCCACGCCGACCTCACGCACATGGACCTGTCCCAGGAGAACCTCTCGCCCTGGGGCATCTCCACGTGGACCGGGACCCGGGGGTTCAACCTCGCGGTCATGGCCGGGAACGTCGTGCCCTACCTCGCCGTCGGCACCCTCGACCAGGCCATCCGGCAGATCTCGGCCCACCTCGTGCCTGGCGGGCACATCATCGCCGGCTTCGGACTCACACGCGCCGATCTGCCGGAGACGGCCAACCTCGTCCCGGTCAGTGAGTACGACCGGGCGCTGCGCGGCGCCGGGTTCTCGCTCCAGCAGCGGTATGCGTCGTGGGACCGGGCGCCGTGGCACATCGGCAGCGACTACGTCGTGAGCGTGCACCGCAAGGGCTGAGCCGGCGCCGCCTGTCCCACCTTCCTCCCCCGGCGGGAAAAGCGGTCTTCGCAGGACAAAGGTTCTCTTGCGAAGACCGAGCTTCCCTTGCGCAGTGCGTCAGGAGGTCGAGCTCAGTCCGAGCCGGCCTGCGAGTCGCCGGAGCCCTTGCCCCAGTCCTCCCACTCGCGGTCCTCCTCGTCCCAGGCCTCAGTCCTGGCGCGGGCGGTCTCGAGCGCAGCCTCGGCCGCCTCGCGGGTGTCGTAGGGGCCCATGACCTGGTCGTTGGGGCTGCGTTCCTCATCGCTCTCGACCTTGCCGGTCGTGATGTTGTACCAGTACGGCACGTCGGCCTCCTCGCCACGTCGGGTGTGAGGGACGCCCACCGCGTCCACCTAGACTCAACGGTATGCCAGTTGCGTATGCGTCAGTCGAGCCCGGCGTCATCTCACCTCGCCGTCGGGTCCCGAGCCACATCGTCGCGCCCGAGTACGTCGACCGACCGGCGCCGCGACCGCACACCGGGCCCGAGGTCAAGGACGCCGAGACCATCGAGAAGATGCGCATCGCCGGCCGCATCGCAGCCCAGGCCCTCGAGGCCGCCGCCGCCGCCATCGCCCCGGGCGTCACGACCGACGAGATCGACCGGGTGGGGCATGAGTTCCTCCTCGACCACGGCGCCTACCCCTCGACGCTGGGTTACAAGGGCTTCCCCAAGTCACTGTGCACCTCGGTCAACGAGGTCATCTGCCACGGCATCCCCGACTCCCGTGAGCTACGCGACGGCGACATCGTCAACATCGACATCACCGCATACATCCACGGGGTGCACGGCGACACCGACGCGACCTACGGCGTGGGTGAGATCGACGAGGAGTCCGCACTGCTCATCGAGCGCACGCGCGAGGCGATGATGCGCGGCATCAAGGCGGTCCGTCCCGGGCGCGAGCTCAACATCATCGGACGGGTCATCGAGAGCTACGCCAAGCGGTTCGGCTACGGCGTCGTGCGGGACTTCACCGGTCACGGCATCGGCGAGAGCTTCCACTCGGGGCTGATCATCCCCCACTACGACGCCGCCCCCGCCTACAACACGGTCATCGAGGCCGGCATGACGTTCACGATCGAGCCGATGCTCAACCTCGGCACGCACGAGTGGGAGATGTGGGACGACGGCTGGACCGTGGTGACCAAGGACCGCCGCCGCTCGGCCCAGTTCGAGCACACCATCCTCGTCACCGAGACCGGGGCGGAGATCCTCACCACGGCTGAGTAGGGATGCGACCGGAACGCGCCCAGGCACCCGCCCGGCCGCTGTCTTCCTGGGTGAGCGCCCCTGTTCAACAAAGAACGGGGTACTCCTGCAGCAGCCCCGCGGCGACCTGCCCGCCCATCGACGTGCCCAGGCGGGCTCGGTCCCGCGCGCGGTCCTGGACGACGGGGCGCGCGAGCGCACCCTCGCGGGGTGGGCGCCCCCTGTGCGCGGCTCAACACCGTGTCGCCCACGTACTCGTCGTTCGACCTTTCCTCCCTGACTTGACACGTACCCCCCTCGTTCGACCTTTCCTCCCTCACGTGACACCTGCTCCCACATTTGCGCGCAATTGCGCTCAAACGACGGGCTAAGGGTCAAAGTCAGGAGCAAGGGTCAAATCAAGGAGCAAGGGCGGCGTGAGGAAGGGTCGAAGTCAGGAGCAAGGGTGGCGCGAAGACGGGTCAGACCCAGGAGGCAACGCTCAGCTCACCACGTGGCGCTCACCACGTGCGAGTGGTCCTCGCCGCAAACGCCCTATGCCTCGACCCGCCACGGACTGCCGTCGGCGAGGTCGTGGATGCGGGTGTCCTTGCTCCCCAGGTCGCCGGCCTGCTTCAGGTAGAGGTTGCGTCCGGTCAGACTCAGCAGCGCGTCGTGGATGGGGACCGCGTGCGGTGCGGCGAGCCGTCGTAGGAACCCGGTCATGTCCCGGCTGGCCTGCCAGGGGGCGTTGAGCGGGAAGGCGAGCACGTCGACCTCTCCTGGGTCGGCATCGAGCGCGTCGCCCGGGTGGAAGAAGGTCGGCTCTCCCGGCGCGCTGATCCGCACGCCGACGTTGGTGATGCGCGGGATGTCCTCGTGGATCAGGGCGTGTATCTCCCCCACCGGCTCGATGAGCACCTCCCCGAGTGTCACCGTCGATCCGTCATGAGCCGTGGCCGGCAGACCGACCTCCTCGAGGATGGAGACGCTCTGCGGGTCGCACCAGATCGGCACCTCACCGTTGGCGCGCACGAGCTCCGGGAGCCGGACCGGGTCGAGGTGGTCGACGTGCTGGTGGGTCACCAGGATGGCGTCGAGATCGCGCAGGCCGAGGAAGTCGCCGGCGAAGGCGCCCGGATCGATGAGGATCCGCTGGTCCGCGATCTCCACGAGCAGGCAGGCATGACCGAGGTGAGTGATCCGCATACCCCAGACCGTAGCCGTGTACGCACACCGCCGGAACAGCCGATCCGAGAGTCGCATCGCCGGGCCGCCCGAATGGACAGCGCGGAACAGGTTCCTGCACCCGTCAGAGGGATAACGTGAGGTCGTGGACCAGCTGGCCCGGCGCCTTGGCCTCTCGGATGCCGTCCTCATCGGGCTCGGATCCATGCTCGGGGCGGGGGTCTTCGTCGCCTACGCACCGGCAGCCGCTGCGGCCGGCTCATGGCTCCTCCTCTCCCTCCTGCTCGCCTCCGTCGTCGCGTATGCGAACGCCACCGCCTCGGCCCGCCTCGCCGCGGTCTACCCGGAGTCCGGAGGCACCTATGTGTACGGACGCGAACAGCTCAGCCCGTTCTGGGGTTACCTCGCCGGATGGGCGTTCGTCGCCGGCAAGTTGAGCAGCTGCGCGGCGATGGCGTGGACCATCGGTGTGTATGCGCTACCCGACCACGCGCGCTGGGTCGCCGTCGCGTCGGTCGTCCTGGTCGCGGCGATCAGCTACCGCGGAATCACCAAGAGCGCCAAGGTAACTCGTCTCATCGTCGCGATCGTCGTCACTGCCCTTGTCGTGGCAGCAGCGATGCTCATCGGAATCGGTCCGACCGCGACGACCGCCGGACAAGCGATCGACGTCAGCGTCGCCGGAGTGCTGTCAGGAGCCGGCTTCCTCTTCTTCGCGTTCGCGGGCTACGCCCGGATCGCGACCCTCGGGGAGGAGGTCATCGAGCCGGAGCGGACCATCCCGAGGGCGATCCCGATCGCTCTCGCCATCGTCACGGGTCTGTATGCGCTGGTTGCGATCGCTCTGTTGCGCAGCCGGGGGGCAGAGGTGATCGCCACCGACCCTGCCCCGCTCGCGGGCGCACTCCGGGCCACTGGCCTCGCGGGGACCGACGGTCTGGTCCGGGTGGTGGCCGCAATCGCGGCCTTCGGGGCCCTGCTCGGGATGCTCCTGGGTGTGTCACGCACCGGGCTCGCCATGGCCCGGGACCGGCACCTTCCTCCTCCGCTGGCTGCCGTTCATCCCCGCTATCAGGTCCCGCACCGGGCCGAGCTCGCCGCGGCTGTTGTCGTCATCCTGCTGGTCCTGCTCGGCAGGCTCGTCACGGCGATCTCGTTCAGCTCCATCCTCGTGCTGGTCTACTACGCGATCGCCAACGCCAGCGCATACCGGCTGCCCGCCCTGACCCGCACCCACCGGATCCTTCCGGTGATCGGCCTCGTCGGGTGCCTGACGCTCGCCGTGTTCCAGCCGATCGCGACCGTGCTGTCAGCGGCAGCGGTGCTCCTGTTCGGAGCGGTCATCTACGCCATGCGTCTCCCGCACGGCTAGCGGACTCCTCGCTCGGCTCCAGCGGATGATGGTTCAGGTGCCCGTCGATCGTCCGTCGCTGAGCTCCAGGCCCGCGGACGTGGCGACCGTTCGCCGAAACTCGGACCGCAGCCCCTCATCGACGATGTCGGCTGCGATCGACTCGATGGCCCGTCGGGCGGCGGCGACGGCCTCTGCCGCCTCGGCCTCCTGGCCCAGTCCACGGTGGGCCTCACCCATGGTGGTCAGGATGCGCCACAGCTCCCCCCGCAGGCTCATCGATGCCGCGGCCTCGGAGGCCGGCCGCAGCATCTCCAGAGCGGCAGCGTGCTCGCCTGCGGCGACCTCGATCAAGCCGGAGACGCGTCCGACCCCAACTGCCACCGTCGCTGTTCGGTTCCTCTCCCCGAAGTGACGGGCCTGAGACAACAGTCCCCGAGATGTTCCCGGGTCATCGAGCAGCAGGTCGGCCTCCGCCGCGCCCAGGAGGGACCACGGCCTCTCCAGATGGGTGGAGGCGGATGAGACCGAGGCGCTGCGAGTGAAGAGCTCAGCCGCCTCCCGGGGGTGACCGAGGCGCAGCTCCGCCCAGCCGAGGTGCCCCCAGATCGACGCGGCGAACATGTCCCCGAAGGGACGGTCGATGAGCTCCAGGACCACCGCCCGCCAGCGGGCCGCCTCCTCTGCGTCGCCGCGAACCTCGGCGTGCAGCCGCGAGAGCTGGGCGGCGCACGGTGTCGAGAGGTAGATCTGACCCAGTTCCTGGGCCAGCTCGACACCCTCGTGCGCCAAGGTGATGGCCTCCTCGTAGCGGGCCAGCTGACGAGCGATGTCGGCCGAGACCATGGCCGCATCCGCCACCCACGACGACCCCTGCTTCTTCATGGCCGCGAATCCGGAGCGTGCCCCCTCATAGGCCTCCGCGGTCCGACCCTGCCTCAGGAGGTAGACGGGCGAGGCGACCGCCCTCACAGCCGCCTGGAACACCTCGTTCCCGGACTCCTCGGCCGCCCGGGTAGCCTCGGCAAGAGCGAGCTCCCCCTCGACGTAGCGACCGGCGCTCGCGAGCGAGATGGCGCGCTGGATCAACCCCTGCATCCGGAACCGCATCGATCCCGCGGCCGCTCCGCTCGCCGAGGCCTCGGCGTCGTGAGCGGCCGCTCGATCCATGTCCCCCTGCCCGGTCGCGATCATGCAGCTGTTCATGTGGTACTCGGCCAGACCGAGATCGTCGTTATGCGCTTCGGCGAGCTTGCGAGCCCGCTCGAGGTAGTCGGTGGCCAGCTCGTAGTCACCCCCCAGCGCAGCCGCGGTGAAGCCGAGTCGGTTCAGGGCCGTGACCTGGACGGTCGGTTCCGATCGCTCCTTGCCGAACTCCAACAGCTCCTGGTAGCTCGACGCCGCCCTCGTGAGGTCCGGGATGAGCGTGTATGCGTTGCCCAGCCCCTCGTGCGCCCGCCGGATCAGCTCAGGGTCGGTTCCCTCAACCGCGGCGTCGAGCGCCTGCGTGTAGAAGCGGATCGCATCGGCGAGCGACATCGCCCGGGCGGCCCGGTCGCCGGCCTCGACGAGGTACGGCATGGCGCGCGCGAGCTCCTCCGCCTCGGTCAGGTGGCGCGCAATGCTCGAGACGTCGTCGGAGCCCTCTGCGATGAGGTGATCCGCTATCCGTGCGTGCAGGTTGCGGCGGTCCCGCTTCAGCATCGACTGGTAGGCGCTCTCCTGGAGGAGGACGTGCCTGAAGGCATACCTTCGCTCCGGCAGCCTGGCCCGCTCCTCCAGCAGGTTCCGGCGCTCCAGATCGGCCAGGGCCACCTCGAGGTCGATCGCGGGATCCAGCAGGTACTGCACCTCCGACAGTCGGAACTCACGCCCGATGACGGATGCGATCTGGGCGACGGTCTTACCTCCCTCGTCGAGACTGTCGAGGCGGGAGATGAGCAGCCCCGCGACGGTCGGCGAGAGGCCGATCCGGGCCCCCGCATCGGTGATCCGCCAGCAACCGTCCTCTTCGACGAGCGACCCAGCGTCGAGGAGGGAACCCAGCAGCTCCTCGAGATAGAAGGGGTTGCCCTCCGCCCGGGTGATGAGTGCGTCGGCGAGGTCCGGCTCGAAGTCACCACCGAGCATCTGCGACAGCATCTGCGCCGAGGCGGCCGCCTCCAGCGGCTCGATGAAGACCGGCGTATAACGGTGGACATACTCTCGAGCGGCGGTCTCGTGGAACTGCCAGGACGGCCGGTCGCGGTCCGGACGCATCGTGACGAGGAGCATGAGCATAGCCCGCTCCGTCACAGCCATCAGCTCCTCGAGCAACGCGAGGCTGATCGCATCACACCAGTGGAGATCCTCGATGACGACGACGAGCGGGCGGCGGAGGGCGGCAGCCTCAATGAGTGCCGTCACTGCCGAGAACGTGCGCCGCTGGAGCATGGGCGCCGCCATGTGCGAGGCGGCCCTGGATTCCTCGGTGTCGAGGTCGATGCCGAGGAGCTGTGCGAGATAGGGAAGGTGGGTCTCCGCGTCCTCTCCCAACAGGGTCTCGACCGTGTCGGTCAGCTTCGAGCGTCGCACGTGCGCGGTGTCCTCCGGATGCAGCTCGAGACACGTGCTGAGGAGGTCGACGACCACCCCGTAGGGAACCGAGCTGTTGTACGAGAACGACCTGCCGACGGCCCACCCCATCGTGGTTGGTCCCGGACCCTCCACGTACACGGGCTTCGATGACCACCAGGGGCCCCGTCGGCCCTCGGCTTCGAGCTCCTCGGAGAACTCTGCGATGAGCCGCGACTTCCCCAGACCCGCCTCACCGATGACCGCGCAGATGCCGCCACGCCCCTCCGAGAGACGATCGGTGAGGTCGCGCAACACCTGGGTCTCCGCCTCTCGGCCGACGAGCGGCGAAGAGAATCCACGACCCCGCGTCGGCCCGGGTCGGACCTGACAGCGCAGCGGGCGGTAGGTCTGGATCGGTGCCGACTTCCCCTTCACCGTCGTCTGGCCCAGGTCCTCGAACTCGAAGAGCGGCGCGATGAGCCGGTAGGTGTCCTCGCTGACCTGGACCGTGTTGGGCGCCGCCGTCTGCTCCATCCGTGCCGCGACGTTGATGGCATCGCCGATGGCCGTGTAGGTGAGCCGCAGGTCCGAGCCGACGTCGCCGACGACCACCAGCCCGGTGTTCACACCCACCCGGATCCGGATGGGGAAGCCCCACTTCTTCTCGATGCGCAGTGAGTACGGAGCTATGGCATCGATCATCTCGAGAGCCGCGAGAACCGCCCGTTCCGGATCGTCCTCATGAGCGATCGGGGCCCCGAAGAAGGCGAGTACCCCGTCTCCCTGGAGGGTGGCCAGGGTTCCCTCGTACCGGTAGACCGGGCGGATCATCCGCTCGAAGGCGCCGTTGATCACCTCCACCCAGTCCTCCGGGTCGAGCTGCTCGGCCGCGGACGTCGACCCGGTGACGTCGGCGAAGAGGGCCGTCACCAGGCGCCGCTCCCCCGCCATCGCGCGTCCGCTGCGGGCCGCCTCGATCTTGGCGAGGAGTGTCGCCGGAAGGTAGCGGGTCAGGTCCGAGGGCGCCTCGTCCACCTCAGGTGCGGCAAGCAGACGGTGACCGCAGTTGGGACAGAAGCGCGCGTCCGGCGGCACGTTGTGGCCACACACCGGACAGGTCGGTTGCAGCGGCTCACCACACCCGACGCAGAACTTGGCGTCAGGCGGATTGACCGACGTGCACAGCGAGCATTCCATTGGTCCTGCCATTGAGAGGGTCCACCGTCGAACGTACACCTCAGGATCCGTCACGCAACAGACTTCACGGTGCACACGGCGGTGCCAGTCTTGGTGGCACGCATTTCTCATGGAGTCGCCCAGAAGTGGAGTCGACCCAGAAGCCGAGGTCCGGCGGTTGGGGTCGACCGGCAGTGGACGGCGGATGAGTCGGCCGGTAAGCCGGGTTCTGTCGTGGACGGTCATCCATCTCGGACGACCATTGCTGGTCGCCTCCAGCGCCCTACCCGTGTGCTCCGGCGGGCCGCCGTCAAACACACACTGCTCGGGCTTGCTCCCGGTGGGGTTTACCTAGCCAGTCCTGTCACCAGGACTGCTGGTGGTCTCTTACACCACCCTTTCACCATCACCCCAGGCGAACCTGAGGCTGTCTACTCTCTGTGGCACTGTCCCGCGGGTCACCCCGGGTGGCCGTTAGCCACCACCGTGCCCTGTGGAGCCCGGACTTTCCTCGGCAGGATCCGGGTCCGAGGACCCGCACCCTGACGCGACCGTCTGGCCGACTCATCCACCGTCCATGGTACCTGCCGGGGCTCTCCGAGCAGCGTGGTCAGCCGGCGACCAGCTCCTGGCCTGACGCGACGGCGAACCGCACCGTGCTGGTCTCCACGACGGCCTGAGTGAGCTGGGCGGCGACCATTGCACCGAGTCGGGCGCTGCCGTCTGCCTTGGTGATGACGGCGGGATCGATGAGCTTGACGATGAGTTCCGAGCCGCTCTTGCGCTTCATGCGGTCGACCACTGCCACCTCGAAGAGCTCACCGAGCCGGTCGCGCAGGACCGCTGCCTCGACCGCGTCGGCGCTGTCCCGCTCGACACCGTTGGAGCGCTGGGTCGACGAGGCCATGATGCCCGGCAGAGTCGGCAGCGCCTCAGTCACCCATTGAGGTACCTCCTCTCCCGCCTCGAGGGCGGCGCAGAGGGTCAGCGCGAACCGGTCGACGAGTCGGCGCAAGGGAGCGGTGACGTGCGCATACGGTCTGGCGACTGCGGCATGGATGGTCTGCTCCGGCACCTCCCCGAGCATCACCGTGTAACCCGACCCCCGGAAGAGCGTCGTCGCCTCGAAGATGAGGGCGAGGTGCCTGGGATTGGTCCGGTCCAGGGTCCGGAGGAACGTGCCGTAGCTCTGCTTCGGACGCCACCGGACTCCCGCAGCCTTGGCGCTGCGCCGGAAACGTGCGAGCGACTCCTTGTTCGGCTTGGGCAGCGTCCGCAGGATGCCGACCTTGTGCTTGAGCATGATGTCCGCCGCGACCATGCCGGTGAGCAGGGAGATCTGCGCGTTCCAGTCCTCGCTGGACAGCGGCGGACGGAACTGGAGGGTGTAGGACCCGCCGTAGTCCTTGATGACGACCTGCTCGGGCATCGGGAGGCTCGCTCCCCCGCGGGCGAGCTCGCGGGCGATCCGCAGAGGGCCGACCTTCGCCAGCAGTGCGACTGTCCCCTCGGCGGTGCCGCTGTCGACCTGGTCCTGGACGGTCTGGTAGTCGGTGCGCCCCGCCGAGCGGACCATGGCCCGGTAGACCGTGGCGTCGGCGACCTGGCCATTGGGGCGCAGGCGCATGTCCCACACGAATGCTGGGCAGGCTTGTCCCGGAAGGAGACTGGCGGCGCCCTCACTCAGCTCCGGGGGGTGCAACGGTACGCGCAGGTCCGGCGCATAGATGGTCTGCCCCCGCAGGCGGGCCTCGGCGTCGATCGCTCCGCTCGGCTGGACGTATGCGGGGAGGTCGGTGATCGCATACCTCACCCGGAAGCCGACCCCGTGCTCCGTGGCCTCTTCCTCGATGTGCAGCGCCTGGTCCAGGTCCATCGCCCCGGGTGGGTCGATGGTGATGAAGGGGATCGATGTCTCATCCCGCGTGGGCAGCCCGATCGCTCCCGACTCGCTGACCGCCCGTGCCTCGGTCACGACCTCCTCTGGGAAGGCACCCGGGACCTCGTGCTCCTCCCGGATCCGGGCGAACCGCTGCCGGAGAGTGTCGTTGACATCGAGGGGCTCGTCGGCGCGTGTCCCGGCTGAGATGTGACGCTTGGGCATACCGGAGAACCTACCGGCGCACAGCGTTGACGCAGCGCCACCGGGCCGTGCGGCGGATCAGTCCTCCAGGGTCAGGACCGCAAGCGTTGCCCCGAGCTCGTAGGCGGCGTCGAGGTGCTCCTGCTCCACATCTCCCAGGATGGAGAGGACGTCGGCCGACTGCCGCCAGCCCAGAGCCTGGACGATGGAGAGCACCGACCGCTCCGCACCGGTCGTGTCGTACCGCCCGTGGACGAGCAGCCCGAACGGCAGCCCCTTGCCGGGCGCGCCCCCGGAGGCCGCGCTGCCGTCGTCACCGAGCGCTCCCCCCACCTGGAGGAACACGGTGTCGAGGTAGTGCTTCAGCGCACCGCTCATGTACCCGAAGTTCGCCGGCGTGATGAGGACGACGGCGTCGGCCCGGCGCAGCTCCTCCGCATCGGGGCTCAGTGCCTCCCGGACGACCACGTCGACCCCCTCGATCGCGTCATCACGAGCCCCGGCGATCACCGCGTCGGTGAGTCGTTGGAGTGACCCGCTGGGACTGTGGTGCACGACGAGCAGGGTGGTGGGCATACTCCCACGCTAGCCACTGCGCCGACCCCATGATCCGATCACGTGCCCTGCCACCTATGGTGTTGCGCGTGCTGATCCTGCTGCCCCCGTCGGAGTCCAAGACCGGTCGGCGTCGGGGACGGCCCGCAGACCCCAACTCCTGGTCCTTCCCGGAGCTCACCGAGCAGCGCCGCACGGTCGCTGCGGCTCTTGCGCAGGTGAGCCAATCGCCCGACGCGCCAAGGCTGCTCGGAGTCAGCCCCAACCTCCTCGACGAGATCGCCCGCAACCTCGACCTCGAGGCCGCTCCTGCCACCCCGGCGCGCGAGGTGTACACCGGTGTCCTCTACGACGCGCTGGACATCGCCTCGCTCGAGCCGGCTGCGAAGCGTCGGGCGACGCGGTGGATCGTCGTGGTCTCGGCCCTCTATGGGGCGCTGCGGCTCAGCGACGAGGTCGCGCCCTACCGGCTGTCGATGGGCGTCGACCTGCCGGGCGTCGGATCACTCGGGCGGGCCTGGCGGTCCCACCTGGATCAGGTCCTTCCGCAGGCAGCCGGGAAGGGTTGCATCGTCGACTGCCGCAGCGCTGCGTATGCGGCAGCCTGGAAGCCCGGGCCGGAGCGGGCTGAGCGGTGGGTCGCGATCGCGGTCCCTGGGGCCTCGCACATGGCCAAGCACACGCGAGGTCTGGTGACCCGCCACCTGGTCGAGGTGGGCGCTGATCCACGCACGGTGCCCGCGCTGGCGGACGTGGTCGGCGAGCGCTTCGAGGTGCGACTCACTCCCCCGGCCGGTCAGGGCAGGGCCTGGACACTGGCTGTCACCCCGCCTTGACCAGACGCTGCGCGGCGAGCCCAGCGGGTCCGCGCGCGACAAGGCGCCAGCGACAATACGACTCGAGCCCGGCCGGCACCCATGGCACAGTTCTCGCATGGCCGGCACGACGCATACGTATGCCCTGAGCCTCACCTGGACGGGGAACCGCGGCACCGGCACGAGCGGGTACCGCGACTACGACCGTGATGTCGTGGCCAGGGCGGACACGGAGGGCGGACCTCCGGCGCTCGAGCTGAGCTCCGACCCGACCTTCCGCGGCGACCGGACCCGGTGGAATCCTGAGCAGCTCCTCGTCGCCGCCCTCTCCGAGTGCCACCTGCTCTCGTTCCTCCATGTCGCCGTCATGCACGGCGTCACCGTCGTCGCCTACGAGGACTCCCCCACCGGAACGATGGTTCAGGAAGGCATCGGCGGACGCTTCACCGGCGTCGTCCTGCGGCCGGTCGTCACCATCACCGACCCCTCTCAGGTCGACCTGATGCCCAGGCTGCACCACGAGGCCAGCCAGGCGTGCTTCATCGCCGCGTCGGTGAGCTTCCCTGTCACCCATGAGCCGACGACTCTCGTCGCCGGGTCACACCTGAACAATGGAACAGGCGAGCTGCCGACGTCCTAGCGCAGCGCCTGCTCGAAGTCTGCGAGCAGGTCCTCGGTGTCCTCGAGCCCCACAGAGATCCGCACGGTGCCGTCCGTG
Source organism: Actinomycetales bacterium (assembly GCA_012729695.1). GTDB lineage: Bacteria > Actinomycetota > Actinomycetes > Actinomycetales > Dermatophilaceae > F2B08. Next base: position 4,041 of record JAAYCP010000238.1, on the reverse strand, counting down.
ATCCCCGCGGCTACCCGCGCCTCCGGGGTGAGCCGCCGGTGCGTGGTGGTGGCTGGGTGCGTCGTCAGCGACTTGGCATCCCCCAGGTTGTTCGAGATGTCAACGATGCGAAGGGCATTCATCACCTTGAAGGCCTCGGCCTTCCCGCCGTCGATGGTGAAGGTGACCACCGTGCCGCCGCCGAGCATCTGTCGCTGGGCCAGCGCATACTGCGGGTGCGACGGCAGCCAGGGGTAGCGGACATCGGTGACCCGAGGGTGGGACTCGAGGTACTCGGCCAGCGCGAGCGCCGACCGCGCCTGCTGCTCCACCCGCAGGCGGAGTGTCTCCAGACCCTTGAGGTTGACCCACGCGTTGAACGGTGACATCGACGGACCGGTGTGCCTCATGAGGTTCTTCACCGGACCCTCGATGAAGTGCTTCAGCCCCAGGACGACACCACCGAGTACGCGTCCTCCGCCGTCGATGTGCTTGGTCGTGGAGTAGACGACGATGTCGGCGCCGTGGTCGAGCGGCTTGGAGAACACCGGCGTCCCGAAGACGTTGTCGACGACGACCTTCGCACCGACGGCGTGCGCCAGCCGGGACACCTCGGCGATGTCGACGAGCTCCTGCATCGGGTTGCTCGGCGTCTCGAAGAAGACAGCGGTCGTCTCGCGGTTCAGAGCCGCCTCCCACTGGGCCAGGTCGGGGCCGTCGACGAGGACGGTCTCGACCCCCCAGCGGGGCAGGATCTCGTCCACGATGACGAAGCAGGACCCGAACAAGGCACGAGAGGCGACGAGTCGCGAACCGGCACCGCACAGCGCCGCGAGAGCGACGAAGACGGCGGCCATCCCGGACGCCGTGGCAAAGGCCGCCTCCGCCCCCTCGATCGTCCGCATCCGCTCCTCGAACATCGCGACCGTGGGATTGCCGTAGCGCGAGTAGATGAACTTCTCGATCTCGTCCTTGAACGCCGCCTCGGCCTCCTCGGCCGAGGAGTAGACGAAGCCGGAGGTGAGGTAGACCGCCTCGGCGGTCTCGTCGAACCCGCTGCGCATGAGCCCGGCCCGCACGGCGAGGGTGTCGGGACGGAAGGCATCACCCTGTGTTATGTCCACCCCAACAGGGTAGGAGTGGCGGGTCAGGCGCGTCGGTCAGGTCCGGTTCGTGAACGCGATGGACGTCGTGCCGTCCTGCCACACCTCGATCGCGTGCAGCGAGCCGGGTGCGGCGGCGAGCCGCCAGGACGCCTCCGGCGTGAGGCCGAGGATGTGCGCCATGACGCACATGATCGGCTTGCGGTGGCAGACGACGACGGTGGTCCCGCCGGCCGCGATGACCCGTTCGTATGCGGCGCTCACCCGCTCCTGGATCTGCAGGTGGGTCTCGCCGCCCGGCCGCGCATACTCCGGGTCGTGCCGGAACCGGAGCAGATCGTCCGGCGCGGTCTCGATGAGGTCTGAGATGGCCGCGCCGTCCCAGTCACCGAAGTTCTGCTCGTCGAAGTCGGCGTCGACCTCGGGCTCGACGCCGAGCGCCTCGGCGATGACGGCGCCGGTCTGGACCGCCCGGGCCAGGGAGGAGGTGATGAGCCGGGCCGGCGCCCCATTGAGGAGTCCGGCGACCGAGCGGGCGGCCTGCTCCGCCTGGGCCCGACCGCGCTCCGACAGCGGCGGGTCGTACCCACCCCGGCCATCGAGGCGCCCCGCCTCGGTGAAGGCCGTCACCCCGTGCCGGACGAGGACCAGCCGGGTGACCGCGCCGCGACCCGGTCGCGTCCCGACTCCCGTGCCCATCGCCTGGGCGACGGTGACCTCCTGCACCTCAGGGGTTGCCTCGGCGTCCTCACCCCCTGGACCATCCCGTGACTCCCGGGGATCAGAGCCCTCAGGCGGGTGTACCAGAACGTTCCTATTGTCACGTTCTGGTACGGCGTCGGCCTCTGCGTTGGCCCGCCAGTGGTCGACGGTGATGGTCTCCCCGTCCATGGCGACGTTGGATAGTCGGTCGGCGAGGGTGTTCTCCTCGCGCGGCACCCACTCGTAGGTCACCGACCCACCAGCGGCCGAGATCTCCTGGGCCACGTCGCGGGCCACGAGCGCCAACCGGCGCATGTCCGGGTGCTTGATCTTCCAGCGCCCGGAGAGCTGCTCGACGACGAGCTTGGAGTCCAGCCGCGCCACGATGTAGGCCGCGGGGTCGATCTCCGCGGCTGCGCGCAGGCCGGCGATCACTCCGGAGTACTCCGCGACGTTGTTGGACGCGATGCCCAAGGGCTCCGCACGCTCGGCGAGCAGCGCACCGGAGCGCCCGTCGAGCACGACGGCGCCGTACCCCGCGACGCCCGGGTTCCCCCGGGAGCCGCCGTCGGCATAGACGATGAGCGAACGACCCATCGGCAGGTCAGAGTCCGGACTCGGGGGTGCGCACCAGGATGCGGCGGCACTCCTCGCAGCGGATCACCTCGTCCTCGGCAGCCGCCTTGATGTGGTTGAGATCGACGGCGTTGAGCTCGAGCTGACAACCGTGGCACCGGCGCTGGCGGAGGGGGGCGGCACCGAGCCCACCGCTGCTCGCGCGGATCTTCTCGTACAGGGCGACGAGCTCCTCGCCGACCTGGGTGACGACCGAGGCCCGCGGCGCAAGGAGCTTCGCGGCCTCCTCGTCGAGTCGGGCCAGCGCCTCGTCCCGCGCGGCCTCCACCTCGGCGATCTGCGCGTCGAGGCGGTCCAGACCGGCCTGCAGCTCGGCGAGGTCGGACTCGATCGCCTCGGCCCGCTCCATCACCTCGAGCTCGATCTCCTCCAGCTCGTTCTGGCGGCGCGCCAGCGACTCCAGCTCACGCTGGAGGGCCTGCAGGTCCTTCGCCGTTCCCGTGCCGGAGGCGAGCCGCTGCTCGTCCCGGGCGGCCCGGTCGCGGACCTGCTGGACGTCGGCCTCGGACTTGCGCAGCTCGCGCTGGACGTCGTCATGGGCGGTCTTGACCCGGATGTGCTCCGCGCGCAGGACCTCGGCCTTCTGGTTCAGGTCGGCCAGCTCGGCCAGCTGGGGCAAGTGGGTCCGCGCGTGCTGGATCTGGTCCAGACGGGTATCGATGGCCTGCAGGTCGAGGAGCCGCTGCTGCTGGTGGGGTGCTGCCTTCACGGGTGCTTGCGCTCTCTCTCGGTCTCTTGTCTTTGTGGTGCTCGATCGGCGAGGCGAGGGCGCGCGACGGGTCAGACCCGCTGCCCGCCGACGACGAAGGTCCAGGGGTCGGTGACGATGTCGCTCACCTCGACCTCGACCCTATCCCCCAGCTCCTCCCTCAGCAGGGCAGCGACCCGGGGCAGCCAGACAGCTTCGCTCGCCCAGTGGCCGGCGTCGACAAGGTATGGAGCGCTCCCCCGGGCCTCCTCCCTCGCCTCGAGCGCGGGATGGTGGCGCAGGTCGGCCGTCACGTAGACATCGGCACCGCTCGCGCGCAGCGCGTCGAAGAGGTCGTCCCCCGAGCCTCCGAGCACGGCCACCCGCTCGACGGTCGCCTCGGGCGGGCCGCTGACCCGGATCCCGACGGGTGCGCTGGGAAGGGCGCCGGCCAGAGCCTGGGCGAACTCCGCCAGCGTGATCTCGGCGGGAAGCCGACCCACCCGCCCCAGCAACTGGTCCTCGACGACTGCCAGCGGCTCGAGGTCGGTGAGTCCGCAGGCCTCTGCCAGCGCGACGCATACTCCCTCGGCGGCGACGTCCGCGTTGGTGTGGGCGACGTACAGCGCGATGTCGGCGACGATGAGGTTCGTCACCGAGGCGCCCTTCGCCGAGGTGACCGCCACGCTGTTCACCCCGCGCATGAGGAGCGGGTGGTGCGTGACGAGCAGGTCCGCGCCCGCGTCCCTGGCCTCGTCGATGACTGCGAGGGTGGGGTCGATCGCGAGATGGATCCGGTGCACCGGCTGCTCCGGGTCGCCGGTGACGAGCCCCACCTGGTCCCAGGACTGGGCGGTGGAGACCGGGTATGCGGCCTCGAGGACCTCGATCACCTCACGGAGGCTCGGGGCGCGGCTCGGCTCGCTCATGTGG
>JAAYCP010000237.1 GCA_012729695.1 Actinomycetales bacterium | reverse complement strand
GCCTCCTGAGAGGTCAGCATCTCGAGCGCGGACTCGCGCTCGATGGCCTCCCAGTACTTCGCCTTCAACGGCGAGCTCTCCACGGCCCGGTCCAGCACCTCGTCGGGAGAGGGGTCCATGAGCGACTGCGGTGAGCGCATCCGGGTCCAGGCGACCGGCGTCGGCGCACCCTTCTCGGACAGCACGGTGATGACCGCCTCGCCGATTCCGGTGGAGGTGAGCAGCTTCTCGATGTCGTAGTCGGTGTGCGGATAGGTGCGCGCCGCAGCACGCAGCGCCTTCTGGTCGTCAGGGGTGAAGGCCCGCAGCGCGTGCTGGACCCGGTTGCCCAGCTGCGCCAGGACGTCGCCGGGGACGTCCTTGGGTGACTGGGTGACGAAGAAGACGCCGACGCCCTTGGACCGGATGAGCCGCACCGTCTGCTGGATGGCGCTGAGGAAGTCCTTGCTCGCGTCCTTGAAGAGCAGGTGCGCCTCGTCGAAGAAGAACACGAGCTTGGGCTTGTCGACGTCGCCCTCCTCTGGCAGCGTCGCGAAGAGGTCCGCGAGCAGCCACATGAGGAAGGTCGAGAACACCTCCGGCTGGTCCTGGAGGCTCGGGAGCTCGAGGAGGGACAGGACCCCGGTGCCATCCGGGTGGGTCCGGATGAAGTCGGCGCTGTCGAACTCCGGCAGACCGAAGAACGTGTCGGCACCGCGGGCAGCGAAGGCCGTCAGCTCACGCAGGATGACACCGGCGGTGGCGGACGAGATCCCTCCGATCTGCTTCAGCTCGGCCTTGCCGGCATCGGAGGTGAGGAACTGGATCACCGCGCGCAGGTCGTCGAGGGTGTCGAGCCACAGTCCGTTGGTGTCGGCGTAGTGGAAGATCAGGGTCAGGCTCGACTCCTGCGTCTGGTTCAGGCCGAGCACCTTCGACATCAGGATCGGGCCGAACTGGGAGACGCTGGCCCGGATCGGGATGCCCTTGCCCTGTCCACCGAGGGAGAAGAACTCCGCCGGGTATGCGGTGGGCCTCCAGTCAAGACCGATCTCGGCTGCGCGGGTCTCGATGAAGGAGTTCATCTCACCTGGGCTGGCCATCCCGGACAGGTCACCCTTGATGTCGGCGAGGAAGACCGGGACGCCCTGCTCGAGGAGCTGCTCCGCCATGAGCTGGAGCGTCTTGGTCTTGCCGGTGCCCGTCGCGCCGGCGACCAGACCGTGCCGGGTCATCATGGACAGGGGTATGCGGACCGGGGCCTCCGCATACGCCTTCCCCTCGACGACGCCGGCACCGAAGTGGAGCGTCGCACCCTTGAACGCGTACCCGTCGCGGATCTGCGTGATCAGCGCGGGGAGCTCGGCCTCCGCGGCAGTCTCGACCGCCTCAGGCTCCGCGGGAGCGGGTTCGGCGACGGCAGTGGCGTCCTGGGTCACGGCCGCCCCGGGCTCGGCGTCGGCACTCGCATCCACGGCTGTCCCGACAGCAGTCTCAGCGACCTCCGCCGCCGGCACATCGGTCCCGGCGGCCTCGGGCGCAGCCGGCTCGTCGGCCGGCACGGGAGGGTCGGCTTCCCGAGTCGGGTCGTTCGGGGTGCTCACAGCGTCGTCACTCACGCGCCCCACAGTAGTCGGCAGCGTCCGAGTCTTGCGGTTCGGTAACGACCGCGATCGGTGGCGTTCACGACCTACGCGACGGGGCGCGGACCTCATAGGCTGCACAGGTGATCTTCAAGGCTGTCGGCGACTCGCGTCCCTACCCCGACCACGGGCGGGTGACCCCGAAGGACTGGGCGGACGTGCCTCCGCGCATGGT
>JAAYCP010000236.1 GCA_012729695.1 Actinomycetales bacterium | reverse complement strand
GGGGCCACGGTCCAGGCGCCGGAGTCGCCAGACCAGGTCCGCCATGGGCGGCTCGAGCGGGTCGTCGAGCACCGGCTCAGCCCGCACCGGCATGGTGTCCACGACGACGACGTCATGGCCGGAACGGGCCGCGAAGGCTGCGACATCCGCGACGTGCGGGTCGAGCAGGGGTGTCAACGCGAGGACCACCGTCCCCGGCGGCGCCCGCAGCACGAGTCGGGACAGCTCCCCTCTCCCGACCGGAGCAGGCCTTGTCCGGGCGAGTGCGCCGAGAATGCGATAGCTGTGGCGCGTGCCGGTCGAGAGCGGAATGACCGCACCGCCGCCGCCGACGACGCGCAGCCCTACCCGGTCGCCGATGCGCAAGTGGTGCTCCGCGATCTGCGCGGCCGCTCGCACCGACACGTCGAGCGTCGACTCGGTGTCCCCGACGCCGCCGGAGCAGCCGTGGTCGGCCGTGGCATCGACGACCAGCAGGACAGCCGCATCCTCCTCGGCATCGGAGACGATGGTGTGCAGCTCGCCGGTGCGCAGACTGTGGCGCCAGTGGATGCGACGGAGCTTGTCACCGACCGTGAAGGGCCTGATCCCGCTCATCTCGACCCCCGAGCCGATGCGACGTGACCGGTGCGCACCCACGAGGCCCACCGGGTGCGGTGCGGGGGCGAGCACACTCCCTGGCAGCCGGGAGGGGAGGACGGTGAGCGAGGCATGTCCCAAGGACGCTGGACCCCAACGGAATCCGCACCACTCCGAGGTGAAGGCGACCTTCTCCTCACCGAGGGTGGCCAGCCCCCAGTGCCGCAGTCCCAGGTGAAGCGGCAGTCCGGTGTCGAGGTCGTGGGCAGGCCGGGGTCGGCCGCCGTGAAGGAGTGCCTGCACCGCACCCGACCTCGGGCTCACGGCCACGTGAGCCGCCTGACCCATCGCGCGGACGACGTGTTCCGCGCCCTCGGCGGAGAGCTCTAGGCGCGAGGTCGTCGCCTGCCCCTCGAAGAGGGTGCGGTGGTCGAGGTGATGCTGCACCCTTGGCCCGCTGAGGGGCTTGCCGGTGATTCCCCAGGCGGCATGCAGGAGGAGTGGGACCGCGAAGGCTGCCAGCGCCGGTCGACCCGCCGCGAGGGCGAGCACGAGGCCGAGGGCGCCCAGGGCAGATGCCCGACCCAGGCTGGCCGTGGGCCTCCACCCGGTCACGGCCGGACGCTGTCGGGCTCGACCGTCGGCGGGGTGGGCACCTGGCCGAGGACCTCCTCGACGACGGCCAGGCCGCTCGGCTGCGTCATCCACAGCTCGGGCCGGATGGTGACCCGGTGCGCGAGGGCACTGGGGGCCACCGCCTTGACGTCCTCGGGAATGACGTAGTCCCGGCCGTCGATCACGGCCATGGCCCTCGCCATGAGCACCAGGGCCAGAGAGCCGCGCGGCGAGGAGCCGATGAGCGTGTCCGGGTGGGTGCGGGTCGCAGTGGTCAGGGCCACCGCATACCGGGCGATGCCTGGGTCGACCGTGACCTGCTCGACGGTCGTCTGGAGCTCGAGGAGCTCGCCGGCGGCGACGGCGGTGCTGATGTCGACCTCCTCCCGCCCACGGCGCATCCGGGCGATGACGACGTCCGTCTCGTCCTGGGCGCTTGGGTACCCGAACGAGACACGCGCGAGGAAGCGGTCCAGCTGCGCCTCCGGGAGTGGGTAGGTGCCTTCGTACTCAACGGGATTCGCGGTGGCGAGGACATGGAAGGTCGGCCCCAGGGAGAAGGTCCTGCCCTCGACGGTGACCTGGCGCTCCTGCATCGCCTCGAGCAGTGCGGCCTGCGTCTTCGGCGGGGTCCGGTTGATCTCGTCGGCGAGCAGGAGCTCGGTGAAGATCGGACCCTTGCGGAAGACGAAGTCGCCCGAGCGCTGGTCGAAGACGAACGAGCCGGTGAGGTCCGCGGGCAGCAGGTCCGGTGTGAACTGGGCCCGTGCGAACTCCAGACCGAGTGCGGTCGCCAGTGAGCGGGCGGCCAGCGTCTTGCCGAGACCTGGCAGGTCCTCGAGGAGCACATGCCCCTTGGCGAGTACGGCGGCGAGCACGAGAGTGAGTGCTGACCGCTTGCCGATGACGGCGCGCTCGACCTCGTCGAGGATGGCCGTCGCGCGCTCCGAAGCCGCAGTCACAGCGCCTCGATCCGGTCGATGATGTGCTCGACATCCGCGGTGCCGAGTCGGCGCGGGGGACCGGTCAGCAGATCATGGGCGCGGACGCCGAGCAGCTCCCGTGATCGCGCGTCCCCCAGACCGAGTCCGTATGCGGCGCGCACCTGGTCCTGCGCGACGCCGACGAGTCGGTCGTGCAACGCAGCCTGTTGGCCCCCGATCAGCACGCGTCGCATCGCAGCGGCGTCCCTCACCATCTGGGTGTCCCGGCCTTGATGCGCGTAGGGCACGGCATGCCTCAGCCGCCACGGGTCGACATGGCGGAAGCGGTGAGCCGTGGGTAGCTGTGCAGGACCGAACACCTCGAGGAGGAGCCCGAACGCGACCGCAGCGGTCAGGGCGATCAGGACGACCGGTCCGAGCCGCACGTCCCACCCGCTGGCGGCGAGGGTCCCTGCCCCGGTGATTGCGATCAGTGCTGCCCCGACCCCGGTGAACACCCACCAACGCAGCCGTGTGCGCCGGTCACGGGTTCGGGGCTGCGCCATAGGGTCCATGCTGCCGGTTCGGGAGCCGGGGTGGGGGGTGTCAGGCATCTGTGGGCTCCGTCGTCATCAGGCATGGCCCTGCTGCCCGCGACGGACTGTGGTCCTCATGGCCGTGCGCCGGCCCGGGGGTTGGAGGCTGACCCGGATGGCACGAAGGGCCGACCGGGCGCGGGCGAGCGCTTCAGTGGTGACCGGGTGCTCCGAGAAGCGGGCCTCCTGGAACAGCGCCGCGAGCTCGTCGACGGCGTCCCGGTCGGCATCTGCGACCTCCAGGAATCGGACGACGTACTCCGTCGTCGTCTCCGCACCCGCTCGGGGGATGCCGACCTCGGTCCCAAGACGCTCCAGCGTCACCCAGCACTGGACGATCGCATTGCGCGGGGATCCTGGCCCGACGAGGATGACGTCCGCCTCGAGCGCCGACGCCAGCGCCTGACGGACCTGCAGCGGTGTCGGCACCCCGTGCAGACTCTCCCAGGGACGAGGGGACGGCCCGGTCGGCAGAGTGCGCCGCCACATCCGTGCAACGCCCACGATGAGGACGACCACGCAGATGATGAGTGCGGCGTCGACGACCCGCAGCCCGACCTCGACGAGCAGGCCGGGTGCCTCGGGCGGTGTCTCCCCGATCACCGGGTCAGGAGCCGAAGGAGTGGGGGTGGGGAGCAGGGGAGGGCCCGACCGCGCCGGTGGGGTCCAGGGCGCGCGGGAGCTCGGCCCGTCGGTGACGAGATCCTGTCCGAGCGATGCGGCGCGCACGACGAGCAGCCCGACCAGGACGACACCGGCGAGGACCAGCCACCGCAGGATCCTGTCCCGGGAGCTGGTGCGCGGTGACCTGGGCATTGCCGACGTGCTTGTGGCGGCGGTGGCTTCGGGCTAGCCGTGGACGGGCTGCTCCGGCGGCTCCAGGGGGTCGCCCTCGTGGATCGTCTGGGTGGTCTCGACCCTGACTTCCATCGTGGGAGCGACAGCCTCGCTCGTGACGACCCGCTCGCTGCGCAGCCGGTCCGCTGTCGCCTTGGCCGCCGTGCTCACCGCATCCGCGACCGCCGGCGCCACCTGGGTGCGAGCCGCTTCCTTGCCGCGCTCGACCTGGTGCTGGACCGGGTCCGACTGCCAGATCCGGCTCGACAGCGCCTTGATCTGCTCGTACCGCTGCACCCCGGCCTTCGCGCCGAGGACGTATCCGACGGCGGCACCGGCGAGGAACGAGAGCTTGCCCATGGCTGGACCTTCCTAGGCGACCAGAGGAGGTGGTGAGTGCACCAGACACTAGCCGACGTGCGCATACCCGTCGTGAGCGTTGGGTGTGTCATCGAGCGGAGGGCGTGGGACTCCGCCTCGGCCTCGCTGCTCGTTCCTCGCTGCGAGCCCTCCGCTCCCCGTCATCCCACGCCCTTCAGCACGTCCGAGCACGTGCTGCGCGCGTTTCCGGACCGTGCGGAGGGCGTGGGATTCGAACCCACGAAGCCGGGGCTACCGACTTAGCGGTTTTCAAGACCGCCGCACTAGGCCACTATGCGAGCCCTCCTCGCTGCCCCGCGGACAGCCCCATCAGGGTACATCTCGGACCCTGCGCCATCGCCTCGACGTCAGTCCCGCAATCACGCGGTCCGACCCTGCCTCACTCGATCTCGCCCGAACCGGCTGACTGGTGGCGCAGATAGGCCAGCACGGCGTGGACCCGGCGGTGCGAGGCGGGGTCGTCGACCAGATCGAGCTTGAGGAAGGTCTGGGTGACATGGGCCTCCACGGTCCGCTCGGTGACGTAGAGGCGGGCCGCGATCGCCTTGTTGGACAGGGAGGTAGCACGGCCTCTCCGTGCTCGTCCAGATACCCACCTGAGTCAGCGCTCCAGCGTCCGAGGCGCAGGGTGGGGTCACCGAGGACCCTCGCCAGCTCGCCGCGCAGCAGCCCGCCCCGACTATCGCCGATCTCGACGACGAGATCAGTCACCCGTGACACGGGCGGAGCGCGGAGTCCGACAACGAGCAGCACAGCGACCGCGACCACGGCCAGCTCGTAGACGAGCAGGGCCGGGATGACGGCTCGATGCCCCGGGACGAGGCTGCGGGCCAGCTCCCCACCGGCGATCGCCGCGGCGAGCAGAATCGTCGCGGCTCCCGCGAGCCGGACACATCGTCGGAGCCTCCCTGTCCCCGGCCCGACCTCCGTACGCCGCCACAGCGCGACGCTGACAAGCAGAACAGGGAGAAGCAGCGCGGCACCCTGCCCGCGCCACAGGGCCGGGACGCATGCTGTCGCATACCCGGCCGTGGTCGCGACCCAGGTGACCCGCGACCGCGGTCGGGTACCTGGGAAGGCCAGGAGCAGGTGGATGAGGAGTCCCCGGTGCCAGTAGCCGGCCAGCGGGCTGATCGTCCCCGCGAACCAGGCGACACCGGAGGCGTAGAGGAGGATCGCGGTGCCCCGCTCCCGCTCCCAGGCCGCCATGCCGGCGGCGAGCAGCACGAGGCCCACCGCGAGGTCCGGGAGCCACAGCAGGGGACGTCCCCACAGCGGTCCCGTGAATTCAGCTGCTAACCCCAGGCACGCTGCCGCCGCCAGGGTGCCGACCCTGACCGGCGTCACGGGGGATACGTCAGGAGGCGGGCCAGGGAGGGGCCGGAGAGCTCGGCCTGGGCCAGGAACCCGCGCGCCGGTGCGCTGCGAAGTCGCGGACCGTATGCAGCAGCGTCGCGGGTCGAGGTGAGCACTACATCCGGCGGCCGGCTGAGGGCGGCCAGCTGCTCAGCCACGCTGATTGCGTCCAGATCGGGCAGCTTGATGTCCAGCAGCACGAGCGCCGGTTCGAGGCGCTCGGCCTGCGCGAGCGCTTCCGCCCCGCTCGTGGCGTCTCCGACGACGTCGAATCCAGCCGCCTCGAGCATCGCGCGCGCCGACGCCCGGAACTCGGCGTGGTCGTCGACGATCAGGACGGTATGGCCCATCTGCCGATGATGTCACCAACCGTGAGACGGGTCACTGTGGCTGGCCACAGCCCGCCGAGGTCAGACGTGTCGAGACCGGGTCGCGGGAGCACTCCATGCGCCCTTTTCGACCCGTCGGTGCAAGTGCAAGAGGAGGCATTTGCCAACCAGCCTGCGAATCAAAGTGACCGAACTCTAAGTCAGACCCCACAGAACGGGTCTCACTCTGCTACCGTTCCCGAGTTGCATGTTTAGACCAGGGGTCAGCCGTGGTCGGCAACGTGGCGGCTGGGTATGTACCCGGCGCTCGCTGAGATACAAGGAAAAGAGTTACACCCGATGGCACAGGGCACCGTTAAGTGGTTCAACGCTGAGAAGGGCTTCGGATTCATCGCCCAGGACGGCGGCGGCCCCGATGTGTTCGTTCACTACAGCGCAATCGACTCCTCCGGCTACCGCTCGCTCGACGAGGCGCAGCGCGTGGAGTTCGAGGTCACGCAGGGTCCGAAGGGCCCGCAGGCCGACCAGGTTCGCGC
>JAAYCP010000235.1 GCA_012729695.1 Actinomycetales bacterium | reverse complement strand
CGCCCTTGCAGGATGATCCGTCGCGTTATCCACATTGGAGCGCGCGGTCGGCACATCCTTGAGCGCGACACGCCCGACTCGACTGTGGATTGTGAATACCATTGGAAATATTGAGAAAACTGGCCGATAGGGGTTGTGATTCGAACTGTCGTTCTAGTATCGTCTATGCATGGACCCAGCACTCGGCATCGACGCCCACCGGCAGGCCGTGACGGCCGCCGCGCAGGCGCTGACCGAGATGAGCGCGCTCCTGCACGGCGTGGACAACGCCGAGCTGGGCGCCCTCCTGGAGCAGGTGGACGAGCTGGTGTCGGCGGGGGCCGGGGTGCGCGCCGAGGTGGTCCTGGAGACCGTGCGGCGGGGCATTCCGAATGAGGCGGGCAAGAACACCCGCGAGTGGATCATCGAGTACTGCCCCTCGCTGCGGCAGGCGGGGGCCGGTCAGCTGGCCAAGATCGTCAAGGAGGTGGTGGATCGCACGTCGATCACCGCCGGTTGCGACTACGACGACCCGGACAGCTGCGTGGACTCCGCCGCGCCGGTGGCGATGATCTGGGACAAGGTCCGCGCCGGAGCTGCCGGCGCTCCCCTGGCCCTGGCGACCCTGTCGGAGATGGATCGGCTCAAGGACCGGATCAAGCCGGAGTTCATCCCTGTCGTGACCGAGGGGATGCTCACGATGGGCATCGGATTCGGTCAGACCGCGATGCGTGACCTGAAGATGGAGCTCATCGCCAAGTACGGCCTGAAGGACGAGGCGGACAAGGACCAGGCACCGCTGAGCAAGCACGCGTTCCTGTCCTCCCCGCAGCCGGAGTCCGGAGACCTGACCCGCTACAGCATGGCCCTCGCCCCCGACCAGGCTGCCCGCCTCGAGGCCGCACTCGGTCCGCTGTCCAAGCCGCAGCCGAATCCGGAGACCGGCGAGCCCGACCTGCGTCCGAACGGGCAGCGTCGCGTCGAGGCCCTCCTCGAGCTCGTCGCCCGTGCCACGTCGCTCGACGCAGCCGCGAAGGGCGGGCCGGCCGAGTCCGACACCGCGCTGCACCTGACGATCGGCCTCGACGACCTGCGGGCCGAGGCCGGCGCAGGCGAGGCCATCGCGTCCCGTGCGGACGGCACCCTCCTGTCCACCGCCACCATCCGCGCGCTCGCCTGCTACGGCGACCTCATCCCGACGCTCCTCGGAGAGCGCGGGGAGGTGATGCACCACGGTGCCACCCTGCGACTCTTCACCAGGGCGCAGCGGCGGGCGATCTGGCTCCGGGACCGCGGTTGCACCTTCCCCGGTTGCACCGCCCCTGCCGCGTGGACCCAGGTCCACCACATTCAGCACTGGGCCGACGACGGTCCCACCGACCTCGACAACGGCGCCCTTCTCTGCCAGCGGCACCACACACACGTCCATCGCAAGAGGCTGTGGGCGCACGTGACTGATGCGCCTAATGAGCACGGTCGATCCGTCCACTGGGACCTCACCGAGGGAAGCTACGACCACCACTTGCGGATGCGGCGCGCGAATTCACCTGCCCGGCAACCGAGACCGCCGGGTCGCACGTCGAGTCACGACCAGTCCCGACCGCCAGGGCCATCTGG
>JAAYCP010000234.1 GCA_012729695.1 Actinomycetales bacterium | reverse complement strand
CCTCCGAGATCGCTGCTGGCCGCCCTGTGCAACCCGCTGACCTGGGACTTCCTGCTCACCGTGCGCATGTGCCAGCGTGATGAGGTTTGTGCGCTATCCGGGGCGCACCCCAGCAGACGACTGACGGAGGGGATTCCAGTGCGCCGCCTGATCATCCGACTGGCCGCCCTGACAGCGGCCGGTTCCCTGGCGCTCGCCGAGCTCGGCTCGGGCTGGACATTCTCGGTCAACGGCTACGGCCAGGAGCGGCCGCTGGCCGCCGAGCAGGGCACGCCCCGGGAGATCGAGGCCGCACAGGCGCGCAACCGCCGCGTCGAGGTCACAGTCACCCCGTGAGGTCGCCGTAGGCTTGCGGGCATGATCCCCCTGCTGCCGCGCATCCAGGCGTTGCGCTACGTCACGCCGCTGCGTGAGGGCGGATCGCTCCCGGCGGTCATGGAAGCCGACGACGACGGCACGTACGTGGTCAAGTTCCGCGGTGCGGGACAGGGCCTGAAGGTCCTTGTCGCCGAAGTCATCACCTCCGAGATCGCCCGGGTCATCGGCATCCCGACCCCCGAGCTCGCGGTCATCACGCTCGTGGACGCGCTCACCAAGTACGAGCGCGACGAGGAGGTCCAGGACCTGCTCAAGGCCAGCGTGGGGACGAACCTGGCCAGCGACTTCCTGCCCGGGTCCTTCGGCTACGACGGCTCGTGCCCGCCACCTGCCGACCTGGCGGCGAAGATCCTCTGGCTCGACGCATACAGCCTGAACATCGACCGGACGTGGGCCAACCCCAACCTCATCGTCTGGCACGGACGGGTGCATGCCATCGACCACGGCGCGTCGCTGTGGTTCCACCACTCTTGGCCGAGCAAGGCGCCGAACCCGGCAGCGTTCGCCACGAGGCAGCCCGACCTCGCCAAGCACGTCCTCATCGACGTGGCTGGCCCGGTCGCCGAGGTCAACGACGCGCTCGTGGCGCACCTCAGCGACGAGGTCCTGACCGCCGTGGTGGATCTCGTGCCGGAGGAGTGGTTGGAGCCGATGGTTCTCACCGACGACCCCCAGCACATCCGCCGGATCTACGTCGAGCACCTCATCGCCCGCCGCGACGCGGCCGCCGAGTGGACGAAGGCACTGCCATGACGCTCTACCCCTATCAGTACGTCGTCCTGCGGGCCGTGCCGAGGATCGAGCGTGAGGAGTTCGTCAACGTCGGCGTCGTGCTCTACAGCCAGCAGGCCGACTTCCTGCGCAGCGCCCAGGCGGTCGACGTCGAGCGGCTCAGAGCTCTCAGCCCTGACATCGACATCGACGCCGTCTGCGCCTCCCTCACCCGCATCGAGGAGGTGTGCGCGGGGCTGACCGGCGACGGCCGCCCCACGCTCGACTCCCCCGGTCAGCGGTTCGGCTGGATCACCGCTCCGCGCAGCACCGTCGTCCAGCCCGGTCCTGTCCACGGCGGGCTCACCGACGACCCCCAGCGCACCCTCGACGAGCTGCTCGACCGGCTGGTCCGCTAGGCCCGAACGGTCCGTTGCGACCCCGACCGCTCGACCCGGAGCGTCCAGGCAGCGACGGCCGCAGCGGCGGCGACGTTGAGCGAGTCCACTCCCCCGGCCATCGGGATCCGGACCACCCGGTCGACCGTATGCAGGGTCCGCCTGCTCAGTCCGTCGCCCTCCGTGCCGAGCACGAGAGCGACCCTGTCCGGGGCGACCACCGCATACTCATCCAGGGCCATGGAGTCCTCCGAGAGTGCCAGAGCGGCGACCTCGAAGCCCAGCTCGCGCAGCATCTCCACCGATCCGGGCCACGGGTCGATCCGGGTCCACGGGACCTGGAACACGGTGCCCATCGAGACGCGGATCGCCCGCCGGTACAACGGATCGGCGCAGCGGGGCGTGATGAGGACGGCATCGACGCCGAGCGCCGCGGCAGACCGGAAGATGGCCCCCACGTTCGTGTGGTCGACGATGTCCTCGAGGACCATGATCCTGCGCGCCGCGCTCACCACGTCGGCGACAGGGCGCAGCGGCAGCCGCTCCATGGAGGCAAGCGCCCCCCGGTGCAGGTGGAAGCCGG
>JAAYCP010000040.1 GCA_012729695.1 Actinomycetales bacterium | reverse complement strand
CACATCATGGGCCCGGGTGGCCTCGTCGGTGAGGTCGCGATCGTCGTGGCGTGCCCGGTCTGCGTCGACGGGGTCCATCGCGTTGGGGACGTTGTCATCGTGCCGCTCGTCGACCCGATCTACGCGAGCTCCCGCAGCAGCTCCTGCTCCCGCGCCGGCGGCACTCGCGCCGATCCGGTTGCCGTGCTCATCGGTCTCGACACCGGGGTCGAGGCGGTCCGCCTCGCGCATCTTCTCGTCGTACTCGCGGCGCACCTCGCGTGCCTCGGCCACGCGGCCGTCGGCGTCCGCTGCCATCTGCTTCGCCTGCGCGGCGCGCGCGTCGGCCTCAGCGCGCAGCCGGGCGGCCTTGGCGGCCTGCTCCTCCGCCTCGGCCTTGGCCTGGCGTGCCTCTGCGTCGGCGCGGGCGGCGGCGGTCTCCCGGGCCAGGGCCTCGCGCTCGCGCTCGGCGGCCTCTTCCCGGATCTTCTGTGCTCGCTCTTGCTTGGCCTTCGCGCTGTTGGTGCGCATCACGAAGAACACGATGACGGCGATGAGGACCACCGCGGCGATGACCGCCCAGATGATCCATGCGTTGTCGTTCATGGGAGGGCCTCCTAGCGTGCCTGGACTCTCCGGCACTCAAGCCCGAACGTACTGTGTGTGCGGCTCGTCGCCACCGTTTGCGGGGGGAGGCGCTGCTCAGTCGGCGTCGTTCTCGCTGGGCAGCGTGCGGAGAATCCGGTCCAGCGCATCCTCGGCATCCAGCTCGCCCCGTCTCGAGCCGAGGGCCAGGCCCAGGATGAAGGTGCTCACGGGAGCGAGGGGACGTTGCAGCCGGTGCGCCACCTGCTTGCTCAGGTAGTGGAGCCGGCTGATGTCTACGTCCGTCGGGTCGACCCCCACCGCCTCCGAGGCGTCCTTCACCCAGTCGACCCACTCCTGCAGTGGGTGCTCCAAATCCGTCATCTCTCAACCAATCTCGTCACTTGAGCGGGTCGACGCCATGCCGACAGCAGCCTCCGAGCTGCGCGCCCGAGCCGCCTCGACATCGTCCCAGGTGTCGCAGTCCGCGATGGCGGCAGGGTCACCGGCGATGGTCCGCACGAGAAGTGGCGCCAGGAGTCGTCTGAGGGAGAGATCGGTCGACTCGACCCCCTCGATCCGCCCCCGCAGTCTCGGGCTCCGATACAGCCCGAGCATCCACTGCGGGTGTCCCGACTCGTCGTGGAAGCACACCCCGTCACTGTCGAGGTCGTCCTCGGCGGACGCCACGAGAGTGGGCACGGCCTGCTCGACGCCTGGCACGTCGCTGGCCAGGACGAGCGTCCAGGGAGCATCCTCGGACAGCGCCCTCACGCCGGCCGCCAGTCCCGCCGCAGGTCCGCTTCGAGGGGGGTCCTCGACGACTTGCAGGACGCCTGCGGGCACCGGGACCTCACCGACGACGACCACCTCCCTCGCCCCCGCGGCAGCCGAGAGGGCAGCATCGAGGAGGGTTCGACCACCCACCTCGACGAGTGGTTTGGCCACTCCACCGAGCCGGGAGGCCCGCCCTCCGGCGAGGATGACGGCGGTGTATGCGATGGTCACGGAGCCCCCAGGGTCACCTACTTGCGCTGCAGCTCAGGACGGTCCCACCCGCGCTCCGGTGCGCGAGTGCCCACCCCGGCTCCGGGCCGGGCGTCCCGCGACCGGTAGACGATGTAGGGTCGGGTGACGTACCCCAGGGGCGCGCTGAACACGTGGACCAGGCGGGTGAACGGCCACAGCGCGAAGAGGATGAACGCGACGAGGGCGTGTAGTTGGAAGCTGAGCGGCGCGTCGGCCATGAGCTCCGGCTGGGGCTGGAACCAGAAGATGCTGCGGAACCACACCGAGACGCCCTCCCGGTAGTCGTAGTGACCGTCGCCGACCGCGATCGCACCCGAGGAGCTCAGCGTGTTGACCATGCCGAGCAGGATGACGGCGCCGAGGAAGAAGTACATGACCTTGTCCATCGGTGTCGTCGCGGAGAACACCGGCCCGGTCATCCGCCGGCGGTAGATGAGGATGGAGACACCGACCAGGGCGAGGACGCCCGCGAGCATGCCGCCCACGACCGCGATCGAGTGATAGATGCCCTCCGGGATGAAGGAGGTCCACGACTTCGGGATCACGAGGCCGAGGAAGTGGCCGAGCACGACCCAGAGCATGCCGAAGTGGAACATCGGTGAGCCCCACCGCAACAGGCGGTCCTCGTAGAGCTGGCTGGAGCGGGTCGTCCACCCGAACTTGTCGTAGCGGTACCGCCAGAAGTGCCCGACGACGAAGATCGCGAGGCAGATGTACGGAACGATCACCCACAAGAAGGTGGTCATCGGGGTCCTCCTACCGGGATGTCGGATGAGATGAACAGAGGGCCGAGGTCCGCCGTATTGAGAGGTTCCGGCCTGGGGTTGAGCTCCTCGCTGAGGCGGGGATCCATGGCGTAGGGCTGGGTGTCGAGGCCGACGTCCTCGCTCGGAGGTCCTTCGGCGATGAGCTTGGCCAGCGCGGTCCGGTCGTCACCGTCGAGGACCGGCAGGGTGCTGCGCAGCGTGTCGACGACCGGCAGCCAGGGCGAGTCCTTCCCGGCCAGCGCGAGGCGGAGCAGCTCGATCCCGACCCGGTGCCGGTTGAGCAGCCGCCACGCGACGTCCTGGTTGACGAGCGCGCCGAACTCCAGGACCACACACAGGTGGTCGGGCAGCTCGTGGTCGATGTCGAGCTCGACGCCGCAGGTGCGGAACGCCTGCCGGAACTCCACCAGCGCCACCCCACGTCGCCGGGTGTCACCGTGGGTGAAGTAGGTCAGGTGCAGAGAGCACTTGCGGGTCACGTCGAAGGTGTCGACGTAGTCCGCCTGGATTTCCGACAACGGCCGGCTCCCGATGTGGTCGAGGTATGCGTCGAGCGGCTCGCGCTGGGCGCTCGGCAAGGTGGCGGTCACCGAGCGGAACGACGGAATCCGTTCGAGCAGCTGCTCATCCGGGTAGTCGAGCAGGAGCGAGACGAGCTGCCACGTGTCGGCGAGCTGACGTGGGTCCAAGGTCGGGGCGGCGCCCCGGTGCCGGAACCATCTCATGACGGCTCCTCGCTGCGGGTCTGCGCCGACTCCCCGTCCCGGCTCGGGAAGAGGCCCTCGGGGACCCCGATCCCGTCCCAGTTGAGCAGGTTGACCCGGCCCTGCTTGGACCCGCCGCCGATGAGCTGGTTCTCCAGGCTGTCGGATGTCTGCCGGGCCTGCAGCATCGCGAAGTTCTCGACCGCCACGGGCACGGGACGGCCGGCTCCTTCCCCGAGCGCCTCGGGCTGGCCGCCGCCGTACTCGCCCACGGGGCAGTCGGTCGCCAGCTCCTCGAGGGCGTGCGCCTGCTCGGCGTGCGCCGTGGGGATCACGTAGCGCTCGTCGTACTTGGCGATGGCGAGGAGCCGGAACATCTCGTACATCTCCTCGCCGCCCATGCCCACCGCGGCTGCGATCTCCTCGTTCGGGTTGCGGCCGAGGTTGATGTCTCGCATGAAGGAGCGCATCGCCGCCAGCTTCTTCAGGACCGCGTTGACGGGCGCGACATCGCCGGCTGTGAACAGGTTGGCGAGGTACTCGACGGGGATACGCAACGTGTCGATCGCTGCGAAGAGGTTGTCCTTGTCCTCGGCGTCGTGGCCGGTGTCCTTGACGACGTCGACCACCGGGGAGAGCGGGGGGATGTACCAGACCATTGGCATGGTGCGGTACTCCGGGTGCAGTGGCAGAGCGACCTGGTAGTCCTGGATGAGACGCCGCACGGGGGAGCGCTTGGCGGCTTCGATCCAGTCACCCGGGATCCCGTCGCGCTCAGCTGCAGCGGCGACAGCCGGGTCGTTGGGGTCGAGGAAGACCGAGCGCTGGGCCTCGTAGAGGTCGTGGTCGTTCTCGACCGAGGCAGCCTCCAGGACGCGGTCCGCGTCGTAGAGCATCAGGCCGATGTAGCGCAGCCGCCCCACGCAGGTCTCGGAGCACACGGTCGGGATGCCGACCTCAATGCGGGGGTAGCAGAAGGTGCACTTCTCGGCCTTGCCGGTCTTGTGGTTGAAGTACACCTTCTTGTAGGGGCAGCCGGTGATGCACATGCGCCAGCCGCGACACCTGTCCTGGTCCACGAGCACGATGCCGTCCTCGGCGCGCTTGTAGATCGCACCGCTCGGACACGAGGCCGCACAGCTGGGGTTGAGGCAGTGCTCGCAGATCCGCGGCAGGTAGAACATGAAGGTCTGCTCGAACTCGAATTTCACCTTGTCCTCGATGCCCTTGAGCATCGGGTCCTTGACCGCGTGCTCCTTGCTCCCACCGAGGTCGTCGTCCCAGTTCGCCGACCAGGAGACGTTCATCGGCTTGCCCGAGATGAGCGAGTAGGGCCGAGCGACAGGGAAGTTCTCCTGCGCAGGAGCACCGAGGAGGGTCTCGTAGTCGTAGGTCCAGGGCTCGTAGTAGTCCTGGATCTTCGGCATCTTCGGGTTGGAGAAGATCGTGAGCAGCTTCTTCAGCCGACCGCCCGCCTTGAGGTTGAGACGGCCGTTCTTCAGGGTCCAGCCGCCGAGCCACTCCTCCTGGTCCTGGTACCCGCGCGGGTAGCCCAGGCCGGGTCGGGTCTCGACGTTGTTGAACCAGACATACTCCGTGCCGGCCCGGTTCGTCCAGGCCTGCTTGCAGGTCACCGAGCAGGTGTGGCACCCGATGCACTTGTCGAGGTTCATCACCATCGCCATCTGCGCCATGACTCTCATGGTTCAAACCTCCCTGTCAGTACGTGACGTCCTGGTTGTGGCGACGGCGGATCATCGTCACCTCGTCGCGGTTGTTGCCCGTCGGCCCGATGTAGTTGAAGAAGTAGGCGAGCTGCGCATACCCACCGATGATGTGGCTCGGCTTGATGAGGATGCGGGTCAGCGAGTTGTGGATGCCACCGCGACGCTGGTTGGTCTCCGTGAGCGGCACGTCGATGAGGCGGTCCTGCGCGTGGTGCATGAAGACCGTGCCCTCCGGCATCCGGTGGCTGACGATCGCGCGCGCGGCGACCACGCCGTTGCGGTTGACGGCCTCGACCCAGTCGTTGTCCCTGATGCCGACCTTCTCGGCGTCGACGTCGGACATCCAGATCGTCTGACCGCCGCGGGAGAGGCTGAGCATGAAGAGGTTGTCCTGGTACTCGCTGTGGATCGACCACTTGTTGTGCGGGGTCAGGTACCGCACGGAGACGCCGCGCTCGTTCAGCTCGCCGATCTCGCTCTCGCCGAAGAGCATCGTCATGTTCAGCGGCGGTCGGTAGACCGGGAGCGCCTCACCCATGCCGAGCATCCAGTCGTGGTCGAGGTAGAACTGCTGGCGCCCGGTGAGGGTGTGGAACGGCTTGAGCCGCTCGATGTTGATGGTGAACGGGCTGTAGCGACGACCCCCGGACTCCGACCCGGACCACTCCGGGCTCGTGATGACCGGGACCGGCTGCACCTGGGTGTCGGCGAAGGTGATCTGCTTGCCCTCGTGCTCGGCCGCGAGGTCGTGCAGGGTGGTGCCCGTGCGCTTCTCGACGTTCTTGAAGCCGAGGGTGGAGAGGTGACCGTTGGCGACGCCGGACAGGTGGAGGAAGGCGTCGGCCACGTGGATGTCGGTCTCCATGAGTGGCTGCCCGTCGCCGGCCCCGCCGTGTCGGACACCGTTGCGCCGGCGCAGGATGTCCATCTCCCGCTTCACGTCGTAGGGCACGCCCTTGGTGAGCATGCCGACCTTCTCCATGAGCGGGCCGATCGACGTCATCTTGTCGTAGACGGCCGAATAGTCACGCTCGGCCACGGCCAGGACCGGCATGGTCCGGCCTGGGACGGGCTCGACCTCGCCGGTGCGCCAGTCCTTGACGATGCCGTGTGGGGTGGCCATGGCCTCGGGGGTGTCGTGCCACAGTGGCTTGGCGACGACGTCCTTGCGGGTGCCGAGGTGGTCGACGGCCAGCTCCGAGAACTTCTTCGCGACCGCCTTCCACGTGTCCCAGTCCGTCTTGGACTGCCACGGCGGGGAGATCGCCGGGTTGAAGGAGTGCACGAAGGGGTGCATGTCCGTCGTGTTGAGGTCGTGCTTCTCGTACCATGTCGCTGCCGGCAGGACCACGTCGGAGAAGAGGGTCGAGCTCGTCATCCGGAAGTCGAGCGTCGTGAGTAGGTCGAGCTTGCCCTCGGGGACCTCGTCCGGCCAGACGATCCCCTCGGGCCGCTTCTCCGGGGGCGCCTGGGCTGCGGTGACGGCGTTGTCGGTGCCGAGGAGGTGCTTGAGGAAGTACTCGTTGCCCTTCGCCGAGGAGCCGAGGAGGTTGGCCCGCCACAGGCTGAGGATCCGTGGGTGGTTCTCCTCGGCCTCCGGGTCCTCCACCGCGAACTTCAGGTCGCCGGACTTCAGCTGGCTGACGACGTAGTCGGCCGGCTCCATCCCGGCGGCCGCGGCCTCGTCGGCGAGCGCGAGACTGCTCCGGTTGAACGTCGGATAGCTCGGCGTCCAGCCCAGCCGCACCGACTGCGCGAGCAGGTCCATCACGCCCTTGCCCGCGAAGACGCCTGTGCCGGCGTCGATCTCGTCGGCGGTGAAGGTGTCGTAGCGGTATTGGGAGGTGTTGACGTACCAGTACGCCGTCTGGTTCATGTGCCGCGGCGGTCGGTGCCAGTCGAGCGCAAAGGCCATGTGCTGGAAGCCCATGATCGGACGGATCTTCTCCTGGCCGACGTAGTGGGCCCAGCCGCCGCCGTTGCGGCCCTGCGTGCCCGTGATCGTCGTCAGCACGAGGATGGCGCGGTAGATCTGGTCGGAGTGGTACCAGTGATTGGTCCCGGCGCCGAGCAGGATCATGCCGCGGCCGCCGGTGTCGATCGCGTTCTGTGCCCACTCGCGCGCGAGCCGGGTGAGCTGCTGAGCCGGGACCCCGGTGATCGGCTCCTGCCAGGCAGGGGTCGCCGGTGTGCTCGCGTCGTCGAAGCCGGTCGGCCACTCGCCGGGGAGGCCCTCACGCGCAACGCCGTACTGGGCCAGCATGAGGTCGAGAACGGTCGTGACGAGCCGTTCGCCGACCCGCCGGGCCGGGACGCCGCGGCGGACGAGCTCCACCTGCCCGTCCGCGGTGTCGAAGCGCGGGAGCGTGACCTCGACGGCCTCGTAGTCGCCCGAGGTGCGCGACGCATACAGGGAGAGCATGGGCTCGATCTCCCCGAGGTCGAGATTCCACTTGCCCCAGCCCTCGTCGCCGTAGCGGAAGCCGAGCGAGCCGTTCGGGACAGCCACTTGGTCGGTGCGGCCGTCGAGGACGACCGGCTTGAACTCGGCGTTCTCGGAGGTGCGCTCCGGGATGTCCAGGTCACCCGCCACGAGGTTCTTGCCGGGACGGTATGCGCGGGCACCGGTCGCACCATCCGTCACCCCTGCGTCGCTCACCTCATCGAGGGTGATGAGGAAGGGCAGGTCGGTGTAGGTGCGGTTGTAGTCGACGAAGAAGGGGACGTCCTGGTCGACGAAGTACTCCTTGAGGATGACGTGCCCCATCGCCATGGCCAGGGCGCCGTCTGTGCCGGGGTTGCAGGTCACCCACTCGTCGGCGAACTTGACGTTCTCGGCGTAGTCGGGCGCGACGGCGAGGACCTTCTGCCCCCGGTAGCGGGCCTCGGTCATCCAGTGGGCGTCCGGGGTGCGGGTGAGCGGGACGTTGGAGCCCCACATGATGAGGTATCCGGCGTCCCACCAGTCGCCGGACTCGGGGACGTCGGTCTGGTCACCGAACATCTGCGGGGAGGCGTTGGGCAGGTCGGCGTACCAGTCGTAGAAGGAGAGCATCGGGGCGCCGATGAGCTCGAGGAAGCGTGCCCCGGAGGCGTAGGAGACCGGGGACATCGCCGGGATGGGGGAGAAGCCGGCGATGCGGTCCGGTCCCCAGCGCTTGACCGTGTAGACGTGGGCCGCCGCGACGAGCTCGACGACCTCGTCCCAGGTGGAGCGGACCAGGCCGCCCTTCCCACGGGCACGCTTGTAGCGCCTGGCCTTCTCGGGGTCCTGGACGATCGACGCCCACGCGACGACCGGGTCGCCGTACTCGGCCTTGGCGGCACGGAACATCTCGAGCAGGACGCCGCGCACGTAGGGGTAGCGAACCCGGGTGGGGGAGTAGGTGTACCAGCTGAACGCGGCACCGCGAGGACAGCCCCGGGGCTCGTACTCGGGCCGGTCGGCGCCGGCCGACGGATAGTCGGTCTGCTGGGCCTCCCAGGTGATGATGCCGTCCTTGACGTAGACCTTCCAGCTGCACGAGCCGGTGCAGTTCACGCCGTGGGTCGAGCGCACCACCTTGTCGTGGGCCCAGCGGTCCCGGTAGAAGCTGTCACCCTGGCGACCGCCGTGGAGGTTCAGCGTGCGATGGTCCTGCGAGACCTCCCCCCGGGTGAAGAAACGCCTGGTGCCGACCAGGGCCTCTGAGACAGGGCCGTCGAGGCGGGGCGCGTTCATGCCGTCTCCTTGCTCGGGGTGGGAGGTGCGGTGCTCGGGGTGAAGGGGTTGGTGGTCGTGATGCGTGCCAGGCAGTGCTGGGGACCCACGAAGGGCTCGAGCGAGACGTCGACGCCGTCCTCTCCGAAGCGTGCGAGCGCTCCGGAGATCAGGCCGCGGTGGATCCCGCAGACCACGGCCGGATTCGTCCGGGCGAGGTCGAGGAACGGGCACCGGTCCAGCTGCAACGTGGCGACGCGCCCGGACCCGGAGACCGACAGGTTTGGCGTATAGCCCCAGGTGCCGAGGACATCGACGAGCCGCCCTATCTTGGCCAGCCAGGCGCCCGGCGTGGCGGCCCGCTCGGCCGGCTCGGCGGGGATGTGTTCCTCCGCCCAGCGCCGGCCCGCTTCGTAGGGCGTGACCGGGTCGCCGGCGAGCTGCGCGGCGAAGCTGTCGGCGAGCAGCTCGGTGAGGATCCGCATCGCCGGGCTGTCGCCCTCCTCGGTGAGTGACCCGGACGCCAGGCGGTAGACCTTGCGCGGTCGGCCGACACCCTCGCGCACGAAGGCCGCCTCGAGGATGCCGGCGGTGACGAGCTGGTCGAGGTGGAAGCGGGCGGTCGTGACGTGCAGCTCGAGGAGCTCCGCGAGCTGCGCGGCGGTCATCTGGACTGTCTCGCCCGCCTCGCCGGAGCCGGCAAGGAAGTCCACGATCATGCGGCGCACGGGGGAGTTGAGCAGCTCGACGCCCACTGCGGTGCTGGTGGACACAGGCGATCACCTCCCGGGGTCGGTTTTAGAGGAATCTAATCACATCCTCGGAGACCAGGCCACAGAGGTGAATTTTCCCTCAAGAATGAGGGAAAGATGTTCCGGTTTGTCGGGTTTCGGCTGGGAGGAGTAGTGTTCCAGCGAAATTTGAAGGAACCACTGGTTCAGATTTGAATGAGTCGTAGGAGATCCTTATGGCGACGGTCCAGGCAGCCCCCAGACAACGCGTCGAGGAGCGGGGTGGAGCCACCCGCGTCATGTGGATGTCGACGCTCGCCTTCACGCTCATGTTTGCGGTCTGGCTCATGTTCGGGGTCCTGGGTGTCCCCATCCAGAAGGAGCTCGGGCTGAGCGATCCGCAGCTGGCCTGGATCAGCGCCGTGGCCGTGCTCAACGGCTCGATGTGGCGCCTGCCTGCAGGGATGCTCACCGACCGCGTCGGTGGTCGCATCGTCACTGTCTCGATGCTCCTCCTCACCGCGATCCCCTGCTTCTTCCTCACCCAGGTCGGTTCGTACGGTGCCCTGCTCATCCTCGCCTTCCTCGTCGGGTTCGCAGGCAACCTGTTCTCCGTCGGCATCGCGTGGAACTCCGCGTGGACCTCGCGTGACCGGCAGGGGTTCGCGCTGGGCGTCTTCGGCGCCGGCAACGTCGGCGCCTCGGTCACCAAGCTCCTCGTCGTGCTCTTCCCAGGCCTGGTCGTCGGGGGTGGAGCCGCGACCATGGGGTTCTTCCCCTCGGGATGGCGGGTCTTCCCGGCGATCTACACGATCGCCCTCGTGGTCACCGCGGCGCTCGTCCTGCTCGTGGTGCCACGCAAGGACAAGGTCGCCGGCTCCGGCAAGCCGCTCGGGGAGATGCTCGCACCGCTCAAGGAGATCCGCGTCTGGCGCTTCAGCCTCTACTACGTCGTCGTGTTCGGCGCCTACGTCGCGCTGTCGGCGTGGATGCCGAAGTACTACGTCGACAACTTCGATGTCGAGCTGCGCACCGCGGCACTCCTCACCGCGTTGTTCATCTTCCCCGCTTCCCTGCTGCGTCCGGTCGGGGGGATCTTCAGCGACCGCTTCGGCGCCCGCCGGGTCATGTACTGGACCTTCGGGGTCATGCTCCTCGTGAGCGGGATCCTCATGATGCCCAACGGGCACATCGTCATCGACCATGTCGACGGGTCCACCACGAACCACCTTGCCTACGCCATGGGCCTGGTGCCCTTCACCGTGCTGCTGTTCGTCCTGGGGTGCGCCATGGGTGTCGGCAAGGCGGCGGTCTACAAGCACATCCCCGAGTACTTCCCGGACAACGTCGGCTCCGTAGGCGGTCTCGTCGGGATGCTCGGCGGCCTCGGCGGGTTCTTCCTCCCGCCGTTGTTCGCCTACACGAAGGTCTGGAGCGGGTTCCCGACGAGCACCTTCTTCGTCCTGTTCCTTCTCACCGCGGTCTGTGCAGCATGGATGCACTGGACCGTCATCCACATGCTGCACACGCAGAGTCCCGAGCTCGCTCGCGACCTTGAGCTGAAGGAGTCCGTTTCATGAGCACCGTTGCCGGCACCAAGGGCGAGTGGCTGGAGTCGTGGGATCCCGAGGACGAGAAGTCCTGGGACTCCCGGCTGGCCTGGCGCACCCTCTGGGTCACGACCTTCTGCCTCACCCTGGCGTTCATCGCGTGGTTCCTGCCGAGCGCCATCATCCCCAAGCTGACCTCGCTCGGCTACACCTTCACCGCCAGCCAGCTGTACTGGATGGCCGCGATGCCGGGCCTCTCGGCCGGTCTGCTGCGCCTGGTCTGGATGGTCCTGCCGCCGATCCTGGGTACGCGCAAGATGGTGTCGCTCACCACCTTGCTGCTCATCGCCTCGACCCTGGGCTGGGGCGTGCGCGTGCAGCAGCCGACCGCCCCCTACTGGGAGCTGATGACCCTGGCGTTCCTCGCCGGCATCGGCGGAGGAGCCTTCTCGGGCTTCATGCCGAGCACGTCGTACTTCTTCCCCAAGGCCAAGCAGGGGACCGCGCTGGGCATCCAGGCCGGCATCGGCAACCTCGGCGTCTCGATCGTGCAGCTGCTCACTCCGTACCTGATCGCCATCGGCGCTCTCGCGGTCTTCGGCGGCAGTCAGATGATGGAGTTCCCAGGTCGGCCGCCGGAGGAGGTCTGGTACCAGAACGCGGCGTTCGTCTGGATCCCGCTCATGGTCATCGGCGCGATCCTCGCGTGGACGATGCTGAAGTCGGTGCCGGTCAAGGCGAACATCAAGCAGCAGTTCGACATCTTCTCCAACCAGGACACCTGGTGGATGACGCTGCTCTACATCATGACGTTCGGGACCTTCTCGGGACTGTCCGCCCAGTTCGGGCTGCTCATGATCAACCTCTACGGCACGGGGAACCCCGAGATCGTCGCCGGTGCCGGTGCCGACGCGCAGCTCCTCATCCCGGGGTACGTGGTCCCCGAGGTGGTCAAGTACGTCTTCCTCGGCCCGCTCGTCGGGGCGGTGGCGCGTTTCGCGTTCTCACCCTTGACCGACCGCATGGGTGGTGCGATCTGGACCTTGATCTCGGGGATCGGGCTGATCGTCTCGATCGCCGCGACGATCCCGGCTCTCACACCCGACACGTCCTCGGCAGCGTCGCTGGAAGCGGGCTTCAACCACTTCCTGTACGGAATGCTCGCGATCTTCCTGTTCGCCGGCATCGGCAATGCCTCGACCTTCAAGCAGATGCCGATGATCTTCGAGCGTCGGCAGGCCGGCGGCGTGATCGGCTGGACGGCGGCCATCGCCGCGTTCGGACCGTTCCTCTTCGGCGTCGGCCTCAACCTGCTCGGAGCCGTGCCCTTCTACTGGATCGGTGTCGCCTGGGCCGTGATGTGTGTGGGCATCACGTGGTGGCGCTACGCCCGCAAGGGTGCCCCCAAGCCGGGCTGAGTCGCCGGAAGGGGCTGACGCCCTACAGTGCCGGAGAGGGCTCACGCCCTACAGTGGCGTCTGTGTCAGGCCACGATCGACCCACGGTCCCCCCGGGGGCCAGCCCGCTGCGGTTGCGGGGCCGGGAGATCTCTCCCGCCGCGCCCGGGGTGATGGCGGTCATCAACCGCACGCGCGACTCGTTCTGGAGGGGCAACCGCCACGCCGAGCTCGCCACCGCGATGGACGCCCTGCACCGGGCGGTGGCCGACGGCGCGGACATCATCGATGTCGGTGGCGTGCGCGCCGGGGAAGAGGGCGAGGAGGTCACCGCCGCGATGGAGATCGAGCGGGTGGTGCCCTTCCTCGAGGAGGCGCGGGCCGCATACCCGGACCTCGTCCTCAGCGTCGACACCTGGCGCGTGGAGGTCGCCGAGGCGGCCGGCGCATACATCGACCTGGTCAACGACACCTGGCAGGGCGCCGAGCCCGAGCTGGTCCACGTGGCTGCCGCGATCGGGGCGGGCTATGTCGTCTCCCACACCGGTGGTCTGCCGCCTCGGACCGACCCCCGGGCGGTGACCTATCCGCCCGAGCCGGACGGTGTGCTCGAGGATGTGCTGAGGGTGCTGAGCGAGGGCGCGGATAGGGCCCTCACTGCGGGGGTGCCGCGTGAGCGCATCCTGCTCGACCCCACCCTCGACTTCGGCAAGACGACGCTGCACTCGCTCACCCTCCTGCGTCACTCGGTGGAGATCGTCGCGCTGGGATTCCCTGTGCTGCAAGCGCTTTCGCGCAAGGACTTCATCGGGGAGACCCTCGACCTCGAGCCTGATGACCGGCTCGAGGGGACCCTGGCAAGCACTGCGGTGGCTGCCTGGCTCGGGGTCGCCGTCTTCCGGGCCCACGACGTGCGTTCAACGCGTCGGGTGCTCGACATGGT
>JAAYCP010000233.1 GCA_012729695.1 Actinomycetales bacterium | reverse complement strand
TGGTACGCCGCGCCGGCTCGTGGTCGGATCGTCGCGCCGCAGCTTCCCCTCAGGACGGCTCAGCGGAGCAGGACGGGCACCGTCTCGAATCCGCGCGAGGGGAGCTGTTCACGCACCGCGGGTCGGCTCGGGTCGAGCCGGATCTCGCTCGTGGCCCGGAGAAGCGCGGCCAGCGCCCCGCGGATCTGGAGAGTCGAGAGGACCCGGCCGGGGCATACGTGGGGGCCGGCGCCATAGACGATGTTTGCTGCGCGGTTCGCCTCGGGACGGAACTCGTCCGGATCCCCGAAGACCCGCGGGTCCCGGTTCGCCGCTGTCCAGTTGATGTGGACGTCAGTGCCCTCCGGGAGAGGCTGACCCGCGAGCTCGGTCGCGTGCGTGGTGATCCGCTTGTTCGAGGGGAACGGGTCGTCGATCCGCAGCATCTCGTCCACTGCCGCGTCGAGCCCGTCGACGTGCTCGCTCTCAGCGTGGGCCAGCCGACGCAACCTGCCCTGCAGCTCTGGATGAGTAGCGACCTGGTGGACGACGACCCCGATCGAGGAGGCGATCGAGCCCAGGTCACCGGCGGTCCAGTTGCGCAGCATCGAGACCAGCTCCGGGTCGGTGAGTGGCCGGCTGCCGCCCGGCGCCTGCGGGTCCTCGACCCGGTCGTCGAGCAGCCGGGTCGTGGGGTCGTCCGGCAGGTGCTCCCCCGCGTCCCGGCGGGCGCGACGCTCCGCGAGGATGCCGCGGACGATCGCGTCGAAGCGCTCGGCTACCTCGGCCTTTCCAGCGCCGTCACCGGACCTCGTGGCGGCGAAGTTGTCGTCGATCCACTGCAGCAGCGCCGGCTCGAGCTCCTCCGGCCAGCCGAGCCACCGGCACTGCACGCGCACGGCCACGAGGCGGCCGAAGTCGTGGAGGATATCTGCTGAACTCGTCGAGGCGACCAGGTCAGCAGCCGCGCGGTCGGCGACGTCGGTGATCATCGGCATGAGGGGAAGGATCCGGGCATCGGCGAGGTGCGCGTCCACGACGGCTCGGAAGCGCCGGTGCTCCTCGCCGTCCATCCCGTTCGGCACGTGCAGGTGGCGGTGGGTCCTGCTGGAGTAGACCTGCGGACTCGTTGCGACCTCCAGCACCTCGGCGTGACCGCGGACGGCCCATGCCCCGTCGGGCAGCTGCACGACTGGCGACCTCGCCTCCGCCGGCTCGGTCATGGGCACTCCTTCCGCTGAGCGGCTCGCGCCGCGGTCTGCAGGACCTGCCGTCGCCCTCGTGGGGACCCGGCTGTGGGAGCGCCACCTGCGACACCGCTCCCGACGCCATCCTTGCCCCGACGTGCCGCGTCGCGCGGCCACTCAACGCCTCATCGCGATCGAAGCGCATTTCTGGCAACTCTTGCCAACAGGATCGTTCCTGCCGCCACCCTAGCCTTGGGAGGAACGCACCCCTGTCGACGAAGAAAGGCTGCGAGCATGCCCGAGCCCATCGAGGTACGCAAGGTCCCGATCCACTCCGTGAGCGACGCCAGCGAGTTCACCAAGCTGCTCGACGAGGGCGTCCTCGACCCGCAGCGGGTGCTCGCGATCATCGGCAAGACCGAGGGCAACGGTGGGGTCAACGACTACACCCGGATCATCGCCGACCGGGCCTTCCGCGAGGCCCTCGTCGCCAAGGGCGTCTCCCAGGAGCAGGTCCGCCAGATCCCCATCGTCTGGTCCGGTGGCACCGACGGTGTCATCAGCCCGCACGCCACGATCTTCGCCACGGTCGACCCCGCGACCGTCGAGCCGAGCGACGAGCCGCGCCTCACCGTCGGCATGGCGC
The DNA here is from genome assembly GCA_012729695.1 of Actinomycetales bacterium. GTDB lineage: Bacteria > Actinomycetota > Actinomycetes > Actinomycetales > Dermatophilaceae > F2B08. Next base: position 1,092 of record JAAYCP010000233.1, on the reverse strand, counting down.
TGAGCGAGCCGATCCTGCCTGAGGAGATCGGTCGCATGGGCATGGTCGACAAGGTCGCCGACGCCGTGAAGGTCGCGATGGAGCGCGCCGGGATCACCGACCCCGCCGACGTCCACTACGTCCAGACGAAGACCCCGCTGCTCACCATCGACACGATCCGCGATGCGCACAGCCGCGGCCAGGAGGTCTTCACCGAGGACACCCTGACCTCGATGGACGTCTCCAACGGCACGACCGGTCTCGGCATCGCCAAGGCGCTCGGCGAGGTCACCGACCTCACGAACGACGACATCATGCGGGACCGGACGAAGTACTCCGCCGTCGCGTCCTGCTCCTCCGGTGTCGAGCTGGACCGCGCACAGGTCGTCGTAGTCGGCAACGCCACGGGCGTCGGCGGGCGCTTCCGCATCGGTCACTCGGTCATGAAGCACGCCCTCGACCAGGACGGCATCTGGAACGCGATCCGGGACGCCGGCCTGGACCTGCCGGAGCGCCCGCACCGGGACGACCTGCAGGGTCGCCTCGTGAACGTCTTCCTCAAGTGCGAGGCGAGCCAGGACGGCATGGTCCTCGGCCGCCGCAACGCCATGCTCGACGACTCCGACGTGCACTGGCACCGGCAGATCAAGGCGGCCGTGGGTGGCGTCACCGCCGCGGTGACCGGCGACCCGGCCGTCTTCGTCTCCGTGTCCGCCGCGCACCAGGGTCCTGACGGTGGTGGCCCAGTGGCCGCGATCGTCGACCTCGGCGACGAGCCGACGGGCTACGTGCCGCCGGCTGACTGAGGCGCACTCCTCAGGCCGCCTCTCTGAGTGGGCTCCCAGAGCCCCACGGCACAGCGCCGCCGGGTCGTCGGACCCGGCGGCGTCAGCCCCCGCTGACGGAGAGCTCAGCCGCCGCGAGACGGTGCCGGGTGGACTCATCCAAGTCCTGGGAGCGCAGCCAACCGTCCGGCAGGGCGACGATCCGCGGCGAGCCGGCCCGGCCGCGCTGGCCCTCCGCGGCGTCCCCGGGCCACGGCACCGTCGGGTCGAGCGTGGCGATGAGCTCGTCGAGGGACTCGAGGGACTCCACGAGTCCGAGGCTGCTGCG
>JAAYCP010000039.1 GCA_012729695.1 Actinomycetales bacterium | reverse complement strand
GTGGAGGACGGTGTCATCTGCGAGATCCAGCAGGGCGTCGACCTCGAGCCGGGCGACGACATCCTCGAAGGCCTCGTCCGACCGGGCTTCGCCAACGCCCACTCGCACGCCTTCCACCGCGCCCTCCGCGGGCGCACGCACGCCGATGGCGGCACCTTCTGGACCTGGCGTGAGCAGATGTATGCGGTGACCCGGGCCCTCGATCCCCGCACCTACGAGGCCCTCGCCACGGCGGTCTTCGCGGAGATGGTGCTCGCCGGGTACACGGTCGTGGGGGAGTTCCACTACCTGCACCACGCGCCCGGAGGCGCTTCCTACCCGGACCCGAACGCCATGGGGCGGGCGCTCATGGCGGCAGCAGGGGCAGCCGGGATCCGGATGACACTGCTCGACACGATCTATCTGCGCGGCGGGCTCTTCGCGTCCGGACACGAGCCGCTCGACGAGACCCAGGTACGGTTCTCCGACGGGTCGGTCGAGGGGTGGACGGAGAGGGTGAGCTCGCTCCGACCCACCGGGATGGTGAGGCACGGTGCGGCGATCCACTCCGTGCGCGCGGTGCCACGCGAGAACCTCGGCGCCGTTGCCGAGTTCGCCCGTGCCGGACTCGGCGGCGCTGCCGACGGGCCGGCCCCCTTGCACATCCACCTCTCTGAGCAGCCGGGGGAGAACATCGCCTGCGAGCACTTCTACGGCATGACTCCGACCGCTCTGGTGGAGGCCGAGGGAGTGCTCGGCCCGGATCTCACCGCGGTCCACGCCACCCACCTGACCCACGACGACATCGGCCTGCTGGGCGAGCACGAGACTGTGGTGTGCCTCTGTCCCACGACGGAGCGGGACCTCGCCGACGGGATCGGCCCGGCGCGCGCCCTCGACGACGCAGGAGTACTGCTCTGCATCGGATCGGACCAGCACGCCGTCGTCGACCCCTTCGAGGAGGTCAAGGCGGTGGAGATGCACGAGCGGCTCCACTCCCTCGAACGCGGCTGCTTCTCCCTCGGCGCGCTGGACTCCATCGGGACCGCGAACGGCTACCACTCCCTCGGGTGGGACGACGGCGGCACGCTCCGGGAGGGGGCGCTCGCCGACTTCATCTCCATCAGGCTCGACGGCATACATGCTGCTGGTGCGGACCCGACGCAGATCCTCTTCGTGGCGGGCAACCAGGACGTCAGTGACGTCGTCATCGGCGGTGAGCACGTCGTCGCGGGCGGCGAGCACCGGATCGGTGCGGTCGGGCCGATGCTCGCCGCCGCGATCGGACAGGTGTGTCCGTGAGCGTCCTCATCACCGGCGCTGCCGAGGTCGTCACGGGCGACCCGGCCCTCGGGGCTGGCCCGGCCGGGGTCCTCGAGCGCGGCGCCGTCGTGGTCGAGGGCGAGCAGGTCGTCTGGGTGGGGCCACAGTCCCAGGCGCCGGCTGCTGACTCGGTCATCGATCTCGGGGGCGCCACGCTCATCCCCGGCTTCGTCGACTCGCACTCGCACCTCGTCTTCGCCGGCGACCGCTCCCACGAGTTCACCGCGCGGATGGCCGGTGAGCCCTATGACGGCGGCGGCATCGGCGTCTCCGTGAGCGCGACCCGGGCGGCGAGCGACGACGAGCTCCGAGCACTCGTGGCGCGCCGGATCGACGAGATGCGCCGGTCCGGGACAACGACGGTCGAGATCAAGAGCGGCTACGGTCTCAGCGTCGAGGACGAGGAGCGCTCACTGCGCATCGCCCGCGAGTTCACCGAGGAGACAACCTTCCTCGGCGCCCACGTCGTCCCCCCAGAGGCCCGGGAGGCGGGCGAGTCGGGGCGCGACGCATACCTCGAACTGGTGACCGGGCCGATGCTGCAGGCGTGTGCGCCGTACGCGAAGTGGATCGACGTGTTCTGCGAGCCGAACTCGCCGCACGCCTTCACGGAGGAGGACTCCAGGAGGGTGCTTGAGGCCGGGAGGGCCGCAGGACTCGGTATGCGGGTGCACGGCAACCAGCTGGGTCACGGTCCCGGGGTGCGGCTGGCGGTCGAGCTCGGTGCTGCGTCGGTCGATCACTGCACCTACCTCAGTGATTCCGACATCGAGGCGCTCGCGGGTGCGGCGGGCACGACGGTCGCGACCCTGCTGCCGGGAGTGGAGTTCTCGACGCGCTCGCCGTACCCGGATGCGCGACGGCTCTTGGAGGCGGGGGTGTCGATCGCGCTGGCCAGCGACTGCAACCCGGGCACCTGCTATACGTCGTCGATGCCGTTCGTCATCGCACTGGCGGTGCGGGAGATGGGTCTGACGGTCGCCGAGGCACTGCTGGCGGCGACGCAGGGATCGGCGAGGGCGTTGCGTCGGAGCGATGTCGGGCGGGTGGCTGTCGGCTGCCGCGCGGACTTGGCCGTGGTGGATGCGCGGAGTCATGAGCACCTGGCGTACCGGCCGGGCATGGCGATCACCCGGGCTCTGGATCTGGCGTCGCCGGTGGCCTAGCAGCAGGTCTCGAGCCCGTTGTCGTAGGCCGCGCGCCGGCCCCGCAGCCGGGCCGCCGGTACGGACAGCCTGACCGACCGGGCGCAGCGCGGATGGGTAGGTCAGCCGCCCCCGGCGATGTTGACCAGCCACGAGGTCCCGAACCGGTCGACGCACATCCCGAACTCGTCGCCCCACGGCTGGGTGGCCAGCTCGACCGTCACGGTCCCTCCGTCCGACAGCGCCTGCCAGTAGCCGCGCATTTCCTCGGTGGCGTCCCCGCTGAGGCTGACCGCGAGGTTGTTCCCGGGCCGCAGCGTCTCGCCCGGCAGCATGTCGGCGGCCATCAGCGTGAGGCCAGACGCTGTTTCCAGCTGGCCGTGCATGACCTGGTTGCCCACGCCGTGGTCGTCGGTGCCGAAGTCGCCGAAGTGGTTGATGGTGAGTTCGCCGCCGAAGACGTCCTGGTAGAACGCTAGGGCGGCCGAGGCATCGCCCGCGAAGCTGAGGTAGGGGTTCAGTCGAGTGGTCATGGACCGACGATAGAGGGCTTCCAATCGAGGGTGCAGGAGTTGGGGTCTGAAGCCGCACTGCTGCCAACGACTCCGGGTATGCGGGGGGGCCGGTCGGGCAGGAGTCGCACCTGGCGCACTGGGCCGTGGGCACCGCGCGACAGCGGACTGCCGGAGGGTGTTGGCAGAGCTCGGGTCAAGACGAGCTGATCCGTGCGACGTGCGAACCTCCAGATCACTTGTCCACATGTGATGCGTTCCTGGTCCCGTGTGGGGCAAGGTCTGTCAGTGCGCCCTGGTTGGGTTGATGCATGGCGGGGAATGGGTTTGGGGTTCTGGAGCGGGTGCGGGAGGCGGCGTTGGGGCCGTGTCTGCAGCCGGCGGGGGAGCGTGGGGTGGG
>JAAYCP010000232.1 GCA_012729695.1 Actinomycetales bacterium | reverse complement strand
GTCAGTCGATGCGTGTGGTCGGTCAAGCGGTAGGGCGGTCAGCCGACCTCGGCGAAGCGCTCGATGAGCGCCGCCGTCTGCTTGGCTCCCAGCCCCCGGACCCGACGCGACTGCGCGATGCCCACCTCGTCCATGATCTGGCGGGCACGCACTCGCCCCACGCCGGGCATCGACTCGAGCAAGGCGCTGACGCGCATCTTGCCGATGGCGTCGTTCTCCTTGCCTGCGGCAATGATCTGCTCGATCGAGTCTCCGGAGTTCTTCAACCGGGACTTGACCGCGGCTCGCTCCCGACGCGCCTCGGTGGCGCGCTGGAGAGCAGCCGAACGCTGTTCTGCGGTGAGGGGCGGAAGGGCCACTTCTTGAACTCCTTGCGCGGACAACTCTGTGTCTGACGGATTCTGCGCCGGACGGGTCTCTGTCGGGCGGTCTGGAGCCGCCGATTGCTTGACGACTCCCCAGTGGCGACGGTATCCGATATCCACCCTCAGTTCGCGAGAGCCGCGACGAGATTCGCCTCCACCTGGGCCGCGTCCCGAATGGCGGACACCGCGGGACCAGCCTTCAGGATGGACCGGCTGCTACTCGCCAAGACATGCGGGAGCGCCGCACCGAAGACGCGTCGCAGGTCCTCGCCCGTCGCACCCTGCGCGCCGACCCCCGGCGCGAGGATGGGGCCGTGGACGGCGGCGAGGTCGATCCCGAGCCGGTCGACGGCGTCGCCCACGGTCGCCCCCACGACGAGGCCCACCGAGCCGAGCTCACCGCGGGCCGCAGCGGCGGCATTGTCCCGAGCGGCGCCGCTCGCCATGGAGGCGGCCACCGACTCGCCGTCCCGCAGAGCATGCTGGACCTCGGCACCCTCGGGGTTGGAGGTGAGGCAGAGAACGAAGACCCCTCTCCCCTCCTGGTGGGCCAGGTCGATCGCCGGTCGCAGCGACTCGTACCCCAGGTAGGGGCTGACGGTGATGGCGTCGGGCGGCGCTGGGGCGTCCGGGCCGAGGAAGGCGTGGGCATAGGCGTCCATCGTCGAGCCGATGTCGCCGCGCTTGACGTCGAGGATGCAGATCGAGCCGAGCTCGCGAGCAGTCAGGATGACCCGCTCCAGCAGCGCGATCCCGCGTGAGCCGAAGACCTCGAAGAACGCCGACTGCGGCTTGATCGCCGCCACGTGGCCCCCCAGCGCCTCGACGCAGGTCATCGCGAAGCGCTCCACCCCCTCGAGGTCGTAGGTCAGTCCCCACTGCTCGACAAGGCTCCGGTGGGGGTCGATCCCGGCGCACAAGGGACCGTATGCGCCCATCGCCTCCCGCAGTCGCTCACCGAATCCGGATGCGCTCACTGGTTCTCTCCTTCGGTCGGTACCGCGTCATGGGTGGATGTCATCGGGGGACGGGGGATGCGCGGTCGAGCACCCACTGGGGTGGTCGTCGGGTTGTGGGTGCTGCTGCGCGCAGTCCAGTGCGCGGTGGAGCACCCACTGCGCTGGCCATCGGATGGTGGGTGGGGTCCCGCGCGATCCAGTGCGCGGTGGAGCACCCACTGCGCTGGCCATCGGATGGTGGGTGCTGCTCCGCGCAGTCCAGTGCGCGTTCGGGCACCATCGTCGTGTCTCACCGCGGGTGGGCGGCGCCGACGGCGTCCCGGACCGACGCATACCCTCTCGTGGCCAGCTCGGCGGCCAGCTCGTCCCTCACCCGGACCGCCGCGAGGGGGTCGTTGAAGGTTGCCGTGCCGACCTGCACCGCCGTGGCTCCGGCGGCGATGAGCTCGAGCGCATCGC